>DASREC010000293.1:0-18031 GCA_035652295.1 Polyangia bacterium
CGAGCCGCAGCCGGCGGCGAGCACGAGCGCGAGCAGGCCGGCGCGGCTCAAAACGTCACCGTCGGGAACGGGCCGTGGGTGGTGCCGCCCGATTGCGTGAGCCCGACGCCGAGCCCGACGCCGACGCCCACCGCCACCACCACGCCGAGCGTGGTCCACAGCCACCATTTCTTGTAGACCGGCGTCGGCTGGGGCGCGGGCGCCACCACCACCGTCGCCGCGGGCGCAGTCGCGGCGGGCGGCGCGCTCGCGGCGGGCGGCGCGGTGACCGGCGGCTCCACCGACGCCGGCGGCGTCTCGCCGGGCGTGAGCACGCCGTGGCTCGGCGTAGTGCGCGCCTTCTCCTGGCTGGCGATCGCCTCGTCGAGCGCGCGGATCTTGTTCTCCACCTCGCGCTTGTTCGGCGCGTTCGGGCTGCGCCGCAAGTAGCTCTTGTAGAAGCGCATCGCCTCGACGTCGTGGTTCAGCAGCCGATGGCACTGCGCGATGTTGTAGAGGAACACCGGATCGTCCTTGAGCCGGTAGCCCTCCTTGAAATCGGCCAGCGCCAGCTCGAACTCGTTCAGATCGAAGTGCTTGGTGCCCGAGGCGAACAGCCGCTTGGCCGCCGCGGTGTTGGCCGCCTCGTCGGCGCGCAGCGGTCCCGCGGCGCACACGATCAGCAGCACCATCAGGCCATAGGCGAATCTAATCACGTCGAACCTCCACGTTACGATGCTACATGAAGTCCTCCGGCTTGAGCACGCGCTTGCGGATGCCCTGCTTGAGCACCGGCGCGTGAAAGTTGAGCAGCAGGCCGGCGCGCAGGCCCGAGTGGCGCAAGAGCGCGCCGAGCTGCGCCTGGTGCGACGGGCGGATGCTCTCGACCGCCAGCACCTGCACCAGCACCGCCTCCTCGACGACGAACTCGACCACGAACGGATCGATCGCCAGGCCGCGGAACGAGATCGGGATCGGCACGTCGCGGGCGAAGCGCAGGCCGGCGCGCGCCATCTCGTGCGCCAGGCACACTACATATAATGAGCGGTGCATGCCGGGGCCCAGCTCGCGGTGGACGGAGAGGGCCGATTCGACGACTCGGGGGATCGACATACCGGCGTTATCGGCGGGGCGCGGCGCGAGTTGCTCGTGAGGCCGGTCAGCGGTCGAGATCGAGGACCAGCGTGGCGTCGAGCTTTACGTCGAAGGCGCGTTTGACGAGCTTCTTGTTGGTGAATTGGGCTTCGTGGTGGCCGGGCGGGAGCTTGATGGTGCCGGGAGCGTGGAAGGTGACGCCGTCGATGGAGACGTCGCGCGGCTTGGCGGTCTTGAGCTCGACGGTGCCGGACGGGGCGGGTTGACGCGGAGAAGGCGGAGCGCCGCCGAGCGGCTGGGGCCGCGGGGGATTGAGCGCGGTGGTGCCGGGCGCGGACGGGGCGGGTTGCGGGCAGTCTTCGGGGTTGAAGGCGCGCGCCGCTTCGCTGGGCGGTTTGGCCGCCGTCTTGTCCTGCGGCGTTTTATCCTGCGGCGTTTTGTCCTGCGGCGTTTTGCCGCTCTCTTTCGGCGGCGGCTCGCCGGCGTGGGCGAGCGAACCGCAGACGGGCGCGACCAGCGTGGTGGCGACGAACGCGGCGGTGCCGAGCCCGAGCCGCCGCGACGGCGCGCGCGGCTCCTCGCGCGAGACGAGGTTGCCGTCGCGGTCGACGCGGTAGTTGATGCACGGCCACTCGCTCGCGTTGAGCAGCCGCACCTCCGCCTCGCGCGCGGTCATCGCCGACAGGTTCCACACCTCGCGCTCGCACTCCGCGCAGCGGCGAAACCGCTCGCCGCCCGCCATCGCGCTCCACGGCACGTCGCACGACTTCGCGAGCGGCTCCCCGGTCATCTGGCTCAACAGCGATCGTCTGATCGTCATCGCGCACGCCTCCCCGCGATCATCTTACCATCCTGCGGTACGCTATCGTCCACGCCAGGGGGCCACCGTCCATGAACAGCGTGAGCTGCTCGATCGGGCACCGCACGTACACCGTCTACGGCGCCAGCGCCGATCTCGTCGACTGGATCCGCGAATCGCGCCTCACCGCCGACGTGCTGGCCGCCGCCGGCGTCAAGGACGAGGACTTCTTCGTCGCGTTCGGCTCGCCCGATCACTCCGAGCGCGTGCGCGCGTCGAAGAAGATCGTCCACCAGCTCTGGGGCGCGCATCCCGAGCTGGGGCCGTATCCGTTCCTCGACACGCTCTCGGAGTTCGAGTTCGACCGGATGTTTCACGCCACGTACCGCGACCACGTCTGTCACCAGCTCAAGGTCTACCTGCTCGGCGTGATGGCCTACGAAGGTTGCGCGCCGCTGCGCGATGCGCTCGACCAGACGCTCGACGTGCCGACGGCGGGCGTGGGCGCGTTCCTCCAGCGCTGGTTGGTCACCGCCGTCTACCACGACATCGGCTACGTGCTCGAGAACGAGCACTCGAAGGAGCCGACCGGCGACGGGTGGCTCAAGACGCAGGCGCGCCTCAACGACGTGCTGGCCGCGCCGCTGTCGCAGATGCCCAAGCTGGCCGAGGTGCTGCCGACGGCGGCCGAGCGGCGCGTGGTCAACAACAAGCGCATCTTCACGCTGCGCATCGAGTCGCCGCGCGATCTCGAGGAGGACGACGGCCAGCACCTGCTCGAGCTCTTGCGCGGCGAGGCGGAGCTGGCCGGGCTGGCGCCGCGCGGCGCGCCCGAGCCGCCGCTGCGCACCTACTACGAATACGCGCTGGCGCACTCGCCGCTCGGCGCCGGGCGGCCCGGCTTCCGCGATCACGGCATCGCCAGTGCGCTCCTGCTCCTGCGCACGTGGCGCGCGTTCCGCGACTACGTGCGCGCGCTCCAGCCGCACTTCGCCGACCCGCTGCTGGCCGACGCGCGCCAGCCGCTCGAGGCGCTGCACGCGCGCCTCGACGCGCACGAGGACACGGTGCGCGCCGCCGCCGCCGCCATGTCGCTGCACAACATCAACGCGTCGCTGTGGGATCCCGCCGACGCCGTCGCCTACGGGCTGTCGCTGTCGAGCTTCCACCTGCGGCTGCGCGACAACAACCGGCGCACGCCGCTGGCGTTCCTCCTCGGCATCACCGACTCGCTGCAGGATTGGGATCGGCCGCGCTTCCGCGTCACCGCCGCGCGCGGGCTGCTCGATCAGGATCTCTCGATCCGCGTGCTCGACGGGAAACTGGGCCTGCACGTGTTCCAGGACGCGGCCGACTTCAAGAACCCCGAGTCGAACCCCGCCGCCGGCTACGCGAAAGCGAAGGCGGTGATGAAGGAGTATCTCGATCCGCACGCGGTCGACGAGTTGGTGGTGTGGGCGCCGCCGCCGACCGACGAGAAGGTGCGCTTCTTCGCCAACACCGTGCGCCTCAAGCAGGCGATGCGCGGCGTGGGCGCCGTCGACGCGGCGACGCAGCGCAGGCGCAACCGCACCTACCGCTTCGTGCTGTTCAAGGACCAGGTGCAGCGCGTGGAGCTCATCAATGGTAGCGGCGCGCTGGCGCAGGACTCGGCCGGCATCGCCGTCTGGGAGCACCGCTACGATCAGCAGGGCCGCTTGATCGATCTGGCCGCGCTCAACCGCACCGGGCAGGTGGTGCAGCGCACCACGTTCACGCTCAACCTCGAGCAGGAGAAGTTCTTCGACCGCTACGATCGCCCGCGGCCGATGCCCGGCACCGACGTGACCATGCGCCGCCACACGCTCGACGCGCGCGGCTTCTCGGTGATGCAGGTGAGCATGAACAGCTACTCGACGCCGCGCCCCGACGACGAGGGCGCGGTGGCGCTCGCCTTCGAGCGCGACGCCGCGGGCCTCACGCTCAAGGCGGTCGCGGTCACCGCCGCCGGCAAACCGGATCGCACCAAGAACGGCTTCCACGCCGCCGAGCGCCGCTACGACGCGCAGGGCAACGAGGTCTACTACAAGCGCCTCGGCGCCGACGGCCAGCCGCTCGTCGGCAACGACGGCTACGCCATCTCGTGCTCCACCTTCGACGCCGCCGGCAACCTGATCGAGCAGACGTACCTCGACGGCGACGGCAAGCGCGTCTGGCACTCCGAAGGCTACTCGGCGTACCGCGCGCACTACGACGAGCACGGCAACCGCGACGAGCTGTGGTACTTCGATCCCAACGATCAGCCGACGCTCGACAAGAACGGCGTCGCCGGCGAGCGCTCGACGTACGACGAGCGCGGCAACACCACCAAGGCCGTCAGCTACGACGTCGAGAAGCGCCCGGTGCTCGGCAAGAACGGCTACGCCGGCTGGGAGGCGAGCTACGACGCGCGCGGCTTCCAGACCGAGCTGATCCTGCTCGGCACCAACGACAAGCCGGTGCTGACCAAGCAGGGCTACGCGCGCATCCGCCGCGCCTACGACGAGCGCGGCAACCAGGTGAGCGAGGAGTACCTCGACGTGGCCGGCCTGCGCTGCGTGCGCGACGAGGGCATGGCCATGTGGCGCTCCACCTACGACGAAAAAGATCAGCACGTGATGCGCCGCTACCTCGGCGTCGACGGCAAGCCGGTCTTGCACAACGACGGCAACGCCGGCTGGCGCTCCACCTACGACGAGCGCGGCTACCAGATCGCCTACGACTTTCTCGGCGCCGACGACGCGCGCGCGGTGCAAAAGGACGGCATCGCCGGCTGGCGCTCGCGCGTCGACGAGAGCGGCCACGAGCTCGAGCGCAAGTACATCGGCGCCGACGAGCAGCCGGTGTTCATCAAGGACGGCTACGCCGGCTACCGCTCGGAGTACGACGAGCGCGGCAACTGCGTCGGGCGCGTCTACCTCGGCCTCGACGGCGCGCCCTGGCGCCACAAAGACGGCTACGTGCGCACGCGCTGGAGCTACGACGACCGCGGCAACCTGACGCGCGCCGAGTACCAGGACGAAGCCGGCAAGCTGGTCCTGCACAAGGACGGCGTCGCCGGCTGGACGGCCCGCTTCGACGCCAGCGGCCACGAAGTCGAGCGCAGCTTCTTCGGCTCGAACGGCAAGCCGGCGCGCCACAAGGACGGCTACGCCACCTCGCGCTCGGAGTTCAACGCGCGCGGCAGCCTCACGCGCGTCAGCTACCTCGACGGCGCCGGCGCGCCGACGCTGCACAAGGAGGGGATCGCCGGCTGGCGCGCCGCGTACGACGCGCGCGAGCGGCCGATCGAGCGCCACTTCTTCGGCACCGACGGCAAACCGGCGCTGGTGCGCGACGGCTACGCGGCGTGGCGCGCCACCTTCGACGAGCGCGGCAACCAGATCGGCTGCGACTACCTCGGCGCCGACGATCAGCCGGTGGTGGTGCGCGAAGGCTACGCGTCGTGGCGCGCGTCGTTCGACGATCAGGGGCGCGAGGTCGAGCGCCGCTTGCTCGGCACCGGCGGCGAGCCGATCCTCGACGTGAACGGCAGCGCCGGCTGGCGCGCGAAGTTCGACGCGCGCGGCAACCGCGAGGAGCTGATCTTCCTCGGCCTCGACGGCCAGCCGTGGCTCAACGCGAGCGGCTACGCCGGGCTCAAGCGCCGCTGGGACGATCGCGGCAACAACACCGAGCTGACGTACCTCGACGTCGACGGCAAGCCGCTCGTCACCAGCGAGGGCCTGGCCGGCTGGCGCGCGGTGTTCGACGTGCGCGGCCGCGAGAAGCAGCGCCGCTTCCTCGGCGTCGACGGGCGCCCCAAGGCGCACCTGAACGGCCAGGCCGAGGAGCACTTCCGCTACGACGACCGCGGCAACCGCATCGAGGTCACCTACTTCGATCTCGACGGCAACCGCACGCTGCACGCCGACGGCACCGCCGGCTGGACCTCGGTCTACGACGACCGCAGCCGCGAGGTCGAGCGCCACTACTTCGGCGTCGACGGCGAGCCGGTCCTGTGGAACGACGACTACGCGAGCTGGCGCGCCCGCTTCGACGAATTGGGCGAGCTCCTCGACACCACCTATCTCGACCTCTTTGGCGAGATCGTGCGCGTGACTTGACAGTAGTGTTCTCGGATTGCTTTTAGAGAGCGGATCCATTAAATGGACGCATGCCTAGACCGAAGCCCCTGACGCTCTCAGAGCTGCACTCGATCATTCCGCGACTGGCGGCGACCGCCAAGATGCTCGAAGACCTCGCGCGCCAATACGGCGGCGGCCGCGCCTCCTCGGCGGCGGCGCCCGGCGCGAAGGTGGGGCGGCGCGCGCGCCGCAGCGCCGGCGGGAGCGAGAAGATCCACGAGAAGCTGCTCGCCGCGCTGAAGGGCGGCAAAGGGCTCCAGCTCAAAGACGTGGTCAAGCGCTCGGGCCTCGACACCGGCACCGTGCAGTACCACCTGCGCGCGCTGCGCTCGAAGAAGCGCGTGCGCGTGGTCGGCAGCCGCCGCGAAGCCCGCTGGCACGCGGCGTAGCACCTCGCCTCTCCCGATCATTCACGATCAAACGCCTGCCTATTGACAAATCGGCTCGTCATATGAACACTGTTCATAATGACGCTGGAAGGCGATAATACCCGCGCGCGCTTGATCGCCGAATCGCGCGATCTCTATCTCGAGCAGGGCTTCGCGCGCTTCTCGCTGCGTGAGGTGGCGCGGCGCGCCGGCGTGTCGGCCGGCGCGGTCTACAACCACTACGACGGCAAAGAGGCGCTCCTGCGCGAGGTCTGCGGCGAGGGGTTCCGCATCTTCTCGTCGTACCTCCTGCGCGCGCTCGACGCGCCGGGCGCGCGCGAGCGCATGGCGGCGTCGGCCGAGCAGTACCTGCGCTTCGGGCTCGAGCACCCGCGCGACTACCGCTTCATCTTCATGGGCGCGGCCGAGGACGCCGAGCGGCTGGCCCCGCCGGCGCACCAGCCCGAGCCGACGTTTCAGTTCCTGGTCGATCGCGTGCGCGAGTGCATGCAGGCGCGCGTGCTCGCCAAGGGAAAGCCCGACGAGGTGGCGGCGCTCATCTGGTCGCACGTGCACGGCCTGGTGTCGCTGCGCCTGTCGGGGCACCTCTCGCGCTTCGGCAGCGACGCGGCGTTCATCCGCTTCTACAAGCACGCCGCCGATCAGTTCATCGCCGGCTTGGGGCCCTAGCCCTTTTTTTTGCCCATCATATGAACAGTGTTCATATCTCAAAGGAGCGAACCATGGGAGCGATTCTTCAGAAGCGGATGGCGGGCACGATGGACGGCGACTTCGTGGTCTTCCTCATCGGCATGCGCATCAACCGCTGGTGGAAGCTCTGGCAGTGGCTGCGCTCGGCGCGCGCCATGCCGCGCATGATCCGCGAGCTCGAGCAGCACCGCGAGCTCGGCTACCTCGGCGGCGAGGCGTGGTTCGGGCGCACCACCATCATGGTGACCTACTGGCGCTCGACCGAGCAGCTCATCGCCTACGCGCGCAGCCGCGAGAACGCGCACCTGCCGGCGTGGCGCGCGTTCAACCAGCTCGTCGGCACCAACGGCGACCTCGGCATCTGGCACGAGACGTATCGCGTGCGGCCGGGCGACTACGAGACCGTGTACGTCAACATGCCGTCGTTCGGCGTCGGCAAGGCGGGCGCGCTGGTCGAGGCGTCGGGCGCGCGCGAGCACGCCGCCGGCCGCCTCGCCGCCGCGCGCTGAACGCGCCCGACTCGATCGTGAAGTCGATTGTTAGGAAATCGCCGCGGCGGTAGCTTTGCGGAATGGGTGACTCACAACGCCTCCTGGCCGCGATCCTGCTCTGCGCCTGCGGCTGCTCGTCGGCGCCCGCCACCGACACGCTCGCCACCACCGGCTGCGATCCGCTGGTGCCGCAGCAGTGCGGCTTCCCGTTTCCGTCGAACGTGTGGCTGGTCGACGACGCCAAGACGCCGACGGGCCACCACGTGCAATTCGGCGCGCAGACGCTTCCGCAGCAGGGCTATAAGCCGACCGACCCGGCGCCGTGGGCCGCCTCCGACGGCTTCTCGCCCGGCATGACGGTGCTGACGCTCCTGCCCGGCGCCACCGCGACCGGCCTCGCCGACGAGAATCACCTGGCGATGTCGATCACGCCGCAGTCGCCGACCATCCTGCTCAACACGAAAACCGGCGCGCTCGTGCCGCACATCGCCGAGATCGACATGAGCACCGACGACGACACGCAGCGCAGCTTCATGATCCGCCCGGTGGTGCGCCTCGACGACGACACGCGCTACATCGTCGCCATCCGCCACGTCGTCGACGCCGGCGGCGCGGCGATCGCGCCCTCGCCGGCGTTCCGCGCGCTGCGCGACGGCGGCGGCTTCAACGACAAGTCGATCGATCGCCGCCGCGCGCTCTACGCCGACATCTTCGCGCAGCTCGACCAGATCGGCGTCGGCAAATCGGATCTGCAAATGGCGTGGGACTACTCCACCGCCAGCCGCGACAACAACACGCGCGTGATGCTCGCGCTGCGCGACCGCGCGCTCGCCGCCGTCGGTGACGCCGGCCCGTCCTACACCATCACGCAGATGATCGACAACCCCAACCCGCACATCCGCCGCCGCATCATCGGCAACATGCACGCGCCGCTGTTCCTCGATCAAGCGACGCCCACCGGCAAGATGGTCTACGACTCAGGCGGGCTGCCGATGCAGAACGGCTTCGCCGACTTCGAGTTCCTGGTGCAGATCCCCAACAGCGCGACCACCGGCACGCCGCGCGCGATCCTGCAAAACGGCCACGGCCTCCTCGGCAAAAAGGAAGAGGGCGAGGACGGCTACATGGCGACCATCACCGACACCAAGGGCTACGTCGAGATCGCGATCGATCTGTTCGGCTTCGCCTCGCCGGACGTGAACCCGATCCTCAACGCCATCAGCGACGACATCGGCTCGTTCACGCACGTCGTCGAGCGGCAGCAGCAGGGCATGGTGAACCAGCTGGTGGCGATGCGCATGATGAAGGGCAGCTTCTACAAAGATCCGATGGTGCAGTTCTCGGGCGTGAGCGCGATCGATCCGACGCACTGCTATTACCGCGGCGACAGCCAGGGCGGGATCATGGGCACGACGTACATGGCGATCTCGACCGACGTGACGCGCGGGCTGCTCGGCGAGCCCGGGCTGCCGTATGACCTGCTGCTCAATCGCAGCGCCGACTTCACGCCGTTCTTCAGCTTGATCAAGTCGGTGACCTCGAGCGCGTTCGATATCCAGGTGCTGCTCGGCGCGGTGCAGATGCTGTGGGATCGCTCGGAGCCCGACGGGTACGCGCCGTACATCACCGACAATCCGCTGCCGGGGACGCCGTCGCACAACGTGCTGCTGAACGTCGCCATCGGCGATCACCAGGTGACGCCGCTCGGCGCGCACGTGCTGGCGCGCGCGGTGAGCGCCAAGAACCTGAACCCGGTCAATCGCGAAATCTTCGGGCTCACCGACGCCGACGGGCCTTTCATGGGCAACGGCATCACCGAGTGGGATTTCGGTTTGCCGCCGGCGCCGACGACCAACGTGCCGATGACCGCGGGCGCCGATCCGCACGACAAAGTGCGCGTGCTGCAATCGGCGATCGATCAGACCGATCAGTTTTTGCGAAACGGTTTGATCCAGAACTATTGCGGCGGGCTTTGCAAAGGCATGTGACGTCTCAGTGGGCGTTGGAGCAGCGGCCACTCGAGCAGCGGCCGCCTTTGCAGTCGGAGTCGGAGCCGCAGGCGCCGCACTTGCCGCTCGAGCAGCGGCCGACCTTGCAGTCGGAGTCGGAGCCGCACGAGCCGCAGCGGCCGTTCGAGCAGCGGCCGTTGCCGTTGCAGTCGGAGTCGGAGCCGCAGGAACCGCAGCGGCCGTTGGAGCAGCGGCCTTCGCGGCAGTCGGAGTCGGAGCCGCACGCGCCGCAGTGGCCGTTCGAGCAGCGGCCGTGGCCGTTGCAGTCGGAGTCGGAGCCGCAGGCGCCGCACTTGCCGCTCGAGCAGCGGCCGTAGCCGGCGCAGTCGGAGTCCGAGCCGCACGAGCTGTCGGCGGACGCGCGCGCCGCGAAGCCGAACGCGGCCAGCGCCACCACCATCGCCATCGTTGCCAGACGTCGAGCCATGATCCCTCCTGTGCCGGCGACGAGGCCGGGCGGCGAGTATAGGCCGATCGCGCGCGCGACGCTCAGTCGCCGGCCGAGACGTGGTGCGCGCCGGCGGGCAGCTTGATCCACAGCGTGCCGCCGGTGGCGGGCTCCCACGACCAACCTCGCGCGGCGGCGTCGAGCGCGGCCGGGTCGCGCACGCCCGCGAGCGCGCGTCCGTCGAGGAGCACGCGCCGCGGCGCGCGCGTGGCGATCACTTCGAGCATGGTGCCGGCGTGGAACACCGTGCCGTCGGCGACCGAGTATTCGGCGGCGCCCTTGCCCGGGCCGGCGGTGATGCGCGCGCCGTCCCACGTCGTGAAGCTCGACGACGCGCCCGGCGCGAGGCGCACGTAGAGCACGCCCGCGTCGTTGGCGAACGAGTCGACACCGGCGATCGTCGACGGCGACGCGGTGTCGATGGTCGGGCGCAGCATCGGCACGATCCCGCCCGCGCGCACGAACAGCGGCAATTTGCCGAGCGGCGCCGGCACCGTCGCCGTCGCGCCGCCGGCGTACGCGGTGCCGTCCCACCAATCGATCCACGCGCCCGGCGGAAACAGCACGCTGCGCGACACCGCGCCGCGATCGACCACCGGCGCCACCAGCAGATCGTCGCCGAACAGGTATTCGTCGTCGGGGTGCGCGCCCAGCTCGGGATACGCCAGGCCGACCGGCCGCTCGATCGGCCGCCCGTCGGAGGCGAGGCGCTGCGCCAGCGTCCACTCGTACGCGAACAGCCGCAGGTGCAGCCGCGCGTAGACGCGATACAGATCGAGCGCCTCCTCGTCGCGCCCGTTGTCGGCGGTGAACTCCCACGGCGTCTGGCTCGAGCTGTCGCCCACCTCCATCACGCCCGAGAGCGCGGTCTGCTCGAACCAGCGCACGTAGAGCTCCTTGTCCGGCGGCGAGTGGCGATAGCCGCCGGTGTCGGAAGCGAAGAACGGAAATCCCGACGGGCCGAGCCCGACGCCCATGATCACCGTCGCCGGCAGTCCGCCGACGCCGCCGGTCACCATCGTGCCGCCGGCGGTGAACGATTCGCCGTGGCGCGTGAAGGTCGCGTCCATGTCGCCGGGCCAGATCACCGAGACGTTTTTTTGATCGCCCCAGCGGCCGGCGCGGCAGAGGAGAAACGATCCCGCTTGCGGCAGCGTCTCCTGATAGATGCGGTGATAGAGCAGCGTGAAGTCGTAGTGCATGGTGCGCTCGTCGCTGCCGTCGGAGAATTTCCAGGTCGCGCGGTGATCCATCAGGCTCGGCACCACGTCCTCGCCGTAGTCGAGCTTGAAGCCTTCGATGCCGGCGTCGGTGTACTTGTGAATCAGCGCCTGCCAGAACGAGTACGCGGACGGGTTGGTGAAGTCGATCGGCGCGCTCCACTTGTTGAGGAGCAGGCCCGGCGACGGTGGGAAGTAGGCCATCGCGTCCGCTTGATCGACGTACGGGTGCGCGGCGTTTTCGAGGTACGGCGAGTGCCACAGCGCCACGCGCAGCCCGGCGTCGTGCGCGGCGGCGATCATCGACGGCGGATCGGGGAACTGCGCCGGGTTGAAGTCGAAGGTGTTCACCGCCGTCGCGTACGGCCGATCGATCCAGATCGCCGACGTGGCGAGATCGAGGCCGCGGATCTTTTGCAGGTCGTCGAGCACCTGCGCCTGGTCGCGGTTCTCGTCGCGCCAGAGGATCGGGCCGAGCGCCCAGGGCGCGGGTACGCGCGGCGCGCCGGTGACGTCGTAATAGAGCTTCGTCACGTCGAGCGGGTGATCGGCGGCGAACAGGTGGAAGGCGAGGCCGCTCGCGCTGTCGGCGGCGGTGCCGTAGGTGACCTCGACGAGATCGGGCGCCTTGCGCGCGACGTCGAACAGGCCGACGCGGCGGCTCTCGACGAACAGGCCCCAGCCGTTCGTGCCGATGAGGAACGGCACCGGCACGTGCGCCTCGTTGTCGCCGCTCTCGCTCTCGGGCGCGATCTCGATCTGCATCGGGCGCAGCTTGCCGCGGTGCTCGACGGAGTCCTCCCATTCGCCGAGGCCGTAGAAGCCCTCGGTCGCCGACGCGCGCGGGCGCAGGCGCAGGTACGCGATCGCCGGGCCGGCGTCGGGGACGAGCGTGGCGCTCACGCGGCCGGGCGCGTCGTGATGGAACGTGAGCGTGGCGCGCGCGCCGTCGAAGCGCAGCGTCACCGCGAGCGCGTCGGCGGCGGCGGCGAGCGCGGTCGAGCGCACGTCGAGCCAGCGCAGATCGGTCGGCGGCGCCGGCGGAGGCGCGCCGTTCGGGCCGCCCCACTCGAGCCAGTACGGATCGTAGCTGGCGGTCTTCGAGAGCTGATCGACTACGCCGAGCTGGAAGCCGTCGGCGGGGAACGTGAGCAGCGTGCGGCCGCCGCGCGTGAACGTGATGGTGCGGCCGCTCTCGGTGATCGCGACCGCGCCCGCGTCATCGCCGAGCGTGGCCGACGGCAGCGACGGCAAATCGCCGCACCCCGCGAGCGACGCGGCAAGCGTGAATGCAAATGCGGGCGCGAACGCGAGCGGCGAGGCGGGGCGGCGCGCGGACGGCATGCGCGCCGATTGTACTTCAGGCGCGCGATTTCGCGGCGACGCGCAGGTTGGCCTTGCGGCAGTTGAGCGGATCCCCGTCGACGAACTCGATGTCGCCGGCGGGCGCGTCGTTCGCGTGCAGCCCGAGCACGAAGCGCTGCAGGTAGTCGTGGCGCAGCTTGCCGCCCCACTGCTCGCGCCGGACCGCGTGCCCGCCGAACAGGAACCACACCTTGGCGTTGGCGCGCCGATAGTCGGCGGCGTCGACGAGCGCGAAGCGGTTGTCGCCGAGCTGCAGCCACTTGGCCGCGTTGACCGGCGGCGGCTCCGGATCGTCGCGGCGGGTGGCGCGCGGCACGCCGAGCGGCGCCGCCTTCGGCTTGACCACCACCTTGCGCGCCAGGGTGCAGCGCGCGCACAGGTACTTGTGATCGGACGTCATGGTCGCGCCGGTGTACGCGAGCGCCGGCTCGGCGCAGGAGACACAATCGCCGAGCACGCTGGCTTGCGGCACCGCCCATCGCGAATCTCTCATCAATGAACCTCGCGCGGCAGAGACGCTACGCCACACCCTGTATACAGGTAAGCGCCCCATTCCCCTAATGGGAAGTTCGGGCGCGCCGGGCGGTATGGCCAGCGAAAGCGCGATTTCCCGTCGGTGGCGCCGTCAGACGCGGCTAACGGAGCGCCGACGGATCGTCGGAGATGAGCAGCGGCGCCTTCTCCGAGCCGTCGAGCACCAGCCGGCGCGGCGTCTCGCGGTACGCGCCGCCGACCGAACCCGAATCGGCGTCCGCCTCCCAGCGCGCCACGCCCGCGGCCACCACCCGCTCGCCGGCCTCGAGCACGCCTTCGCGAAAGCGCAGCGAGCGGTTGAACAGGAGGCCGCGCGGCTCGATGCCGTGGCGCCGCATGAACTCCTCGAGCACCGGCGACGGATCGTTGAACGTCCCCGACGAGAAGTTGGCGTCCTTGACCAGCAGCGTGCGCGCATGCGCGGTGCGCACGAGCGCGCGCGTCCCGTCGGCGTCGCGCAAGAAGAAGAGCTGGCGGCGCTCCTCGCGCAAGATCTGGCGCGGCCCGCCGCGACCCTTCAGCTCCTCGACGATCACCTCGTACCACGCGCACGCGCGTCCGCTGAGCGGCGCGGTGAGCGGCGCGGCGGCGTACTCGAGCGTGCCGGCGATCTTGTTGACGCGACCGTCACGCGCCTCGCGCATCGGCGTGAACGCGAGCGTCTTGAGCGCGCGCTTGAACCGCGCGTCGGGCGAATAGAACGCATCCCACGCCCAAACGCCGACGGCGCCGGCCAGCATCAGCGGAGCGATCAGGATGCCCAGGTCCACGCGCGCATGGTAGCGCGGAGCGTGTCAACCGGCAGCCGGCGCGATTTCCCGTCGGTGACGCTCCGGGCGCGAAGGCGCGGCGACGGTCTCGGCGCGCGCCCGGTCACTCATCGGCGCAGCGTTTGCTCCTTTTCTGCACGGGAGGACGATCATGCTGAAGGCGCGCGCGTGCGCTCGAGCCGCCTATTTAATGATGGGCGCGCTGGCGGCGGTCGGGTGCGAAGGCTCGCCCGCCGAGCAGGCGAGCGCGCTCTCGGGAGGCGCGCTGTTCGTCGATCACTTCGATCGCACGAGCGGCCTCGGCGCGAGCTGGACCTCGGCGACGGGCGCCTGGTACACCGACGGCCGCGCGGTCTCGGACTCGGACGCGGGCGATCGCGCCGTCGAGAAAGCGGTGACGTGCGGCGACTGCTCGGCGGCCGCGAGCGTGATCGGCTTCGGCGTGGCGCAGACCGGCGTCTTCGTGCGCGCGTCGGCGAACGGCGCCGATCGCTATGACCTCGTGCTCCTCTCGAATGGACATTTGCGCCTGCGGCGGGTGCGCGCCGGGGTCGTGACGGTGCTCGCCGACGGCGCGAGCGGGCTGGCGGCGCTCGACGAGCCGGCGACGATCGCCCTCGCGGCCAGCGGATCCTCGACGGTGACGCTGGTCGCGCAGGTCAACGGCGTGACGCGATTGACGGCGAACGACTCGGGAGCGGCGGTGCTCTCGAGCGGGTACGCGGGGCTGGTGACGTCGAGCGCGGGCGTGGTGTTCGATGACTTCGAGGTCGATTCGCTCGGCGGGGCGCCGCCCGATCTCGCCGCGCCGCGCGACATGGCCGCGCCGCACGACTTCGCGGCGCCGAGCGATCTCGCGTCGCCGCATGATCTCGCGTCGCCGCACGACCTCGCGTCGCCGCGCGACCTCGCGACGCCGCACGACCTCGCGTCGCCGCACGATCTCGCGACGCCGCACGATCTCGCGACGCCGCCGCCGCCGCCGGGGCCGCTGTTCTCCGACGCGTTCGCGCGCACGAGCGGCCTCGGCGCGCAGTGGACCATCGCCGCGGGCGCCTGGTACACCGACGGGCGCGCCGTCAGCGACTCGGACGCGGGCGACCTCGCGGCGGAGAACGCGGTGGCGTGCGCCGATTGCAGCGTGCAGGCGTCGGTCATCGGCTTCGGCGCCGGCGAGACCGGCGTGTACCTGCGCGCGCCCTCGCCGTCGTCGGGCGATCGCTACGAGCTGGCGCTGCTCGCGAACGCGCACGTGCAGATCCGCCGCGTGCGCTCGGGAGCGATCACCGTGCTCGGCGACGCGCCGAGCGGCCTGGCGGATCTGGGCGCGCCCGCGACGCTGGCGCTGACGGCGAGCGGCGCGGCGCCGGTCTCGCTGCGCGCGCGCGTCAACGGCGCCGACGCGCTCGCCGTCAGCGACTCGGCGCCGTCGGCGCTCGGGAGCGGCTACGCCGGCCTCGCGACCTCGAGCGCCGGCGTGGTGTTCGACGACTTCGCGCTCGCCGGCGCGGCGTCGAGCGGCGGCGCGCCCGACGGAGGCGCGGGCGGCGGCGGGTTCGCGCTCGACGTCACGTTCACCGACACGACGCACGACCTGCTCGCCGTCGATCGCGCCGGCACCGCCTACGCCGTCTCGCTTACCGACCCGTCGCCGTTCAACGTCTACGCCTCGACGGACGGCCGCGCGTGGTCGCTGCGCGGCTCGCACCCGCAGGGTGACGTCGACCTGATGACCGCACTCTCGAGCGGCGTGCTGCTCGCCGGCGTGCAGGAGTCGTCGGGGCACTTCATCGCGCGCTCGACCGATCACGGCGCCACGTGGCACGACGTGCTCGGCCTCGGCGCGTATCGCGTGCTGTCGCCGCACAGCTTCGCCGAGCTCGACGGCACGGCGTACGTGCTCGAGTACCAGTCGTTCACGCAGAGCTCGGTGCCGATCATGCTCCACGCGTCGACCGACGGCGGCGCGACCTGGACGACGCGCTACACCTTCGACGGGCACCGCCACGGCCACGGCCTCACCGCCGACGCGGCCACGCACGCGCTGTGGGCGTACTTCGGCGACAGCGATTCGCAGTGTGGCCTGTACCGCTCGTTCGACGGCGGCGCGACGTGGCAGCTCATCCTCGGCAACCAGGACGCCGACATCGTCGACGCCACCACGCTGCCGGGCGGCGGCCTCCTGTTCGGCCAGGACATCTCGTTCCTGCCGACGCGCCCCGCGATCGCCCAGGTCGACGGCGCCGGCCGCTACACCATCCTCGCGCCGATCATCGGGCCGAGCTACTCGATCCACGCGCTCGCCGCCGGCGGCTTCGTCGTCGGCGCCGAGCGTGAATCGGGCGGCGACATCTATCCGCCCGGCGAGATCAGCGCCCACGTCTACGGCTCGGCGGACGGCGTGACGTGGAGCGATCTCTTGCAGTACCCGTGGATCGATCCGAACGACGACTACGTGCGCGCCGACGTGTACTGGGAGCTGCCGTCGGGCGAGCTGGTGCTCAATCTCTACAACGCGCAGGGCTTCGGGCCGAACGGGCGCGGCTACCAGCTCCTGCGCCGCCGCTAGCCGCGCAGGAGCTCGAGCAGCGTGGTGGTCGTGCGCCAGTTGCGCGCGGTGCTGACGGTGGCGAGCTTGGAGTCGAAATACGCGTTGGTGAGCTTCGTGCGCCCCATGCCGTTCGGCAGCCAGAGATAGATCTCGCCCGCGCGCGCGATGAACTCGTCGGGCGGCGAGCGGCGCGAGTCGAGCGCCGCCACCGCCGCCGCCGCCGGACGATCGGCGAGGAAGTAGACGTGCAGCTCCTCGGCCGGCCGGCGCGGCAGGAACGGATTGCCGGCGACGATGCGCTCCAGCTCCTCGCGCGTGCGCAAGACCACCGGCGGCTTGCAGCCCGCGCGCTCCTCGACGCGCGCCGCCACCAGCGACGGCAGCTTCTTGGCCAGCGCCGCCGTCGCTCGAAACACCACGTTGCCGCTCTGAATGTACGTGCGCACCGCGCCGCATCCCGCGTCGGTGAAGATCGCCGCGAGCTCTTTCATCGGCACCACGTTCTTGCCGCCCACGTTGATGCCGCGCAAGAACGCGACGTGGGTGGGCGCGCCGCCGGCCACGCGCTACTTCTTTTTCTTGGCGTTCGGATCGGGGCGCGGCGCTCCGCAGTTGGGGCACTTCTTGTCGCTGTCGTCGTTGACGTGCCCGCAGTAGGTGCACTTCCACGTCACCTTCGGCGGCGGCGCGGGCGCGGGCGCGTTGGGACCGCCGGGCGCGGCGGCCGCCGGCTTGACCGCCGCCTGCTTGCGCTTGTTCGCCGCCTCGATCACGCGGTTCAAGTTCGACGTCGCCGACGAGAGGTCGCCGTCGATCTTGCGCACCAGCACCGCCGCCGCCGCCGCGTCGGGCGCGCCGGTCTTGAGCTGCTCGTCGACGTTCTTCAAGATCCGCTGCGCGTCGTCGGCCGCCGCCTTCGCGCCCGCCTGGTCGCTCGCGTGCTCGGCCTCGGTCGACGCGGTCACCAGCTTCTCGCGCAGCGTCTTGGTCTTCCCGTCGAGCTCACCGAGCGTCGAGACGAAGCCGCCCGTGAGCAGCGAGTTCGCCTGCGCCATCTGCTTCGCCGACGCCTCCGGATCCGACACCGCCTTGGCCGCGGTCATCGCGTCCTCGGCCTTCTTGCGCTGCTCGGCGAGCGCCGCCGCGAAGCCGGGGTACAGCACGCTCAGCTCCTGCACGTGCGCGACGTTCCGCTCCCACGCCTTGTTCTCCCCCTCTACCGTCTTCTTGCACGCGACGAACATCGACGCGCCGAGCGCGACGACGACGAGCCATTTTCTGACGAGCATTTTCCCTCCTGGGATGGAAAGCTTCATGGTGCTTTGGCGGCGGGCGCGACCCACGGAACCTTGCAGCCGTCGATGCGTGTCTGCGCCAGATCGGCGGCCTCTTTGTCGTCGCCCTTGACGAGCGCGATGTACTCGGCGAACGCGGTCTTGGCGTCGGCGCAGCGGCCGAGCTGGTAGAAGGCGTTGGCGCGTCCCCACACGGCGATCGATTTGCTCCAGCGCTCGTCGGCGGGGAAGTCGTGCTCGGCGAGCCGCAG
>DASREC010000294.1:0-10808 GCA_035652295.1 Polyangia bacterium
GATCCCAACAACCCGTCGCCGTCCAAGGGCAGCTCGGGCGGCAAATCGTACAGCGTCAAGGACGGCGATCGACTCGACTCGATCGCGGCCAGCCAGCTCGGCGACGCCGCCCGCTGGCCGGAGATCGCGATGGAGAACAACATTGACGACCCGGCCAACATCACGACCGGCCAGTCGTTGAAGATCCCGGACTAAGCCATGGCGCAGACCAACGTCGATATCACGGTCAAGGTCGCCGGCAAGGAGATCTCCGGCGACGAGGTGCACGACCTGGTGGTCGAGGCCGATCTGGATCAGCCGGACATGGCGGCGGTCGTGCTCTCGAACAAGTCGACCAAGTGGTCGGAGAAGGTCAACCTCGGCGACGACGTGGCGATCGAGGGCGGCTTCGCCAGCAACTCCTCCGACGCGGCGTCGATCTTCAAGGGCGAGGTCACCGGCCTCGAGCCGATGTACCAGACCAAGGGCGGCCTGCGCGTCACCATCCGCGCGCTCAACGCGCTGCACGCGCTCTCGCGCGGCAAGAAGTCGGTCGCGTACACCAAGGTCACCGACAAGGACATCGTCGACAAGATCTGCCAGCTGTACAGCCTGTCGGGCGAGTACGGCGACGCGCCGCCGACGGTGCAGTACGATCACATCTACCAGCACAACCAGACCGATCTCGAGTTCATCCGGCTGCGCGCCTCGCGCATCGGGTTCGAGGTGTTCGTCGTCGACAAGAAGCTCTACTTCCGCAAGCGCAACGAGACCGACTCGGGCATCACGCTCGAGTTCGGCGTCTCGGGCAAGAACATCCTCGAGAAGTTCAACCCGCGTCTCTCGACGGCGAACCAGGTGTCCGAGGTGCGCGTGCGCGCCTGGGATCCGGATCAGAAGAAAGAGATCATCGGCACCGCCAAGGCGCAGAGCTCCAAGCTCGGCGACGAGACCGGCACCAAGATCGCCGAGAACGCGAAGCACTCGAACATCCTCGCCATCGACGTCGACGTGCCGGTGTTCTCGAAGGAGCAGGCCGACGGCATCGCCAAGTCGGTCTTGCAGGATCGCCTG
Source organism: Polyangia bacterium (assembly GCA_035652295.1). GTDB lineage: Bacteria > Myxococcota_A > Polyangia > Palsa-1104 > Palsa-1104 > DASREC01. The sequence goes on from DASREC010000294.1 coordinate 1,054, forward strand.
ATGAACTTCATCACCGGCGACGCGCAGACCAAGGGCAACCCGAACATCAAGCCCGGCATCGTCCTCACGCTCAAGGTCGGCGACAAGCGCTTCGACGGGAAATACTATGTGACGGCCGTCCGCCACCGCTACGTGCACGAGGGCCCCGATCACGGCTTCCGGACCGATTTCAAGTTCAAGCGCGACGCCTCCAGCTCGGTGTGAATTTTTTCCCCTCCACGTCGCATTGAGTGGTTGACCGCTCGGGCGAAAGCAGCCTAAAATTGCCGCCCTAGACTGGAGCGCGCGGTCTCGGGGGAACGCCGAAAAATGGACGAGGACGAGGCGATGCTGTTGTGGCAGGACGTGCTCGATCTGGTCGCGGCAGGTCGCACCGGTGAGCTCACGTGCCCGTTTTGCAAGAAGGGTCAAGTGCAGGTCAAAGAGATCGAGGGGACGAAACAGACGCGACTCGAGTGCCCCTCCTGCCGTCAATTCATCGTCGGCCGCTTCAAACAAGATTAGCGAGGGACCGTGGCGCGCAACTTCTTCGGCAAAGGCTGGAAGTATCCCGTCGAGGTGGCTCGCACCGGCGGCATCGCCATGTCCGAGCATGAAGAGGCGATCCGTCAATCGATCTTGATCGTGCTCGGCACCGCGCCCGGCGAGCGCGTGATGCGGCCGCACTTCGGCTGCGAGATCCACGAGCTCGTCTACGCGCCCAACAACGTCAACACCGCCGGCCTGGCGGCGCACTACTGCATCGACGCGCTGACCAAGTGGGAGCCGCGCATCGACGACGTCGAGGCGGAGGCCGAGCCGTCTCCCGACGATCCCAATCAGCTCAACCTGTACATCAAGTACAAAGTGCGGGCGACCAACAACTCGCGCAACCTGGTCTACCCCTTCTACCTCCGTAGGAGCGACGACAAATGATTCCGGCGCCGAAGCTCGACGACCGAACGTACGCGGACATCGTCGCCGAGGCGATGCGTCTCATCCCACGCTATTGCCCGGACTGGACCGATCACAACCCGTCGGATCCCGGCATCACCATCCTCGAGCTGACGGCGTGGATGACCGAGCTGATCCTGTATCGGCTCAACCGCGTCCCGGAAAAAAACTACCTCGCGTTCCTCGACATGATCGGCATCAAGCTGCGCTCGCCGCAGCCGGCGCGCGGGCTGATCACGTTCCAGCTCGTCGAGGGCGCCGAGCGCCAGGTGATCAAAGAGGGCACGCAGGTCGCGACGCAGCAGGCGTCGGAAGACGACACGATCATCTTCGAGACGCAGAAAGAGTTGATCGTCGTCGGCGCGCCGCTCGATCGCTGCTTCTCGTACTTCAACGAGACCTACGCCGACAACTCGCCGTTCATTCTCGGCTCGCGCCCCGAAGGCTTCGAGGTCTTCGCCGGCGCCGATCGCATCGACCGCTTCGTCTATCTCGGCGACGCGCGCTTCAAGGCGCTCACCGATTCGTCGGTGCTGCGCCTCAACATGACGTGCCCCGATCACGGCGGCCGCGATCTCGCGCGCCTGCTCGAGTGGGAGTACTGGAACGGCCGCCGCTGGCGCGAGCTCAAGATGCTGCAGACCGAGGTCGAGCGCGGCGAGGTGATCTTCCACGGCCCGCAGGACATGACGCCGTACACGGTGCACGGCATCGACGACATCTGGATCCGCGGGCGCCTGGCGGAAGTTCCGCAGAACCCGTGGGAGACCGAGATCGACACCACCAAGGCGATCATCGAGGTGGTCGGCGAGGGCGTGGTGCCCGATCACGCGTTCGCCAACCTCGACGGCGGCGTGTTCCTGGCGCTCGACCTCGGCAAGAACTCGCACCCGCTCGGTACGTCGCCGAAGATCGATCAGTGCTTCTACATCGCGTCGCGCGAGATGCTGTCGCAGCCGGAAGCCGAGGTGCGGATCGAGATCACGCTCTCCGATCCGGCGATCATCCCCGAGCCGAAAGCGTCCGAGGAGCTGATCCTGTCGTGGGAGTACTTCGACGGGAAGAAGTGGCGCATCCTCGGCAAGTCGACCTCCAAGGGCTCGAAGAAGGTCGGCGACAACGACTGGAACTTCGTCGACACCACCAACGCGTTCACCAAGAGCGGCGTGGTGACGTTCCGCGTGCCGAAGGATCTCGCCGCCGGCGAAGTCAACGGTGAAGACAACTACTGGGTACGCGCGCGCGTCGAGATCGGCGACTACGGTCTGCCGGGCAGCTACATGCTCGACGGGGACAAGTGGGTCTGGCGCGATGATCGCCCCTTACGTCCGCCGGCGTTCAAGGCGGTGTGGCTCAAGTACCGCGCCGATCTGCAGAACCTCAAGCACGTGCTCTCGTACAACGACTTCCGCTACCGCGATCACTCGGAGGAGTCGAAGGTCGAGTATCGCCCGTTCCAGCCGTTCTCGGCGGTGCCCGACGAGGGCGCGGCGCTGTATCTCGGATGGAACGGCAAATTGCCCAACGACCCGCTCAGCCTCTACGTGGTGCTGGCCGATCAGCCGCCGCGCGCGCTCGAGGACACGCGGCAGAACTCGGAGTTCTTGAAAGGCTACTACTCCGATCGCGACGCCGCGTGGGAAGCCGAGCAGCGCGTGGTGTGGGAGTACTACGACGGCACCAACTGGGCGCCGCTGGTGGTCGTCGACGGGACGAAGAACTTCGCGCAGTCGGGCTTCGTCGAGTTCGTCGGGCCCGACGATCACCAGAAGTCGCTCAAGTTCACCGAGGACCGCTACTGGATCCGCGCGCGCCTCGAGATGGGCGGCTACGTCAAGCCGCCGCGCATCCAGCGCATCCTCACCAACACCGTCGAGGCGGCCAACGTCATCACGGTGCGCGACGAGGTGCTCGGCTCCTCGGACGGCACGCCGATCCAGTCGTTCGGTCTGTCGCAGGGCCCGCTGCTCGAGGGCGAGGTCATCGAGGTCAAGGAGCGCGATCAGCCGGCGCCCGAGGACATTCAAGATCTCGGCGACGAGGCCGTGCGGCAGGAAGAGGGTGAGCCCAACCAGGGCCAGACCGGCTGGTGGGTGCGCTGGCGCGCCGTCGAGAGCTTCTTCGACTCGGGGCCGCGGTCGCGTCACTACCTGCGCAATCCGTTCAACGGCAAGGTCTCGTTCGGCGACGGCACGCGCGGCATGATGCCGCCCGCCGGCCGCAACAACATCGTGTGCCGCAAATATCAAGTCGGCGGCGGCGTGCGCGGCAACGTCAACGGCGGCACGCTCACGCAGCTCACGCGCGCCATCGCGTACATCGAGAAGTGCTACAACGCCATGCCGGCCGCCGGCGGCGCCGACGCCGAGACCGTCGAGGAGGCCAAGGCGCGCGCGCCGCTCACGCTCAAGAGCCGCGACCGCGCGGTGACCGCCGAGGACTTCGAGTCGCTGGCGCTGCGCTCGTCGACGGGCGTGGCGCGCGCCAAGTGTTTGCCGTCGCAGCGGCACGACGGCGAGGTGCAGGTCGTGGTCGTCCCGCGCGGCGACGAGAAGAACCTCGACTTGACGAAACGTCTGGTGCCCGCGCCGGAGCTGCTCCGCTTCGTGAAAAACTATCTCGACGATCGCCGCCTGGTCGGCACCGTCGTCGAGGTGATCAAGCCGGGCTTCATCGAGATCTCGCTCAAGGTCACGCTGGTGCGCCGCACCGTCGGCCAATCGGATCGCCTGAAGAACGAGATCGAAGATCGCCTGCGCCGCTACCTGCACCCGCTCATCGGCGGGCGCGACGGCAAGGGCTGGCCGTTCGGCCGCGCGGTCTACAAGACCGATCTCGCGCACCTGGTCGAGGACGTGCCGGGCGTGGAAGTGATCGACTCGATCACGATCTACGACGAGGATCAGCGCGTCTCCGTCGAGAACGTGCGCCTCGAGCCGTCGGAGCTGATCTATCTCGTCAAGGTCGCGGTGGTCGAGCGCGTGCGCGAGGAGATTGTCTAAACCATGATGTCGCAGCAGCGCGCGCTGGTCCGCATGCCCGAGGTCGTCGGGCTGCCGCTCCGCAAGGCGAAGTTCCTGATCGAGAACGCCGGCCTCGCCGTCGACGCCATCGTGTTCCAGGAGAGCTACGAAGAGCGCGACACCGTGCTCACGCAGAAGCCGGCCCGCGGGCAGATGATCTACACCGGCGAGAAGGTCACGCTCGGCGTCTCGCGCGAGAGCTACGTCAAGTGGCTGCCGTCGATCTTCCAGCGCAACGATCTCAACGGGCGCAACTTCCTGCGCGACCTGTTGTGGATCGTGCAGCACCTGTTCACCTCCGTCGACGAGCAGCTCGACGTGATCCACAACTTCTTCGATCCGTACGAGGCGCCGGAGAAGTTTTTGCCGTGGCTCGCGTCGTGGTCCGCGATGGTGCTCGAGGAGGATTGGCCGATCGCGAAGAAGCGGCGGCTGATCAAGAAGGCCATCGAGATGTACCGCATCCGCGGGACGGTGAAGGGCATCAAGCTGTTCATCTCGCTGTTCACCGGGCACGAGCCGGACATCAACGAGAACATCTGGCCGTTCCGCGGCTGGCGCATCGGCGTGACCGCGGACATCGGCATCGACTCGGTGGTGCTGCCGCCGGTCAACCTGGCGCACACGTTCGTCGTCGAGATGCCGGTCTCGTACAAAGACATCTCGCCCGAGGCGGTGATCCGGATTCACGAGATCATCCAGATGGAGAAGCCGGCCAACACGCAGTACTACCTGCGCTTCGCCGTCGAGGGCGGGCCGAGCCAGCTGCGCGAGTTCTACACCGTCGGCGTCTCGTCCGGCGTCGGCGTGGGAATGGGCGTGGCCGAGTCGGAGGCGATCACGTCCGAGGCCGACCTGCAGAAGCTGCTCGATCAGCAGGGGCGCGAGCAGGCGCAGGCGGCGAAGGCCAAGGTCGCCACCGAGGAGATCGACGACTTCATGCCCGGGCCGAAGACGCGCCCCCCGCTGCCGAAGGCGCCGAAGGCGGACACCGCGCCCGTCGAGGGCAAGGAGGGGCCGCGGTCGAGCGAGGCGGGCGGCTTCGGCGCCAGCGCGCGCGAGATGTCGGCGATCAGCATCACCGACGCGCTCGAGGTCATGCCGACGAGCGAGATGCCGGCGATGAGCACCAAGACCGGCGTCGCGCCCGTCGACCCGAAGAAGACCGGCGCGACCAAGGCGGTCAAAAAAGTCGACGAGAAGACGGAAGACAAGGATAAGAAATCGGACGACACCAAGGGTCCGAAGAAGTAGCCAAAGGGGATTTCATGGCCACCGAACGCGACGCCAAACCGCAGGGCTTCAAGAGGATCAACTTCTTCAAGGGGTTCCTCACCACCGAGCACGACTGGAACGACGCCGAGCGCTATCACCTGGAGAAGCGCAAGCTGCACAACCGGCTGTGCCACGCCCCGGGCGTGGTCTCCGGCTATGCGGGCGAGCTCCGCGTGAACGCGCGCGCGCGCGGCGATCTCTCGATCGAGATCCAGCCGGGCTACGCCGTCGACGGGATGGGAAATGATCTGGTGCTGTGGGAAGCGCAGATCAAGACCATCGTGCCGGAGGAGTACAAGCTCCCGCAGACGCTCTACATCGTGCTGCGCTTCGTCGAGGAGCTCTCCGACTTCATCGCGTACAAGGAGAACCTCGAGTACAAGGGCCACCGCCGCGTGCTCGAGTCCTGCAAGGTCGAGATCTCGCAGACGACGCCGGACATCAAGCAGGAGGTCGAGCTGGCGCGCGTGCTGCTCGAGAAGAACGCGACGCGCGTGCGCGACGCGCGCGACCCGCTCGATCCGCGCGCCAACGAGATCGATCTGCGCTGGGTGCCGCACGCGGGCGTCGCCGGCTCGTTCTTCGATCCGACGATGAAGATGCGTATCGGCACCATGTTCCAGTCGATGCGCAAGGGCCTCTTCTACATGGCGCGCGACGGCAAGGTGCAGACGGCGCACGACGCGCTGGCGGCCGTGCTCTCGGCGTCGATGATGAACGCGGCCGATCAGCTCGACCTGCGCAACATCTTCGACATCATGTCGCTGATCATCGAGATGCAGGCGGAGATCTCCGCCGACGTCGAGGTCAATCACCCGACGCTGGCGCAGCGAAAAGAGTTCGGCGACTTCCGCAAGCACGTCGAGATCCTCAAGGGGCTGCTCGGCGAGCGGCGCTACACGTTCGATGCGCTGCAGAACCTGTCGGCGTATCAGCAGAAGGCGGGCGAGATCGTCACGTCGATCTTCGGCGGCGGGCCGGCGGTGGTCGTCGACGATACGCCGTCGGCGGCGCCCAAGCCGGCCGCGGCGGCCGCGCCCACCTCGGGCGGCATGACGTTCGAAGCGGTCAAGGGCATCTCGCAGCTCGAGCTGCCGACCGAGCTGGTGATCGACGGCAAGACCTGGGTGCAGGTCGACAAGATCGACGTCATGGACAAGGACTCCGAAGAGAAGCACGCGCTCGCCATCCACGACGCCAAGGACTCGTACCGCTCGCGCCAGAAGCTCAAGTACCCCGACGGGAACGTGATCGAGGACGTCGGCCGCGCTCACGTCGGCGGCTACGCGCAGTACAACGTCATGAACCTCAAGCCGGGCAAAGAGCTGCTCATCATCCGCCGCATGGACTACGTCTACGGCGACTACGAGATCGAGTTCTCCGTCGACGGCAAGAACGCCGGCACCTGCTCGTGCGCCGGCACCGACCGCGTCTCGCGCTGGCGCAACTGGCCGTACGTGATCTCGGGCGACCTCATCACCAAGGACAAGGTCACGATCAAGCAGAACGCCGGCACGGCCGGACGCGACATCAACCTGTTCCGGCTTTGGATGTACCAACCGAAATAGGCTAAATTAGAGGCCGCCGATGTTTCTGGATGGGCTCATCAAGATCCTGCGGGCGCCGCTCGACCTCATCAGGACGAAGATCTTCGGCGTGTCGTCGATCAAAGGCGGCGCCATCGGCGACGTCAAGCGCTTGAAGCAGGTCGGCGGCATGTACACCGACGCGGCCAAGCAGGCGGCGGGCACGGCCAAGAACGTTCAGGGTAAAGTGAAGGGGGCCCAGGGCCAGGCGCAAGGCGTCGCGGGAAAGGTGCCAAAAAAGAAAATGGGACTGTTCTCGAAGAAGAAGAAATGCGAGAGCTGCGGCCAGAAGCTGCACGCGAGCTGGGACCAGTGCCCGTATTGCGGCGCGGGAGCGGCGCAGGCACCGCAAGCTCCGGCGCCGGTCATGGCCGCGCCGATGCCGTCGCAGGGCGGCAAGCAGAAGACGATGGCGATCAACATCGGCGGCTCCGAGCAGATCGTGACCGGGCAGGCCGGCTCGGGCTGGCTGGTGCCGCTCGAGGGCCCGCAGACCGGCGAGCTGTTTCAGCTGCGCGCCGGACGCACGCTCGTCGGCACGTCGCCCGACTGCGACATCGTGCTCAAGGATCCGTCCATCAGCGGGCGCCACGCCGAGATCTCCGTCGCAGGGCGCGGCTTCCGCATCAATGATCTGGGATCGACCAACGGCACCTATGTGAACGACAAGCGGGTCTCCAGCGAGGACCTCATCGACAACGACAGCGTCCGGCTGGGCCGCACCAACTTCAAGTTCAAGTCGATGAGCTGAGCCATGCGCAAATCCACCACGGCCACCGTCCTCGCTTCGCTGTTCACGCTGTTCGCGCTCGAGGCGCACGCGGCCGACAAGCTGCGCGTCGAGAAGCTCGACGTCACCAAGTACCCGACCGTCAAGATGTACATCACGTACGTCGACGGCGACGGGCGCGTGATCACCGGGCGGCAGAAGGAGGACTTTCACTTCGTCCTCGACTCCGCCGATCAAGGCCCGGCGCAGAGCGTGGTCACGTTCGACACCGTGGTGCCGCCGGCGACGACGTCGCCGAACGTCAACGTGGTGGTGGTCGCGCAGGTGTCGAGCGCGATGAACGAGGTGTTCGACGAGGTGAAGCGCGGCATCAAGAACCTCGCCGACGCGTTCGACCCCAAGGGCAAGTCGAAGATGGCGCTGCTCGGCTACGCCTCCGACACCAAGCGGCTCGTCGAGATGAGCGCGCCGAGCGAGGTCGAGGCCGCGACCAACACGATGGCGATCGACTCCGAGGGCGTCGAGGTGCACATGCTCGACGCGCTCCGCACCGCGATCGATCTGCTCAACGCCTCGCCCAAGGGCGAGCGCAAGCTGATCGTGCTGTTCTCCGACGGCATCGACGTCAACATGGATCCGCGCGCGTTCCAGTCGGCGGGCAAGAAGGCGCAGGAGGCGGGCATCATCGTCGACACCATCGGCTACGCGCCGTTCGAGGCGGGCCGCCTGCGCAACCTCGCGCAGCTCTCGAACCTGTCGTTCGGCGTCGCGCGCCAGTGCAAGAGCACCGGCGAGATCGGCACCCAGTTCGCGTCGGTGGTCGACGAGATCAAGAAGCAGTACGTGGTGACGTGGGAGTCGGCGCTCAAGGGCGGCGACAAGAAGAACCACACCATGCAGGCGATGGTCGACGCCAACGGGAAGCAGGCCTACTCGAACGAGATCACCGACAAGCTCGAGCAGACGCATCCGCCGCTGACGCCCGAGGGCGGCTCGCGCTGGTGGCTGTGGGTGCTGATCGCCATCGGCGGGCTCGGCCTCATCGGCTTGATCGCGTGGCTGGTGATGCGCGAGAAGCCGGAGCAGGTCGAAGAGCCGGCGCCCGCGCCCGCGCCGGTGGCGTCCGCGCCGATGCCGGCGGCCGGCCCGCAGAAGACGATGGCGCTCGACGTGTCTTCGGTGGGCGGCAAGATGCCGGCGGTCGGCTGGATCGTCGCCACCTCGGGCAAGCACACCGACCAGACGTTCAAGTTCAAGCCGGTGCGCACCGTCATCGGCACCGCGTCCGACTGCGACATCGTAATCGAGGATCAGTTCATGTCCTCGCGTCACTGTGAAGTTCGCGTCGAGGCGAACGGCAACTACAAGCTGGTCGATCTCGGCTCGACCAACGGCATCGTCGTCAACGACAAGAAGGTGCGCGAGCACGAGTTGGTCGACAACGATCAGTTCAAGCTCGGCCGCACCGAGTTCAAGTTCAAGTCCATCTCCTGATGTTGGCGAAGCTGCCAACCTGGTGGGTGTATGCCGCCATCGTCGGCGGCGTGGTGCTGCTCGGGTTGATCTTCCTGATCGTCGCGGCGGCGCGCAAGCCGAAGCGCCGCGAGCAGCGCTGCAAGTCGTGCCGGCGCGTGATGATGCCGGACTGGGACGTCTGCCGCTTCTGCAAGACGGCGGTGAACGAGGTCAAGGCGGAGCTCGAGTTCGTGTCGGGGCCGCTCACCGGCCAGACGGTCGGGCTCGATCGCGACATCACCACCATCGGATCGGTCGCCGGCAACACGGTGCTCCTCAACGACACCGGCGTGTCGCGCAAACACGTCGGCATCAAGCGCGTCGACGGCGGCTACGAGCTGGCCGATCTCGGCTCCACCAACGGCGTGTACGTCAACGGCGAGAAGGTGGCGCGCCGCAAGCTCTCCGTCGGCGACGTGATTCGCGTCGGGACGACTGAGATTGTCTTTAGAACATGAGAGTGAGAGGGTAGGTCAGATGCCGGCAAAGCTCTTGTATCGCGACGCGCGGGGGGACGCATCGGTCGACGTGGCGCCGGAGGGCGCATTCCTCGGCCGCGCCGCCGACTGCGCGGTGCGCACCGACGACGCGATGGTGTCGCGCAAGAACTGCAAGATCAGCTTCTCCGCCGGCCGGTGGATCGTCGAGGACCTCGGCAGCTCGAACGGCACCTTCGTCAACGAAGTGCGAGTG
>DASREC010000295.1:0-11580 GCA_035652295.1 Polyangia bacterium
CGGACGCTCGCATACGCCGTGCTCGCCGCTGCTGCTGCGCAGCAGCGGCTGCGCGCGGCACGTGCTTCGCTCGATTCGTCGCTGGCATCCTCGCGCAGACGCGAGGAGCGCTCCTCAACGCCGGCGAAAAACGATTTTCGCACCCACCCGCTCATTACGCTTTTCGGTTAAGTCGACTTTAGAGAATGCCGAGTAGCGCGGGCGGACTCGCGTTCTTTTTTTCGCCAGCCCGGAAGGCGCGCAGTTCAAAGGAGCACAAACAGTCCTATGGCTTCGGGTAAGCCGTTCTCGTCGGAGCGGCAAGGAGTCGGAAGTCAGCCATATAGCGCCTGAGGACTGCCGAAAAAAAGAACGCGAGTCGCAAGCCCGCGCGTGACATTACCAGCGTCAGGCGCGTCGTCGGCGAACGGGAGCGAGCGCCGGCGTGAGCTCGAAGCTGATGAGATCGATCTCGACGCGGTTTTTGCCGGAAGACTTCGCGCGGTAGAGCGCGGCGTCGGCGCGGGCGACGAGGCTCGAGGGATCGCCGACGCCGGACTCGGCCCAGCCGGCGACGCCGATGGAGGCGGTGATGCGGAGGGCGCCGTCGCCGATGCGGTGGAGCGCGACGGCTTCGCGGATGCGCTCGGCCACCGCGTGCGCGTCGGCGAGCGAGGTGCGCGGGAGCAGGAACGCCAGCTCTTCGCCGCCCCAGCGCGCCGCCAGATCGACGCCGCGCAGCTGGCTGGCGGCGACGGCGGCGACCTCGCGCAGCACGCGATCGCCGGTGACGTGGCCGAGCGTATCGTTGACGCGCTTGAAGTCGTCGAGGTCGAGCATCACCAGCGCGAACGACGAGTCGAAGCGGCGCGCGCGCTCGATCTCCTCGGCGACGCGGGTGTCGAAGTAGCGGCGGCTGTAGAGGCCGGTGAGCCCGTCGACGTTGGCCAGGCCGTAGAGGCGCGCGTTCTCGACGGCGGCGGCCGCCTGGCCCGAGATCGCCTCGAGCAGGCGCAGCTCGTTCGCGCCGAACGCGTCGGGCGCGGGGCTCTCGGCGACCAGCGCGCCGAGATTTTCGCCGTACATGACCAGCGGCACCACCAGGCGCGAGCGCACGCCCGGCTCGTCGGCGTCGAGCAGCATCGCGCGCCGCGACTTGAGCCACAGGCGCGCGGGCGCCGACGCGGGCTCGCGGCTCTCGCGCGCGGTCGCCGGCTCGAACACGAAGCGCTCGACTTCGCCCGAGAGCGCCACCACCGCCTCGAGGCGCGACGCCGCCGGCAGCGCGCGCGAGGTCTCGCGCAAGAGCGCCGAGACCAGCTGCGGCGCCTCGAGCGACGCGCCGAGCGCGTGCGCGGTGCGGTTGAGCGTCTCCAGCTCGACGACGCGGCGGCGCATGTCGTGCGCCAGATGCGCGAGGCGGTTGAAGCCGTAGTTGACCAGCAGGTACGTGCCGCCGAGCAGCGCGAACGGCACCGGGTGGCGCGGATCCCAGATGAGCACGATCGCGGTGGCGAGCGGCAGCAGCGTGGCCTCGGCGACTACGCCGATGGCGTTGCGGCGCACCGACGCGCGCAGCGACTGGCCGCTCAAGCGCAGCTGCACCGTCTGCACGAGGTAGTGCGTGATCAGGAACGTCACGCCGAGCGCCGGCACCAGCCACACGTCGTCGACGGCGCCGGGCTCGAGGCGCGTGAGGCCGAAGACGCGCGACCACAGCGCCATCAAGCCGCCCGACAGCCCGCCGAAGTACGCGGCGTGCGCGAGCAGCGAAAGCACGTCGGCGCGGCGCGCGCGGCCGCGGCCGACCAGCCCGCGCGCGAGCGCGTCGAGCGAGAGCAGCGTGGCCACGCCGATCGACGCCGCCTTCGGGCCGAGGCACGCGCTCGACGCGATGAAGATCGCCGAGTCGAGCGAGACCTCCGCGTCTCCGTCGAGCCCGGCGAGCGGGAAGCCGAGCGAGCGCGCGCCGCCGACGACCAGCAGGAACAGCGCGGCGGCCTCGACCGGCGGCCAGTGACCGCCCGACGGCAGCGCGGTGAACACCAGCGCCCAGCCGGCGATCCCGACGACCAACAGAAACGCGACGTGAACCCGCGAGCTCGAAGGTTTTGCGCCGCCCCGTGTACTGCCCACCGTTACTGCTCCCTTGCTGGCCGAGGAGAGTAGGCTCGGCGCCGCGTCGCGTCAACCTCGATCTCCGCGACGGTAGAGTGTTGCACACTTGAAATGACCGGCCGGTTTTCTTAGACTCCGCCGGCCACAAAAAGGAGGCGCGAGATGGGACTTCTCGACGGAAAGGTCGCGATCATCACCGGCGCGGGCGGCGGCATCGGGCGCGCGCACGCGCTCTTGTTCGCCAAGGAGGGCGCCAAGGTCGTGGTCAACGATCTCGGCGGCGATCGCGCCGGCGGCGGCAAGGGCGCCGAGATGGCCGACAAGGTCGTCGAGGAGATCAAGGCGGCCGGCGGCGACGCGGTGGCCAACTACGACTCGGTGTCGACGCGCGAAGGCGCCGACGGCATGGTGTGGTCGGCGCTCTCGAAGTTCGGCAAGGTCGACATCCTGGTCAACAACGCCGGCGTGCTGCGCGATCGCTCGTTCCTCAACATGAGCGACGCCGATTGGAACATCGTGTTCGACGTGCACATGAAGGGCACGTACTACTGCGCGCAAGCGGTGGCGCGGCAGCTCAAGGTGCAGAACAAGGGCGGGCGCATCATCAACACCACGTCGGTGAGCGGGCTGATGGGCAACTTCGGCCAGGCGAACTACTCGGCTGCGAAGGCCGGGATCTACGGTTTCACGCGCACGCTGTCGATCGAGCTGCGCAAGGCCAACGTCACGGTGAACGCGCTCGCGCCGGTGGCGTTCACGCGGCTCACCGAGGACCTGCCGATGATCGCGGCGATGCCGAACGCGAAGGACTTCCTCGCGCCCGATCACATCGCGCCGGTCGCGCTGTTCCTGGCGTCGGATCTCGCCGCCGACATCACCGGCACCATCGTCGGCGTGCAGGGCCCGAAGGTTTCGATCTACAAGATGACGGAGACGACGGGAGCCACCCCGAAGTCGGGCGACAAGTGGACCGCGCAGGAGCTGCGCGAGCGCTGGAGCGAAGTCGCGAAGTAGCGCGCTTCCTCAGACGCAGAAATCGACGATCACTACGCCGCGCTCCCCGTCCTGGTCAGTGTCCGGCTTGCGGCTCTGACCGGGATAGGGCGGACTCTCGAGCGGCACTTCGAGCACTGGACGCTGCTCGCGGTGCTGCCGCTCTTCTTCCTCTCGGCGCCGGATCTCTTCGATGATCCATGGGTCGAGCATGGCGTCCTCGCTTGCCACCCATCGGTGGCGCTTCCTACCTAGATAAGATGCAACCGGGGAGCCATGAACGCAAGAAAAGTCCGCGCGCGCTGAAACCCGCAAAATGGCTGAAAACACACGATCAGCGCGAGTGTGTGCGCTCGTCGGGCGGGAACTGGAGTCCCACGGCGAAAGTGTCGCGAAACGGCCCGCGCCGCGGGCGAACGCGCGCAGCGACGGGAAGAGTCGTGCAATTCGATGGGCTTGGCGAGGTGAGGCGAAGTTGAACTTTTTGCGAGCCTGCGGTGACTTTTTTCCTCATTGGGACAAAGCGAGGAACTCGACGAGCAAGCGGTTCACGTCCGCCGGTTTTTCCTGGTGCGCGAAGTGGCCCGCGCCGTCGAGGATCCGCACGTCGACGCCCGCCGAGTACGCGCGCTCGGCGCCTTCGACGAGCTCGACGCCCATGCAGCCGTCGTCGCGGCCGTGCACGTACAGCGACGGCACGCGGGTGCGCGCGAACAGCAGGCGGCGCGATTCGCCGGCGAGCGCGCTCCACGACACGAGCGCGCGGTAGTACGCGAGCACCGCGCGCACGTGCTCGGTGCCGGCCATCGACGCCTTCACCTCGTCGAGCTCGGCGGCGGGCGCGGAGAATCCCGGCGACCAGTCGCGCCACAATCGATCGATGAGCGCGAAGTTTTCCGCGGTGAGCCGCTGCTCGGCGATGAGCGGAAGTTGGAACAGCCCGATGTACCAGCTGCGCGCGAGCTGCGCGCGGCTCGGTCCGTGCGCCGCGACCGCGCGCAAGTGCGGCACCGCGATCGTGCACAGCCGCGAGAACAGCGACGGCGCGAGCGCGCACGCGGCGTACGCGGCGATGGCGCCCCAGTCGTGCCCGACCAGCGCCGCCGGCGCGCCGGGCGAGTAGTGCCGCGCCAGCGCGCACAGATCGGCGGCGAGCGCGGCCGCGTGATAGCGCTCGTCGCGCGCGGTGGTCGACGGCGAGTAGCCGCGCAGGTACGGCGCCACCACGCGATGGCCCGCGCCGACGAGCGCGGGAATTTGCGCGCGAAACGATCGCGCGCAGTCGGGAAACCCGTGCGCGCAGATCACCAGCGGCGCGCCGTCGTCGCCCGCCACCCAGCACGCCAGCTCGGCGCCGCCGACGTCCACGCGTTCGAGCCGCGCGCCGTCGAGCGGCGTCATTCCAAACTTTCGATCTTCCAATCCCCGTCCTCGCGCACCAGCTTCGCCTGCTTGCGCTCGCCGAGCTGGAGCCGCGCTTCGCCCTCGGGCGGCCCGAGCTCGAGCGGCTCGCCGCGCGCGAGCGCCGCGCGGATGGCGTCGAGCTGCTGTCCCAGCTCGGCGCGCCGCTCGCCCTCCCAGCGCGCGCGCACCGCGTCGACGGTGACGGTGGCGCGATAGCGCGACGGCACGAAGCGCACGACCACTTCGTAGCGGCGATTCTCGACGGCGCGCAAGAACGAGCGCAGCGCCTCGGCCGGCGTGCGCTGCGGATAGAAGTCGAGCGGATCGCGCGCCAGCCGCCACGCGCCGTTCTCCATCACCAGCGGCAGCCGCTCGCCGTCGGGCAATTGCGCCTCGGCCTCGAGCTCCACGCGCGCGCCGCGCAGCTTCTCCGCGCCGCGCCGATCGCCGAGCGCGCGCTCGAACGCCGCGCGATCGTGCGTCTTGCGATAATCCGCCGACATCCAGTTGTACGCCTCGTCGAGCCGCCCGGCGGCGACCGCGTTCAGGTACGCCTGCAGCGCGCTCTCCGGCCCGACGGCGGCGGCGGGCGGTCGCGGACAGCCGGCGGCGACGAGCAAGGCGAGCAGCGCGAGACGCCGAGGCGCAAAACGCACGTGTGCACGATAGCACGCGCTCCGGCGCGCGATGAGTGTTAGAAAAGATCCATGCGGTGGTGCTGCGCGCCGCTCGCGCTCGCGCTCGCCGGCTGCTCGGCGGCGCCGCCGGGCATGATGGGCGATCCGATCACGGTCACGCCCGCGATCTACGACTCGACCACCATGCAGCTCACCGACGTGCAGCCGAACGGCCCGATCGATCTCGTCAAGCCGCCGCAGGGCGGGTTCGTGCTGTTCGTCGGCGCGCGCGTGCACAACCTCCACGACGCCAACGTCGAGATCCGCGGGCGGCTGCTCGATCCGACGTCGGGCGCGATCGTCGCCGAGGACGGCCGCATCGGCGCCATGCAGCGCGACTCCGCCGACGCGACGCTGTGGCTGCCCGATCTGCGCAGCTACCAGAACGTCTCGAACATCGCCGTGTGCCCGACGACCGGATCGGTGAGCCGCGATCGCGAGCCGTTCACGCTCGAGGTGCTGATCACCGAGCAGGCGAGCGGCCGCGTCGGCACGGCGATGATCCCGGCGGTGCCGACGTGCCGCCAGCCGGCGGCGAACGATCTGCAGTTCTGCCAATGCGAGTGCTCGGGAAATTGGTTCCTGGGAAAATGCACGCCGTGATAAGAGCCACGCATGGGACTTCCCGTCGTCGGTAAAGCGCACGAGGCCGCGGGCTCGGCGCCGTTCAACTGGTTCATCTACGGCTCGTCGCTCGATCGCGAGGCGTTCGCCGCGTGGTGCGGCGAGCACGGCTATCGGCTGCCCGATTTTTCCGGCGCGTGGGCGGCGCGCGTCGACGGCGTGCGGCTGCGCTTCGACGTGCCGAGCCGCTTCTGGGGCGGCGCGGTCGCGGGGCTCGCCGCGGATGCGGGCGCGCACGTCGAAGGTCTGGTGGTGCCGATGCCCGCCGACGCGCGCGGGCTCGCCGATCACAAAGAGGGCGTCATCTCCGGTCTCGCGCAGCCGCTCTCCGTCGTCGCGTCGCCGCTCGCCGGCGGGCCCGCACGACCGGCGCTCGCGTTCACCGGCGCCGACGCGCGCCGGCTCCCGTCGGAGCAGCCGCCGTCACGCCGCTTTCTCGAGACGGTGATCCGCGGCGCGCGCGCGTCCGGGCTCAGCGCCGAGTGGCTGGCCTCGCTCGAGGCGCTCGCGCGCTAATTTTTTGTGCACTGCAACAAGTGCACGTACGGTAGGCCGCTCGACGCGTTTGCCGTCGGCGCGGCGAACGGGTAGCTCCCCGACTGCGCGTAGCCGCCGCCGCAGCAGCCGCTGGCGAGCGCCACGCCCGACGCGGTGGTGGTCAGCGCGCCGCTCACCGCGTGCGAGTGCCCGCGATCTTCGCCGCGCGCGAGCGGCGGCCCGCCGAAGGTCGCGCCCGGCGTTCCGCCGTCGGGCAGGGCCACCAGGTGACGCCCCTCGGTCGCCGCGGTCTGGCTGAACCCGTCGGGACACGCGTCGGCGTCGAAGAACAGCATCATCCCCGGCGGCAGCGGCAGCGCCGACGACTCGGGCGGCGCCGACTTCTTGCAGACCAGCAGCGTCACGTACGGCAGGTTGGTCGAGGCCGTGGCGCTCGTCACCGAGAAGCCGACGGTGCCGGCGGCGGCGGGGCCGTTGTTGCAGCAGCCGGTCACGCCGGCGAACGACGTCGACGGCAGCGTCACGCTCTCGTCGATCGCGTGCGCGTGCGCCGGATCGTCGCCGGCGGCGAGCGGCGCGCCCACGACTCCGCCGTCGGCGATCCCGCCGGTGCCGGGCGTCGGCACGACGAAGCGTCCCGCCGCGCGCCCGTACGCGCTCCAACCTTGCGGGCACGCGAGCGCGTGAAAAAAAGCGATCGCGTTCGTCGGCAGCGAATCGCCGGGCGGGAGCGGCGCGAGATCGGGCGCGGCGGCGTCCGGCGCCGACGAGGAGCCGGCGCAACCGGCGACGGCGAGCGCGAGCGCGAGCGCGAGCGCGGGCGCGGATCGCGTCACGGCGTCCGCTCGCACGCGCGCAGTTGAATGAACGGCAGCCCGCTCGGCGCCGCGCCGGTCGTCCCGCCGGCGGGATACGCCATCGCCGCCGCCGCCGAGTTGTTGCCGCCGCCCGCCGCCGAGATGCTCTTGACCGCGAGCTGCATCGCCGCCGCGAACGTGTGCGCGTGCGCGCGATCCTCGGCCGACGCGAGCGGCGCGCCCACCGTCACGCCCACGAACACGCCGCTGGTCACGCCGAGGATCAGCCGCCCCTCGGCGTACGTCGCGCGCGTCCATCCGCCCGGGCACGTCGCGCCGTTGAAGAACGCCACCATCCCCGCCGGCGCGCCGTCGCCCCCCGGCGGATCGCCGAACGCGCGCGTTCCAACCGAGCCGATCGCCAGCGCCGCGACGGCCGCGATCGCCGCCGCGCGCGTCATTGCTTCTCCAAGCGCGCCGCCTCCTCGCGCTTGATGGCGTCCGGCTTGTCGCGCGAGATCATCCACAGCGCCGCCGGCAGCGCCGTGAAGTCGGCGAACATCGACAGCACGAACGCGAGCGCCGTCAGGATCCCGAACTGCCGCATCGGCGGCATGCGCGAGAGCGCGAACCCGGCGAACCCGGCCGCGTTGATCAGCGTCGCGAAGATGATCGCCCGCCCGGCGACGATCAGCGTGTAGCGCAGCCCCGCCTCGGTCGAGCCTTCCTTCTGCTTCTCGAGGAAGTGGTAGAAGAAGTGGATCTGATCGTTCTCCGACGTGCCCAGCACCGTCGACGCGATCAAGATGGTGGTGATGTTCAGGTTCATGCCGAACACGCGCATGATGCCGAACATCACCAGGATGGCGAACAGCGACGGGATCATCGCCATCAGGCGCGCCGCGCCGTTGCGGAACACCAGCAGGAACGTGCCGAAGATGATCGCGACGGTGAGCGCGAAGCTCTCGACCAGCGTCGGCACCATGTTGTGCCCGATCTTGGTCTGCAGCGGCGCCAGGCCGGTGGTCACCATGCGGAACTGCTTGAGCGCCGGATCGCGCGCCACCTGCTCCTGCCACTTCGCCTTCAAGACGTCCTCGAGCTCTTTGTAGTGCGCGAAGTCGACCGTCTGCGTGATCACCGAGAGGTGCGTGTTCTCCAGCTTCGCGTCGACGAAGCGGCTGAGCATCTTTTCTTTCGGCAGGAGCGTCTCGAGATCGGTCGTCACCTGATCGATCCCGGCCGCGTCCTCGGGCAGCTTGTCGCCCTTGCCCTGCACGTAGCGCAGCGTGCGCAGGATCGTCGGCAGCCCGACGACGGTGCCGACGTGCGGATCTTTCTCCAGCGCGTCGGCGTAGTGCGAGATCCCGAGCACCACTTCGCCGTCGGTGACCGCGCCCGCCTTGTCGGTCTGGAGCCACACCTCGGTCACCGACAGGCCGGCCATCGCCTTCTCCAGCCGGCGCATGTCTTTGTAGACCTGCGAGTCGTGGTCCATGTACTCGAGCGCGTCGGTCTTGAGATCCATCGGCGCGAGATGGCCGGGGATGCCGAACAGCGAGATCGCGCCGAGCGCGCAGAGCAGCAGCGACGACGGCACCAGCAGCCAGCGCCAGCGATACGAGAAGCGCGGCAGCCAGCCCGCCATGCGCGTGAGCCACTGCCCCGCGACCTTGCGCTCCTGCTGCGTCGGCGTGTTGAGGATCTTCTGCAGCGCCGGGAACAGCGTGAACACGGTGATCCAGGTGAAGACGAGGCCGATCGCGACCCAGATGCCCATCTCGCGGATCGGGCGGATCTGCGACACCGCGAGCGCGGCGAAGCCGACGGCGGTGGCGAACACCGACGCGGTGCACGCGAGGAACTTGTTGCACAGCGCGAAGATCTGGTGGTCGTCCTGCGATCGATCGGGCGGCCGCTCGACGAAGCGCGAGTGCAAATAGACCAGCGTCGCGGTGCACGTGATGAGCACCGTCATCGGCACCAGCGCCGAGACGATGGTGAACATGCCGCCGGTGACGCCCACGTACCCGACGGTGAGCGCCACCGACACGCCGAGCGTGAGGATGAACGCCACCAGCGTGCGGAACGATCGGTAGAGCGCGTAGTTCAGCGCCACCATGAAGAAGAAGAACACCGGGAAGTAGCGCATCGCCGCCGCGCGCATGTCGGCGTCGAGGTACGCGTTGACGTAGGGCGCGCCGACCTTGCGCAGCGCCTGGAGCGGCGCCGGATTTTTTTCCACGTCGGCGATGGTGCGATCGATCGCGTCGACGGTCTCGCCGCGCTCGCGCGTGCCCTTCACCGACAGGATCAGCGGGATGCCGAGGAAGTGATCGCCGATCAACCCCTGCTTGCGGAAGATGTCGGTGCCGGTGGCGAACTTCTTGAACGCGGCCGACTGCTCGGGCGTCGGATCGAAGCCCGCCTTCGCGCGGCGGAAGATCCCGAGCGCCGAGTTGGCGTCGACCTTGGGCAGCTTGCCGAGCGCCCGCTCGAGCGCGTCGACCTTGGCCAGCACGTCGGGCGCGAACGGATCCTCCGCCTCGGCGAGCAGCACCACGTACTCGCCGTTCCCGAACACCTTTTGAAACGCCTGCCAGTGCGCGACGTCGGGATCGGTCTCGACGATCAAGCGATCGATCGAGTTGTCCTGATCGACGCGCACCGCGAACCACGCCGCCGGGCCGATGAGGAGCGCGTAGATCGCGATCACCCACCAGCGCTTGGCGACGATGAAGCGGAACAGACGCTCTAGAAAAGTCGAGTTCGGTGCGCTCATTGCGTATGGAGTGCGATCGGCCCGTGACTATATATGGTGGGCTTGCCGCAAAGCTAGGTTGATCTGTTCAAAAGGCGACGGTTCGACAGTCGGTGATAAAGTAGGCGCATGCGCTGCGAGATCCTCCACGACGGGCAGGCGTTCGGCGCGCTGGCCGGCGAGTGGGCGCAGCTGGCGCACGACGCCGACGCGGGGCTGTTCCTGTCGCACCGCTGGCTCGAGGCGTGGTGGCGCGCCTATCGCGGCATCGACGAGCTGTGGATGCTGATCGCGCGCGACGGCGAGCGGCTGGCGGGCGCCTGGCCGCTGCACCTGCGGGCGCCGCGCTCGGGCGCGCTGCGCATGAGCGAGCTGCGGCTCGTCGGCGATCTCGGCGGAGGAGGGCAGCGCTCGATCCTGTGCCGGCCGGCGGAGGTGGACGCGGTGGTCGAGGCGTTCTTGGCGACGCTCGACGGCGAGCGCGGGTGGGATCTCTTGGAGGCGCCGATCGCTACGCGCCGCACCGCCGACGCCATCGAGCGCGCGGTGGCGCGCGACAACACGCGCGGCATCAAGTCGGATCTCTCCGAGGTGCCGGGCCGCGCGTACGCCGATCTGCCGCCGCCCGATCGCTGGGACGAGTTCCTGCGCGCGCGCCGCCCGACGAGGACGCTGCCCGGCGCGGTCTACGCGCAGGCCGAGAGCGCCGAGCGCGGCCTGGAAGAGTTGCTGCGGCTCTTGCGCAAGGAGTGGACGGCGCGCGAGGCGGCGAGCCCGGCGGCCGATCCGCAGGCGGTGGCGTTCCTCGGCGACCTGGTGCCCGAGCTGCACGCCAAGGGGCAGGCGCGCCTCGGGCTGCTGTCGTTCGACGGCGCCAAGCCCGGCTCCGCGGTCGCCGCCGATCTGGTGGTCGTCGACGGCGAGCGCCAGGTGCAGCTCCTGCGAGGCGCCGATCCCGAGCACCTGCAGGCCGGCGCGCCGATCGAGCTGGCGGTGTACGAGCTCGAGGCCGCCGTCGACGCGGGCGCGCGCCGCTTCGAGTTCGCGCCCTCGGACGGCGACTCGCCGCTCAAGGCCGCCACCTCGCGCACGCTGCGGCTGCGCCTGTGGAACCGCACCACCGTCGGGCGCCTGCACCGCGGCGTCATGTCGCTCGCCGGCGCGATGCGCGGCATCGAGGGCTCGGGATCGATCCCGCGCGCGCTCGATCGCCTGCGCGGCGCCGCGCCCGACGTCGTGCAGCGCGCGGTGGCGCGCGTCGCCACCTACGCCACGCTGCACCTGTATCGCGGCGAGCTGTTCACGCGCGACGTGCGCGAGGCCGGCGATCTGCGCATCCGGCTCTTGCCGCGCGAAGACTTCGAGAAGCTCTCCGAGAGCGAGCGCGACGAGTTCGCCGCGCGGCTCGATCTGCAGCCCGGCTACTGCCGGCAGAAATGGGATCGCGGCGACACCGTGGTGCTCGCCGAGGTCGCCGGCCGCCCCGCGGGGATCGTCTGGTGCGCGCGCGCGGCGGTGTACGTGCCCGACATCGGGCGCGAGGTGCGGCCCGGCGCCGGCGAGTGTTACATCCACGACGTCTACGTCCACCCCGACGAGCGCGGGCGGCAGGTGGCGCCGGCGATGCTCGACTTCCTCGCGCGCGAGCTGCGCGCCCGCGACGTCTACCGCGCGTGGGCGCTGATCGAGCGCACCAACGTCGCCTCCACGCGCGCCTTCGAAAAAGCCG
>DASREC010000296.1:0-3014 GCA_035652295.1 Polyangia bacterium
CTGCTCGCCGGCCTCTACGCCGAGGGGCGCGTCGTCTTCATCGAGCCGGCGCAGTCGCGCGATCACACCGAGCGCATGCTGGCGTTCCTCGGCGCGCCGATCCGGACCGCGGTGTCGATCGACGAGCGCGACGCCGAGGACGGCCGGGTGGCGATGCTCGACGAGTGGCCGGGCGCGCGCCGGCTGGAGCCGCGCGACCTCGACGTGCCGGGCGATCTCTCGTCGGCGGCGTTCCTGCTCGGCGCGGCGGCGCTGGTCGCCGGCAGCCGCGTGCGCGTGCGCGGCGCGGGCGTGAACCCGACGCGCACCGGCTTCCTCGACGCACTCGCGCGCATGGGCGTGCGCGTCGAACAGGCGCAGGCGCGCGAGCAGGCGGGCGAGCCGGTGGCCGATCTCGAGTGCCGCGCCACGCTGCTCGACGGCGTCACCATCGACGGCGAGCTGACGGTGCGCGCCATCGACGAGCTGCCGCTCCTGGCCGCGCTGGCGGCGCACGCGGGCGGCGAGACGCTGATCCGTGACGCGGCCGAGCTGCGCGTCAAGGAGTCGGATCGCGTCGCCGCCACCGCGGCGATGCTGCGAGCGTTCGGCGCCGCCGTCGAGGAATTGCCCGACGGCCTCCGCATCGCCGGCGGCGCGCCGCTGCACGCCGGCGTGGTCGACAGCCACGGCGATCACCGCATCGCCATGGCCGGCGCCGTCTGCGCCCTCGCCATCGACGGCGAATCCCTGATCCGCGACGTCGACAACATCGCCACCAGCTTCCCCGGCTTCGAGCGCACCCTGGTTACGCTGGGCGCCGATCTCGCCTGAGATCGAGATCGTGCTCGCATGAACGCGCTGCGTTTCACGCGTGGGGTGCGGCAATTTGCCGCCGTGCTCAAACATTCTCGGTCGCGCAGACGCGCCCTGCGAAACTGCGCGCGGCGGCAAATTGCCGCACCCCACGCGCTACACTCCGCTTCCTGCAAGGCTCGTAAAAGCGGTGGGATTGGCAATTTGAGCCGGTTTGCCAGTGCGCTTTCACGTGGCCGTAGCCGTAGCCGTAGCCGTAGCCGTAGCCGTGCGGTCGTTCAAGCGCCGTCGCGAACGCGGACGCGGTAGATGCGGACGCCTTTGGGGCCGAGGGCGTCGGGCGAAGGCGAGCCGCGATCGAACAGCACCTGGGCGTCGCGCGGGACGTCGGTGGCGTCGTCGACGGAGGCGTGCCAGCCGCGGTGCTGCACGATCACCAGGTCGTCGGCGCCGTCCTCGAGCACGCGGCTCTGCACGTCGACGTGGTGCGTGGCGTAGCGCGGCTCGACGCCCGCCTCCTCGGCGAGCAGGCGATACAGCCGGTGCGCGTCGCGCGACGAGCCGTCGGCGAGCGCCGCCAGGTAGCGCTCGAGCGGATGCGTCAGGAACACCACGCGCCCGGCGCCGAGCGCGTGCGACGTGAGCGCGGCGCAGCCCTGCCCGTCGACGGCGAGCGTGCGCACCGGCGCGCCCGCGCGCACCATCACCGGCAGCCGCGCGAGCGGCCACGGCGGCGCGTGCCCGACGCCGGTCGGCACCGACAGCGCCACGTCGCCCTTGAGCGTGAACCGCTCGAGCGGCGGATCGACGCAGCCGTAGCGCAGGTGGTGCTCGAGCCCGGTCAGCTCGGAGAAGTTGGCGCACCACGCGCCCTGGTGAAAATCGTGGTCGCCGGAAAAGTAGGACCAGTAGACGGTGGCGCCGGCGCGCGCGGCGTCGCGCAGCTTGAGCCAGGTGGCGGTGTGCAGCTTCTGCGTCGACGGCACGAGCAGGAGCGCGTAGCGGTCGAACGGATCGTCCTCGCCGATCACCGCCGGATCGAGGCCGGCCTGCGACGCGAGCACGAACGACTGCAAGAGCGCGCGCCGCATCGCCGGGCGATCCTGCCACGAGAACGGCACGTCCTCGTCGAGGTAGCGCGGCGCGACGATGGCCACGCGCGGCTCGGGCGCGCGCACGCGCGACAGATCGATCCCGTCGAGGAGCGCGCGGAAGGCGCGCAGCTCGTCGCACACCGGCTTCTCCGAGCCGTCCGAGCGCGTGACGCCGAAGCCGAGCTCGAACGCGTGGTGCGAGTAGGGCGGCTCGCGCCCGACGGTCTCGACGTCGAAGTCGGAGAAGCACCAGCCGATCGCCCCGCGCGCGCCGGCGCCGAGCGACGCGGCGATCACCTCGCGGTAGTACGCCGCCTGCCCGCGCTCGCCGGCCTGCGTCGACGACGCGCCGAACTCTTCGAACACGACCGGGCGGCCGAGCGGCTGTAGCTCGCGGATGCGCAGGTCGGTGGCCCACGCCTGGCGCAACGGATCGGCGTCGGCGTAGTAATTGTGCGGCGCAACATAATCGACCAGCGGCGCCAGCGCGCGCGTGGGAAAGCCGGGCATCGCGCCGTCGCCGGTGCCGATCGGGCGCGCGCCGTCGAGCGCGCGCGCCGCGGCGACCAGCTCCTCGCACCAGCGGCGCACGTCGTCCGTCGGGCCGAAGCCGGCCCACAGCGGCATCTCGTTCGACAGCACCCACGCGATCACCGCGCCCGACGCGCGGCCGTCTTCCACCAGCGCGGTGACGAGCGCGCGCTGCCAGCTTCGCAGCTCCTCGTCGGCGTAGAGCGAGCGCGCGCCTTGCCCGGGGAAGTTCCAATTCTCGCCGGACATGTGGCCGACGAGCGCGGTGGCCAGCACGCCGACGCGCGCCTCGCCCGCGAGCGCGAGGAACGCGCGAAACCGCTCGCGCGCCGCGCCGTCGACGGCGGGCGGGCGCGGCATGAACGCCGGCGCGAAGGCGAACGCGCGGCAGCAGTCGAGCCCGATGGCGCGCATCTGCTGAAGCTCGCGCGCCACCACCTCGGCGTCGAGGCGCTCCCACATGCGCGGCCCGCCGGCGCGCGACCAATAATTCACGCCGAGGAGAAACCGCCCGGCGAACGCGCTCACGGATTCACCATGCAGCGCCCGCCGGGGCCGAGCGTCTCCTGCCCGACCGTCTGGGTGGCGAGCGGG
>DASREC010000297.1:0-6621 GCA_035652295.1 Polyangia bacterium
GGATCCGCCGGCGACGTCCGCGGCCAACGCCATCAACGTCACGGTCGCCGACGGCGCGGGCCAGAACTTCACCGCTTATTACATCGGCACCAACAGCGTGATCGGCGATCAGCTCTCGCTGCCGTGGACGGGCGCGGCGACCTTCGCGGTTCAGCCGCTCGCCACCGGCAGCTATCGACTGGCGGTGCTCGACCCCGCGCAATCGAAGATCGCCACCACCAACGCGCTGCTCAGCTCGGGACAGACGTACATGCCGCAGCTCACCGGCGGCCTGAATCCCTCCGACTTCAAAGCCTACAGCGCCACGTTTTCGCTCGGCCTCGTGCACTCGACCAATGCCGCCTACGTGAGCACCGAGTCGTACGGCGTGCTGCTGATCTTGCCGTCTTCGCAAACGCAAGCGGCGATTCCGATCGTCCCCGAGACCGGCTTCACGACGACCGGGAGCGTCGGCACGACCGTGGTGCCCGCCATGCCGAGCACCATTCAAGCCAGCGCCGTGCTCTTGACCGAGATGATCGCCTTCGGGCCGACCGCGCGCGGCGAGCTGCGCCACCAGCTCGCGTCGCCGACGCCGGCGAGCGATTCGTTCGGCACCGCGGTCCCCGATCCGCCGGCCGTGACGGTCACCACGCCGGTGCCGTCCGCGTCGGCGATCACCATCACCGCGACGCCGCCGGGCAGCTTTCCCATTTCGAGCGCGTTCGTGCACGTCCACATTCACGCGACGACGCCGCAGAACTATCACTGGCACCTGGTCGCGCCGGCGGGCAATCCGACGACCTTCGTCGCGCCGGGCGGCGTGATCCCGGCGGGCACCTACTCGGTCGATACGGCGTTCGTCCAGGACTTCACGCTCGCCGACGGCACCGTGCAGGCGACGTTGACCGATGACTACACCAAGCTGATTCGCGTGGTGCCTCAGCAGTTGAGCCAGAGCACTTCCACTTTGACGGTGAACTGATGAAACGGTTTGGCGCGTGCGCGTTCGCGCTTCTCTTCAGCGCGTGCAGCGGAGATGCGTCCGGCGGCGACGCGGCGGTCCCCGATCTCGCGGACGCCAACTTCGACGCCGGCACCACCGGCGATTTTGCCGGCTCCGATCTCGCGGCCGCCGATCTGACGGGCGGCCCCGACCTCGACAATCACCAGGCGCTGCAGCCGACGGTCGATGCGGTGCCGCTCAAAGTGGACGGCGGCGTCGACTACTATGAAATGCACGTCAAGCCGGGAATGAAGCAGGTGGTGCCCGGCGCGATGACGCCCATCTGGGGATTCGACGGTCAATGGCCGGGGCCGACGATCCACGCCACGCTCGGGCGGCCGGTCACGCTGCGCGTCTATAACGATCTCCCGGTCGCCGAAGACATCACCATTCACAATCACGGACACAACGTGGCGGCGGCGTACGACGGGCACCCGTCGAACAACACCATTCCGCAGGGCAGCTTCTACGACTATCACTACGACAATCTTCAGCAGGGCGGCGCGGCGCCGAACCTGGTCGGCGCGGGCACGTACTTCTTCCACGACCACGAGCAAATGCTCACCGCGCCGCATTTCTACAAAGGCATCTCGGCGTTCTATTTGATTCACCCGCAATCGGGCTCGAACGAGGCGGCGCTCAATCTGCCGTCGGGCGCCTACGACATTCCATTGATGATTCAGGATCGATCGTTCAATCCCGACAACTCGCTCAATTACAGCGTCAGCTTCGTCAATGGGTTTCAAGGCGACGTGCTGGTGGTCAATGGAACCGCGCGGCCGTATCTCGACGTGGCGCGGCGCAAGTATCGCTTCCGGCTGCTCAACGCCTCGAACGCGCGGCGCATCGACGTGGGATTGAGCACGGGCTCGATGTACCAGATCTCCACCGACGGCGGCTTATTGCCGACGCAATTGAATCCGTCGCGCATTCCGCTCGCGCCCGCCGAGCGCGCCGACATCGTGATCGACTTCGCTCAGTACCAGATCGGCGACGTGGTCAATCTGACCAATGACGATCCCTTTACGCCATTACAGCCGGAGATTTTGCAGTTCCGCGTGACCAGCGATCAAACCGATACCAGCAGCCTGCCGTTTGCGCTCAATGGCGCGTTTACGCCCTATACCGCGACGACGCCGGTGACCACGCGCAGCCGCTCTTTGACGTTCGATTACGATTCGACGGGCGGCGAATGGCGAATCAACGGCAAGACCTATAATCCGACCGCGTTCGAGTTCACCGGCACGCACGTCGATGACGTCGAGATCTGGTCGCTGACCAACGCCGACCCGACGCACCCGATTCCGCACCCGTTCCATCAGCATTTGGTGCAGTTCCAGATCCTCGACATCTGCCCGGTGGCCTCGCCGAGCTGCGCGACGCCGCCGCCCGGGCCGCTCTCTGGATGGAAGGACACGGTGCTGGTGCAGCCCGGGACGATCGTGCGCGTGAAGATGAAGTTCTATTACAGCGGCGCCGATGTGGCGACCGCGTTCGCGTCGCCCGCGCCCTACGTGTTCCACTGCCACAACCTGGAGCATGAAGATCACGCGATGATGCTTCAGCAGCAGATTCAATATCCGTAAATAAACGAATCA
This sequence comes from Polyangia bacterium, assembly GCA_035652295.1. Classification (GTDB taxonomy): domain Bacteria; phylum Myxococcota_A; class Polyangia; order Palsa-1104; family Palsa-1104; genus DASREC01. The sequence continues at coordinate 2,584 of DASREC010000297.1, forward strand.
ATCGCCAACGAATAGATAGGCGATGCACTCTTCGTCGTCGATGTCGTCGCCGAAGAGGGTGGGGCGCGTGCGGCCGAGCGTTTCATAGGCGCACGAGATGGAGATGCGATCGCCGGCTTTGACGTCAATCGGATTCACTGCATTGAACAGACGTCCATTGTAGAAGTGCCAGTGATCGAAGTTGGCGAGGCATTGGCGGGCGGCGCCGCGCTCGACCTGGAGCTGCATGACCTCGCCGCGGATGTGCATGCGCGGGGCGACGGCGAAGACGCGCAGCGGGCGATCGATCGATCGCGAGCTCTCGACCGAGACGTAGCGCTTGGCTTCGGCGAGCGCGCCGTCGGCGGCGACCGGGAGCACGCGCAGCTCGCGCGCGCGATCGTCGAGCTCGAGCTCCACGCGCGTGCGCGATTGGTAGGCGCCGCCGGCGGTGGTGATGTCGTAGTGGATTTGAACCACGATCGCGCGGCCGGCGCGCATGCGTACGCCGGTGCCCGACGGCAGGCGCAAGACGGGCTCGGGCCACGACCAGCTCGCCAAGAGGCGCGTGTCGGGCGCGCGCGCGGTGCCGAAGCAGGCGTAGCCGGGCGTCGCGTCCGCGGCGTCGAGCGCGCGCGCGGCGGTCTCGGCCGCGGGCGAGTCGAGCGCGAACAACGTCACCTGCGAGAGAGCGCGCGCATCGGTCGTCACCACGCGGATCGCGGTCAACAGGCGATCGCGATCGAGCGCGGGATCGGCGATGAAGCAGCGATTGCCGACGGCGCCGAGGCCGGGGCGATAGACGACGCCGGTGTCGAGGAGCGCGTCGGCGCGAAACGGCGATTCACGCCTGGGCGGAATCGGCGCCGGGCGCGCGTCGCCTTCGGGCGCGCCGTGCTCCTGCCACGCGGCGATGGTCGCGATCTCGTCGCCCGAGAGCCAGCGCGCGCCTTCCCATTTGCCGCACAGGCCGGTGTCGTCGGCGCCCCACGGCGGCATGCGGCGCGTCTGCACCGCGACCTTGATCGGCTGCGCGTACATCCGGGCGCTGGCGTAATCGTCGAGCGTCGGCACCGGCGCCACGCCGCCGCGCTGGTGACAGTCGCGGCAGCGCGCGGCGAGGATGGGCGCGACGTCGGCGTGATACGTCGGCCCGCGCGCGCGGCAGCCGCCGAGGAGGGCGGCGCAGATCACGAGGTGCCGGGCTCGTGGCGAGGCCATGCTGCGCTATAGTAGCGCGATGAATCGGCCGGCGCGGCTGCTGCTCGGAGCCGCGATGCTCGCCGCGCCGGCGTACCTGGCGCTCGACGCGATCGGACGCGTGCCGCTCGCGCTGCGCGATCGGCCGTGGCCGTTCGTGCTGTTCGCCGTCGCGTGCGCGCTCGCCGCGCTTCGCTGGTCGCCGCGCGCCGGAATGCGCGCGCGCGTGCTCGCGCTCGCCGTCGCGCTCGCGTAGTCGGGCGCGACGGCGTTCGCGGCGCACTGGCGGTATCGATTGCCGCCCGCGTCCGCGGCCGCCGGCGTAGGCGAGCATTTTCCCGAGCTGGCGCTGCGCGACCAATCGGGCGCCGCCGTGCGGCTCGGCGCGGGCGATCGGCCGCTCTTGCTGGTCTGGTTTCGCGGCGCGTGGTGTCCGTATTGCCGGCGCCAGCTCGTCGAGCTCTCGGCCGCGCTCGAGCGCGTCGGCGGCGCGGGCGTGCGCACGCTCGCGGTCGCGCCCGATCCGCCCGAGCCGCTGCGCGCGCTCAAAGACGAATTGAAGATCCCCTTTCCGCTGATCTCGGATCCCGAGCGCCGCCTGGTCAATCGCTGCGAATTGGCCCATTGCGTGGCGATCGTCGACGCCGCGGGCGTCATCCGCTGGGGCGTGGTCTCGGGAAACTGGGAGCGCGATTTGCCGGCGCGCGCGCTGATTCAAGCGGCGTATCGGCTGCGATGATTACGGGCCGGTGCGAGAGGAGAGATTGATGTCGACGTGCGAGGTGTCGCGCGAGTAGTAGGCGCCGAGCCCGCCGCCGATGGCCGCGGCCGCGACCACCGCGCCGCCGACCGCGGTCCAGAACCACCACTTCTTGAAGATGGTCGGCTTGCGCGGCTGCGGCCTGTCGACGATCGGCGGCACCGTCACCAGCGACGTCACCACCTCCGGCTCCTTGATGCCGTGCACGGTGATCGTCAGCGGGTGCGCCGCGTCGCCCGAGAGCCGCAGCTCGCTGCCCTTGGCCGAGAGCGCGGTGAAGTACAGCTCGAGCGCGTAATCGCCGCGGCGCGCGGTGATCTGCTCGGCGGGGATGTTGAACGTGATCTCGGGGCCGACCGGCGCCTCGAGCATGAGGAACTCGAGATCGCCCGCGAGCCGATAGTTGACGCGCACGTTCGCGGTCATCTGCAGCGGATCGTCGAGCTTGACCGGGATCGTCAGCGGCTTGGCGGCGGCGATCTCGCGCGGCAAGGTTGGTGTCACCTGCAACCCGCCGGGGCGATCGATCCAGTAGCCGCCCGCCTCTCGAAACGGCGCGTTGATCTTCGGCGAGGTGCCGCGCGGCAGCTTGTGGTCAGGGTCGATGGCCAGCAGCCGCGTGAACGCGTCGACGGCGGCTTCGGTCTTGCCGAGGACGGCGTTGGCGGTGCCGAGCATCTGGTAGAGGTTGACCAGGCGCTCGTGGTTGTTGGCCACGTCGAGCGCGCGCGTGGCGTGCGTGAGCACGGACTTGTAGTCGAGCCGCCCCTCGGCGTCGCGCGCCGCATCGTACGGATCGGCCGGTTCGGGCGGCTTGGCGCGGCCGAGCGAAGCTGCGAGGGAGAGCGAAACGGCGACCGTTAGTGCCAGCGTATAGCGTAGAGACTGTGCCATTGTGGACCCTCATGCTATCATACTGAACGTCTATTTTGCGTGAGAGGTACTTTTGGGCGCTGATTCGGAAACCGTAGTTGCGCACGAGCCACCGCCACCGGGAGAGCGCTACGGCGATTACGAAGTGATCAAGCCGCTCGCCTCGGGCGGCATGGCCGATATCTTCCTGGCGCGCAAGCTGGGTGTGCAGGGCTTCCAGAAGCTGGTCGTCGTCAAGCGCATCCGCCGCGAGCTGGTGCGCGACAATCACCTCATCGACATGTTCATCGACGAGGCGCACCTCGCCGCCAAGCTGGATCACCCGAACGTCGTGGTCATCACCGATCTCGGCGAGGTCGACGACAGCTACTTCATGGCCATGGAGTACCTGCGCGGCCAGACGCTGCGCTCGCTCCAGACCAAGATCGTCGACCAGGGCAAGATGCTGCCGCCGGCGTTCTGGTGCCGCATCATGGAGTACGCGCTCGACGGGCTGCACTACGCGCACGAGCTGCGCGGCGACGACGGCAAGCTGCTGAACCTGGTGCACCGCGACTTCACGCCGTCGAACATCATGATCACCTACAAGGGAACGGTGAAGGTGATCGACTTCGGCGTGGCGCACGTCGAGGAGCCGAAGCTGCACGAAACCAAGATCGGATCGATCAAGGGCAAGGTCTCGTACCTGTCGCCGGAGCAGTGCCTGGGCAAGCCGCTCGATCGGCGCTCGGACGTGTTCGCGGCGGGCATCGTCTTGTGGGAGCTGCTGTCGCGGCGCCGGCTGTTCGACGCGCCGGCGGAGACGGCGATCATCGTGGCGGTCATGCACGAGCCGATTCCGGCGCCGGGCTGGCCGGGGCAGGAGCTCGACGCCGAGCTGATCGAGATCGTGATGAAGGCGCTCGATCGCGACGTGAACCGTCGGTACCAGTCCGCGGCCGAGATGCGCGAGGCGCTGCGCGACTATTTGCGCCGGCAGGCGCACAAGCTCGACGCCTCCGATATCTCGGAGGTGATGTGCCAGCTGTTCGCCGAGGAGCGCGCCGCCGACGAGGCGATGGTGGCGACGCGCGACGCGTCCAAGAGCAACCAGCTGCCGCGGCGCGAGTCGTCGAAGAGCGGGCCGAGCCAGTCGCGCAGCGGCTCGGTGTCGCGCAGCGGCTCGGCGTCGTCGCAGGTGTCGGCGCCGGTGGTGGTGGCGACGCCGAAGAGCAAGGCGGTGCCGA
>DASREC010000298.1:0-2990 GCA_035652295.1 Polyangia bacterium
AAAGCGCATCGACATTTCGCAGGCGCGGGCTATGGGTTCATTCGACAAGCTGTTCCGCGACGTGCAGTCGGTGTTAGAGGCGCTTCTGCCTCCGGCGGGCTAAAGGGTTGGTTACGTCCACACCGCCAGCACGACCGCATCCGCCGGGTTCGTCGCATCGAACAGCAGCACCGCCGCCTTCCGGCCGGCCACCATCTCCGCCGACGCGATCCCGCGCGAGACCGGCACGCCGCGCAGCCACTGGCCGAGCGAGCCGGTGAGCTGCACCGTCGCCGTGTACGTCGCGCTATCGAAGGCCTTGAGGATTCCCGAGTACAGCATCACATCGCCCCCAGCGTCAGCCGCTGTTCGTACACCGCGCGGCGCGCGTCGTAGCGCCACGCGATCGCCTGCACGCGGCGCTTGATCGCGCTCGGCGCGATCGCGGCGTCGGTGAGGTCGACGGCGTCGAGCAGCTCCTGGCCGCAGTGCGGCGGGACGACCAGCTCGCCGGCGTCGGCGTCGAGCGCGCGCTGGCGGAGGCGCGCCGTCGCCGTGGCGGTTGCCGCGGCGTTCGTCGCGCTGCTCGCGTCGCGCACCAGCTCGCGTGAGCCCAGGCCCACCGCGGCGAGCGCGTAGTCCACCGACTCGCCGTAGGCGCCCGCGCCGAACGCCTGCGCCTCGGACACGCCCGCCGCCTCGGCGACGACGCGCGCGGAGCGCAGCGGGTGCGCCGCGCCGTAGGTGTAGTCGCTCGCCTGCGAAGCCAGCGGCTCGGTGATCGTCGCGCCGGCGGCGCCGCGCAGGCGGATGCGGTCGGCGAGGTAGGCGAGCGCCGCGCGCACCGCCTCGTAGCCGGAGGTCTGCGGGTGCACCGTGAACTTCGGCGCAACCGTCGACGCGCGCGACGACACGCCGGACGCCGTGAGCTGCAGGCCCGCGCGCGAGAACGCGCGCACGAGCACCGCCAGGTACGTGTCCGCCGTATGCACGACCTGTCCGCGCTGGCGGTTGCGGCGCAGCGCCTCCCACGCGCCCTCGACGCGCAGCCGCAGCACCGAGACGCCGCCCTCTCGGCGGTGCTCGATGCCGGCGATCCAGAGGTCGGCCATGCGCGACGCCAGCGGGCCGGACGCGGTGCGGTACCCCCACGAGACGGCGAGGAGATTGCCGACGGCGATCGGCGCGGGCGGGCCGGCGTAGGCGCCGCCGCTGTTGTCGACGTCGATCCAGCCGCCCGTCGCGTACGGCCGCTCGTCGATGCTCGCGGCGAGCACGTTCGGCGTGAGGACGGCGAGCTGCTGCGACTGCGCGGCGCGGTACACGGCGTCGGGCGCGCATTCGTACACGTAGCCGCCGGCGCCCGCATCGGCGGCGAGCGCGAGGCCCTCGGCCTGCGCGTAGTTCACGGGCACGGGCGCGCGCAGCGTGAAGGCGCCGGCGACGAACGACACCGCCGGGTGCAGCCACGAGCGGTAGACGCGCGTAACGCCGCCGCTGAAGGCGTCGGCCTCGACGAAGTCGACGCGGTAGGTGTCGGTGTAGACGACGGACGGCGCGCGGTACGTGATCGACGCGTCGCTCTCCGCCTGCTGCTGCGCCAGTAGCGAGCCCCAGGTGTTCGCCGCGGCGTCGTTGCCGTCGCCGTAGACGATCGTCCAGAGCGTCGGGCGCAGCGTCGTCGCCTCGACGCCCGTGACGACGATGTCCCAGTCGAAGCCGTACGTCATCGCGACGCCGCTGACGCTGCTCAGCCCCGGCGACGTGCTCGCCGCCGCGCCGAACGCGCCGGACGTGCGCTTGATGATCGCGAGCGACGTTCCGGCGCCCCACGCAATCGCGAGGTCGCCCGACGTGTTCTTGTAGGCGACGGCGAGGTCGACGACGGCCGCGGCGGCCGTCGTCACGGCGACCTCGGCGCCGTAGGTCGCGCCGTTGTCGGTGGACTCGCGCAGCTTGATGCCGGTGCCGGCCGCGTCGGTGTAGACGACCGCCACGCGCGCGCCCTTCGCCGCGCACGCCGCCTGCGTGCCGATGCCGCTGACGAGCGTGTTCCACGACGTCCACGGCCCGGACGCCGGGTTGGCGACGCGCTGCTGCTTCACCGCGCCGCTCTCGATGCGGACGCGCGTCACGCTGCCGTCGCCCGCGACCGCGGCGTCGTGGCGGGCGATCGCCTGCGCCGTGGCGTCGAGCTGCGTGAAGTCGAGCCGCCGCACGCCGCCGGCCGAGTTCTCGACGACGACGTCAACGTACGGCTCGGCGCTGGCGGCGCGCTGTGCCGTGGTGAGGGCGGCGGGGAGGGTTCTCATGCTCTGTCTCTTCGTCGTAGCGCGGACTTCAGTCCGCGCGGTGCTCGTAGAAGCGAACCCGCGCGGACTGAAGTCCGCGCTCCATCATTAGATTGCTCAGCGCTTCACGTCATTAGATGGCTCAGTGCTTCACGTCATTAGATGGCTCAGTACTTCACGCGGTTCTGCTCGAAGATCGACGGCGCATCCGTCGCGTAGAGGCGACGCTGGCGGACGGTGTTCGCGCGGCCGAGGCGCGCGAGCTCGCGGCGGAAGTCGCGCAGGCGCTCATCGCCGAAGGCCTTGTAGCGGCCCCAGACGTCGTCGCCGCCGGTGTTGATGCGGTTCGTCGCGAACGACGTCCAGTCGAGCGCGGCGTACGCGGCGGCGCCGATCGCGACGAGGTCCTCGTGCGCCGCCGGCAGCGTCGACGATGAGCCGTCGAGCGTGTGCGTCTTCGTCCAGTAGACGTTGACGTTCTCGACGCCGGCCGGCGCGTTGACGCTGTCGAGCGTGAGCGTCGTCGCCCACTTCGCGAAGCCGACGAGCCGTGGCGGGAACTCGCCCACCGGCCACTCGACCGCCTCGACGGCGACGAGGTTCGTCAGCGAGGCGATGCTGACGTCGCGGCTGCCGGCCGTCGTCGTCAGCGTGCTCTTCTGCTCGAGCGGCGCGTAGAGGCTGTACTCGCCGACGGCGCGCGCAATGTGGCGGTCGAGG
>DASREC010000299.1:0-41674 GCA_035652295.1 Polyangia bacterium
CGCCATCGCCAGCCCGAGCATGATCAGCCGCGGCACCACCAGCCGGTGCTCGTTGTGCAGCGCAAAAAAATCCGCCGCGCGCAGCGTCCCGTCGTGCGCGCCCTTGAGCAGCGGCACCAGCTCCCACTGATCCCAATACGGCACGTCGACGCCGAAGCGCCACACGAACGCCGCCAGCGCGATCGCCGGCACCAGCGCGACCCCGAGCGGCCACCGGCGCATCGCGACACGTTAGCATTGCGAGCAACCGGCGCGCTTTTCTGCTAAAAGACGTGCGCGTCATGGACACCAAGCCGACTCGCGACCGAATCACGACCCTCGGGGGCAAGCTCGACGTCCTCCGAGGGCATCTTTGACGTCGACGGTGCGCTCAAGCGCGTAGCCGCGATCGACGAGCTCGCCGCCGCGTCCGATTTCTGGAACGACCGCGAAAAAGCGCAGGGCCTGCTCAAGGAGCAGAAGCAGAAGCGCTCGCTCGCCGAGGGCTGGCAGAAACAGAAGCGCGCGCTCGACGACGCCGGCGTGCTGCTCGAATTGGCCGAAGAGGCGAACGACGAGGCCAGCGCCAAGGAGGCGGACGAGGCCTCGCTCGCCGTCGAGAAGGCGGTCGGCGAGATGGAGTTCGCGCGCATGCTCTCGGGCGTGAACGACGCCGCCAACGCGCTGATCTCGATCAACGCCGGCGCCGGCGGCACCGACGCGCAGGACTGGGCGGAGATGCTCCTGCGCATGTACCTGCGCTGGTGCGAGCGGCGCGGCTACAAGACCGAGATGCTCGATCACCAGCCGGGCGAAGAGGCGGGCATCAAGAGCGCGTCGTTCTCCGTCGAGGGCGAGTGGGCGTACGGCTATCTGCGCTCGGAGAACGGCGTGCACCGGCTGGTGCGCATCTCGCCGTTCGACGCCAACGCGCGCCGCCAGACCGCGTTCGCCGCGGTGTTCGTCTACCCCGATCTCGACGAGTCGATCGAGATCGAGATCCGCGACGAGGATCTCGAGATCCAGACGTTCCGCTCGGGCGGCGCCGGCGGGCAGCACGTCAACAAGACCGAGTCGGCGGTGCGCATCATCCACAAACCGTCGGGGATCGTGGTCGGCTGCCAGTCGGAGCGCTCGCAGCACAAGAACAAGTCGAGCGCGATGAAGATGCTGCGCGCCAAGCTGTACGAAAAAGAGGAGCAGGAAAAAGCCGCCAAGATGGGCGACGTGCACGCGCAGAAGAAGGCGATCGAGTGGGGCTCGCAGATCCGCTCGTACGTGCTGGCGCCGTATCGGCAGGTCAACGATCACCGCACCGAGCTCAAGGTCGGCAACGTGGACGCGGTGCTCGACGGGGAAATCGACGAGTTCATCCACACGTATCTGATCAAAGAGGACAAGGCCGGCACGAGTTCCAGTTAGCGTGAACTTTTTTCGCGACGGGTTGTGGATAACTTGCTCGCGCCCGTCGAGGGCGCCTGTGGATAACTTGTGAAGACATGAACCGCGACAGCGACGAGAAGCCGAGCGAAGCCTCTTCCGATCTGGCCGGGCAGATGAACGCCCGCCTGCAAGCCGCCGCCGATCTGCGCGCGCGCGGCGTCAACCCGTACGCCAACGACTTTCGCGTGAGCCACGCGATCGCCGAGCTGCCGAGCGACCTCGCGCAGCTCCCGCCCGAGCCCGAGATCGCCGCCGACGCGCTCCGCTACGCGGTCGCCGGCCGGCTCGTGCAGGTGAACGAGATGGGCAAGGCGCGCTTTTTATTTTTGCGCGGCGATCGCGGCGAAATGGTGCAGCTCTACGTGAAGGCCGACAACGCCGCCGCGTTCGAGGCGGCCAAGACGCTCGATCTCGGCGACATCGTCGGCGTGCGCGGCCCGCTGTTCAAGACGCGCAAGGAGAAGCGCGCGCTCAAGGCCGAGGAGCTGCGCCTTCTGACCAAAGCGATCCGCCCGCTACCCGGCAAGGCGCTGCAAGAGGGCCACGACATCACCGACGTTGGCCTGCTCTATCGCCAGCGTTATCTCGACCTCATCATGCACCCCGATAAATCGGACGTTTTCCGCAAACGCGCCCAGGTGATCTCGGGCGTGCGCCGATTCTTCGATGAGCGCCATTACGTCGAATGCGAAACGCGAATGTTGTTATCGACCAATGGCGGCGCGGCGGCGCGTCCATTCAAGACCCACCATAATGCGCTCGATATCGATCTATTCCTGCGCATCGCCACAGAGCTCGATCTCAAGCGGCTCATCGTCGGTGGCATCGATCGCGTCTACGAGATCGGCCGCATCTTCCGAAACGAGGGAATGGATCGTTTTCACAATCCCGAATTCACCTCGATTGAATTCTATCAAGCGTATGCGACATACGAAGACTTGATGGTTTTGACCGAAACGTTATTCGAGCAATTGGCGATCGCGGTTTGCGGCACCACCGAAATCGAATATCAAGGCCACAAAGTTTCGCTCAAAGCGCCCTTCAAAAGAATCGCCATGGCCGACGCGGTCGGCGAGGCGCTTTCCGGCCAGGCGCTGGTCCACGCGTTCGAGCAAAAGGTGGAGGCCTCGCTCATCCAGCCGACGTTCATCACCCGCTTCCCCGTCGAGTCGTCGCCGCTGTCGCGTCGCAACGACGCCGATCCGCGCTTCGTCGATCGCTTCGAGCTGTTCATCGTCGGCAAGGAGTTCGCCAACGCGTTCTCCGAGCTCAACGATCCCGTCGACCAGCGCGGCCGCTTCGCCGCGCAGGTGCAGCACAAGCAGGCGGGCGACGAGGAGGCGATGGACTACGACGAGGACTTCTGCCGCGCGCTCGAGTACGGCATGCCGCCGACGGCGGGCGAGGGCATCGGCATCGATCGCCTGGTCATGCTGCTCACCAATCAGCCGTCGATCCGCGACGTGATCTTCTTCCCGCAGATGCGGCCGGACGAGCCCGGGCGCTGATGCTCTCGTCGTTCCAGTGGCTGGTCGCGCTGCGCTACCTGCGCATGGAGGTCGCGCGCACCGCGAAGATCCACTGGGTGACGGCGATCCTCGGCGGCGCGCTCCTCGTCGCGGTGGCGGTGAGCGCGTTCATCGATCACTCGGGCGCGGCGTGGGCGCTCGACTTCCGCATCGCGCACCCGACGGTGCTGCGCATCGCCAAGATCGGCCTCATCGCCGGCTTCGTGCTCGTCGAGGTCTTCATCCTGCTGGTGCGGCGCCTGACGATCTTCACGACGATTTCGACGTACGGGCTGTTCCTCGGCTCGGGCGCGCTGGTGATCGTCTTGAGCGTGATGTCGGGCTTCGAGAGCGATCTGCGCCACAAGATCCTCGGCACCAACGCGCACATCGTGGTGACCACGCCCGACCGCGCGTTCGATGACTACGAGGCGGTGCGCAAGAATCTGGCGGCGCTGCCCGACGTCGTCGGCGTGACGCCGTACATCTCGAACGAGGTGATGATCGCGTCGCAGACGAACCTGTCCGGCACGATCTTGAAGGGCATCGATCCGGCGACCGTCGGGCAGGTGACCGACTTGCAGAGGAACCTCGACGTCGGCGATCTCGAGTACCTCGCCGATCCCGACAAGCTGCGCGACGCCGACACGTCGATCCCGCGCGAGCGCGTCGAGGTCTTCGAGGGCGCGGCCGACGGCGGCGCGGACCTGGTCGTGCGCCACCCGGCGCTCAAAGCCCCGCCGCTGATCAAACGCAAGTCGCTGCCCGGCGTGATCATCGGCCGCGAGCTCGCCAAGACGCTGCGCCTCTATCTCGGCGACGACGTCAACCTGGTGTCGCCGCTCGGCGGCATCGGCCCGTCGGGCCCGATCCCCAAGTCGAAGCCGTTCCGCGTCGCCGGCATCTTCTTCTCCGGCATGTTCGAGTACGACTCCAAGTACGCGTACCTCTCCATCCCCGCCGCGCAGAAGTTCCTCGGCCAGGACGACGAGGTCACCGGCCTCGAGCTCAAGGTCAAAGATCCCGAGCGCACCGAGCCGACGCTCAAGGCCATCCGCGCGACGCTCGGCGCCGGCTACGAGGCGCAAGACTGGAAGGAGCTGAACCGCAACCTCTTCAGCGCGCTCAAGCTGGAGAAGATCGCGATGTTCATCGTGCTGTGCTTCATCATCCTGGTCGCCGCGTTCTCGATCATCGCCAACGGCATCATGCTGGTCGTCGAGAAGGGCCGCGAGATCGCGATCCTGAAATCGATGGGCGCGAGCGACCAGTCGATCCTCGTCGTGTTCCTCATCCTCGGCCTGTACATGGGGCTGCTCGGGACGATGGCCGGCATCGCGTTCGGCGTGCTCGCGTGCCTCGCGCTGTCGCACTTCGGGCTGTCGCTCGATCCCGACGTCTATTACATCACGCAGCTCCCGGTGCGCATGAACCCGTACGAGATCGTGGCGGTGTTCGGCGCGGCGATCTTCATCGCGCTTTTGGCGACGCTCTACCCGGCGTGGATCGCCGCGCGGCTGCGGCCCGTCGAGGGCTTGCGCGAAGGCAACCACTAGCCGCGCCCGCCGGGTCTCAAGCGCGATGTGCGCGCTCACGCTCGTCTTCGCCTTGCTGCTCGACGTTCGCGAAAAATCCGGGCAACCGCGCTCGCCCAACCCGCGTCCATTCTAATGGTGGCGCCGCGGCGCCGATTCGTTGACACGTTGGAGGCGGATAGATACGCTCCGTCACCTTTTATGCCTGGGGCTCGCGTCGATATCCAAGGATTGCGCAAATCGTATCCGCACGGCGGGCGCGTCATCGACGTTTTGAAGGGCATCGATCTCCAGATCGGCGCCGGCGAGATGGTGGCGGTGGTCGGCTCCTCGGGCGCAGGCAAGTCGACGCTCCTGCACGTGCTCGGCACGCTCGATCAGCCGACCGGCGGCTCGATCCGCTACGACGGCACCGACGTGACGCGCATGAGCCCGGCGCGCCTGGCCGACTTTCGCAACCGCACCATAGGCTTCGTCTTCCAGTTCCATCACCTGCTCCCCGAGTTCACCGCCCTCGAAAACTGCGCCATGCCGGCGCTGATCTCCGGCGAGGGCCGCGACTTCGCCTATTCGCGCGCCAACAAGCTGCTCGAGCGGGTCGGCCTCGGCCACCGCGTGACGCACCGGCCCGGCGAATTGTCGGGCGGCGAGCAGCAGCGCGTGGCGCTGGCGCGCGCGCTGATCATGGAGCCGCGCGTGCTGCTCGCCGACGAGCCGACCGGCAACCTCGACACGCACACCGGCGAGGAGATCCACGGCCTGGTCGTCGAGCTCAACCGCGAGCGCGGCATGACCATGTTGGTGGTGACGCACAACGCGGACCTGGCGGCGCGCATGCCGCGCCGCGTGCGGATGGTCGACGGCGTGCTCACCGAGGATGCCGGCGCGGCGCATGCGTAAGCGTCTCGTCTCCGCTCTGGCGCTGATGGCGGCGCTGAGCACGCTTGCGGCAATTTGCCGCGCCGAACGAATGCCCGGCGAGGTCGTCGGCGAGGGCCGCGTCATCTCGTCGATCAAGTTCACCGGCAACAAGAAGGCCGAGGACGACGCCATCCGCCTGAACGTCGGCTCGCAGATCGGCGACAAGCTCAAGGCCGAGCGGCTGCGCGACGACATCCGCGCCATCTGGAAGATGGGCTACTTCGACGACGTGCAGGTGGAAGCCGTCGAGGAGGGCGCCGACAAAGTGGCGCTCCTGTTCGTGCTGCGCGAGAAGCCGTCGATCAGCAAGATCATCGTGCAGGGCAACCGCGAGGTCGGCCTCGATAAGATCAACGAGGTCCTAGATCTCAAAAAAGACACCATCATCGACCCGGCGAAGATCAAACGGAACGTGGAGAAGATCCACGACCTGTATATCGAGAAGGGTTATTACCTCGCGGACGTCAATTCCGAGATCAAACGCAAAGACAATAACAAAGTCGAAGTCTGGTTCATCATCGACGAGCACGCCAAGGTCGAGGTGCGGCAGATCCGCTTCCTCGGCAACAAGCACGCCACCGACGACGAATTGCGCGGCGCGATGGGCACGCAGGAGGGCGGCTGGCTGTCGTTCCTGACGTCCTCGGGCACCTATCGCGAAGACGCGTTCGATCGCGATTTGATATTGATAACCGCTTATTATTACGACCACGGTTATATCAACGTAAAGCTCGGCAAACCGGAGATCGAGCTCTCCGCCGACAAAGAGTTCCTCTACATCACCATTCCCATCGACGAGGGATTGCCCTATTCGATCGGCAAAATAGACGTCAAAGGCGATCTGCTGCGGCCGCGCGACGATTACTTCAAAGCGATGACCGTGCACGAGAACGAGACCTTCAATCGCTCGAAATTGGCCGCCGACATTCAAAAGCTCAACGACTTCTACAAAGACGTCGGCTACGCCTACGTCAACATCCAGCCGCTGACCGCCATCGACACCAACAAGCGGATCGTCGACGTCACGTTCGATATGCAGAAGGGCAACCTGGTCTATTTCGGCAAGATCAACATTCGCGGCAATACCAAGACGCGCGATAAAGTCATTCGCCGCGAATTGCGCATTTACGAGGCCGATCTCTACAATCAAGCCAAGATCGATCGTTCAAAACGATTGGTTCAAGCGCTGGGTTATTTCGAGAAGGTCGAGTTCTCGACCAAGGCGCAAGAGTCGAACCCCGACAAGATGGACGTCAACGTCGAGGTCACCGAGCGCGCCACCGGCACGTTCCAGATCGGCGCCGGTTTCTCGTCGGTGGAGAACTTCATCGGCCAGGCGCAGGTGTCGCAGAACAACCTGTTCGGCCGCGGCACGACCTTGCAATTGCAAGCGCAAATCTCCTCGTTGCGGCAACTGTTCTCGTTGCGTTATCTCGACCCTTATTTCCTCGATACCAAGCTGACGTTTGCATTCTCGGCCTATAACTCTTTGCTGTTTTATCCGTCATTCAATCGCACCGCGCGCGGCGGCGATTTGACGTGGGGTTACCTGTTCGGCGATTTCGTGCGTTTGTTCGGCACGTACAAACTGGAGAACGTGCAGGTCAAACAGAACCAAGCGGGGCTGGTGGTCGGCGGGTTCGCGCCGTCGACGCAGGTGACGCCGGGGACGATCTCGAACCTGTTCCGCTCGGGCTGGACGTCGTCGATTCGTCTGTCGATGAACTACGACTCGCGCGACGATCGCATGTTCCCCAAGCACGGCATGTTCCATTCGCTCGCCGTCGAGTTCGCCGATCCGCTGATCGCGTCGGAGGCGACCTATACGCGCGTCACCGGGTTCATGCGTTTCTATCGGCCGATCTGGGGTCCGTTCATCTTCCGCGCGAACCTCGAAGGCGGGTTCGTGTCGAGCCGCTCGTCGCAGGGCGTGCCGATCTACGAGCGCTACTTCCTCGGCGGCATCAACACCATTCGCGGCTTTCAACTGTTCTCGCTCGGGCCGCGCGTGAACGTCTTGCAGGCGCAGGATCCCAGCTCGTTCCTGTCGACCTTCAACATCGGCGGAAACCTGCAATTGATCCTGAACACCGAGATCGAGTTCCCGATCTTCTCGGCGGTGCAGATCAAAGGCGTGGTGTTCTTCGACGCCGGCAACGCGTACAACACCGAGACCGGCAAGTACTGCACGTCGCCGCTGACCGCCGCCAACATCCCCGAGGTCTTCAATCCGTGCACGTCGTATCCGACGTTCACCAACCTGCGTTACTCGGTGGGATTCGGATTCCGCTGGTTCTCGCCGATCGGTCCGCTGCGCTTCGAATGGGGCATTCCGCTCAATAAACAGCCCAACGAGGATCCGATCGTCTTCGAATTCACCATTGGCAACTTCTTTTAACCGTAGTAATGGAACCGCAATTAAAGGGGAGCGAATAACCAATGAACCGTACCCGGCTGTTTGCCATCGTGCTCGTCTCCGGGCTGCTCGCGCCGACGCTGGCGCTGGCCGACAACAAGATCGGCTACGTCGACTTGCAGCGCGCGCTCGAGGAGACCGAGGACGGAAAGAAGGCCAAGGCCAAGCTCAAGGCCGACTTCGATCGCAAACAGAAAGAGCTCGACGACAAGCAGGAAGAGCTCAAGAAGATGAAAGAGGCGCTCGACAAGAAGGCGACGCTGATGAAGCCCGAGGCGCTGCAGAAAGAGCAGCAGGACTTTCAGAATCGCTTCGTCGAGCTGCAGCAGACCTACGCGCGGCTGCAGCGCGATCTGGCGTCGAAGGAGCAGGACGCGACGCGCGGCATCTTCACCAAGCTGCAGACGGTGGTCGGGCGGATCGCCGAGCGCGATCACTTCGACGTGATCCTGGAGAAGAACTCGGCGGTGGTGTGGGGCAAGCCGTCGCTCGACATCACCAATGAGGTGATTCGCCTCTACAACGCGGACAACGCCGGCGGGAAGAGCAAGTAATGGCCGACGCGCCGCTCGACATTCGCGCCATCGAGCGGCTGCTGCCGCATCGGTTTCCGTTCTTGATGATCGATCGCGTGACCGAGCTCGGCGACGACAAAGTGGTGGCGCTCAAGAACGTCAGCGCCAACGAGCCGTTCTTCGCCGGCCATTTCCCCGGGCACCCGATCATGCCGGGCGTGCTGATCGTCGAGGCGATGGCGCAGGCGGGCGCGATCCTGGCGATGCGCGCGATGCAGCGCGACTCGTCGAACACCGTCATCTACTTCATGGCGCTCGACAAGGTGAAGTTCCGCAAGCCGGTGGTGCCGGGCGATCAGCTCAAGCTCGAGGTCGCGCCGCTGCGCAAGGGCGGGGCGATCTGGAAGATGCGCGGCGAGGCGTTCGTCGACGGGACGCTGGTCACCGAGGCGGAATTCCTCGCCACGATCGCCGACAAGTGAGCCAGCGCGCGGCCACGCTGCTCGGGCTCGCGTCGGCCGCGCTCGTGGCCGGCTGCCCCGAGCGGCGCCAGCCGATCTCGGTGCGCGGCGACGCGGGGCCGTCGGTGGTGATCGTGGATCCGATCAAGCACCCGGTGGCGCTGCCGCCGGTGGCGCTCGCCGACGAGCTCGAGCCGGACGACGATCTCGAGCACGCGCAGCCGATGGAGGCGGGCAAGGGGATCCGCGGGACCATCGGCGCGCCGCAGACGGTGAAGGGCAAGCCGCGGGCGGACGTGGACTATTACTCGTGGCTCGAGCCGGGCGCGCCGTCGATCGACGGGGGTGGCGTCGGCTTCAACGAGGCGCGCGTCGAGCTCTCGGGCGTCGGCGGGCTCGACCTGGTGCTCGAGGTGCTCGCCGGCGACGGGACGAAGTTGTGGACGGCGAACGACGCGGGCGTGGGCGAGCCGGAGATCGTGCCCAACCTCGCGCTCGAGCCGGGCCACACCTATTACTTGCGCGTGCGCGCGCTCGGCGACAAATCGGATCCGGCGCATCCGTACGAGCTGGTGGTGCGCTCGACGCCGGCGCCGGCGGGCGCGGAGCGGGAGCCGAACGACGACGCCGCGCGCGCGACGCCGCTGGCCGCGATCGGCGACGCCAACGGATTCTACGGACGGCGCCGCGACGAGGATTGGCTCAAGCTGCCGCCGCCGCCGTCGTTCGCCGGCGCCGCGCCGATCCTGCGCATCGAGCTCGGTCCCGTCGAGGGCGTGGCGCCGGAGCTGAAAGTTTTTTCCGGCACCGCGCTGCTGGCCGCGGCGCGCGCGGGACGCGGCGAGGAGCTGCGGCTGCGCAACGTCGGGCTGCCTGCCGTCGAGAATCTGCTGGTGATGCTGAAGGCGGCGGAGGGGCGCAACCCGCTCGAGCGCTGGACGATCAAGCTCGGCGTCGAGGCGCCGCTCGACGGGGCGGAGCGCGAGCCCAACGACACGCTCGACCACGCGCAGGCGATCGCGCTCGAGGGCGCGCAGCCGATCGCCGGCTTCTTGTGGCCGGGCGACGTCGATCTCTATCGCGTGACCGGCGCGGGCGATGCGCTGTACACCGCCGAGCTCGACGGCCTCGAGCACGTCGACCTCAAGCTCGATCGGCTCGGGCCCGACGGGAAATCGCTCGCGCACGCCGACGACAACGGCGTGGGGCAGGGCGAGCGGCTGCCGCCGATGGCGCTCGGCGCGGCGGCGATCCTGCGCGTCACCGCGCGCGCGCGCGACACCGCGTTCGATGCGCCGTATCGCTTGACCGTGAGCGCGCAGTCGAACGATCCGGAGCTGGAGCGCGAGCCCAACGACACGCGCGAGACCGCGACCACCTGGCGCGAAGGCGCGCGCGCGATGCACGGCTTCGTCGCGCCGCGCGGCGATCTGGACCTCTATCGGTTCCTCGCGCCCGAGGGGAAGAAGCAGGCGACGGTCGCGCTCGAGGCGCCGGCGGGGACCGCGCTGTCGGTGCGCATCGTCGGCGAGGCGGGGCTGCCGCTCTCGACGTCGGATCAGCCGGGGCGCGCGGCGGCGGCGGTGACGCCGGGCAAGAGCTACTTCGTGATCGTCAAGGGCGCGAGCGAGAAGGTCTCGAACCCGCGCGAGCCGTACTCGATCACGCTCACGCTCGACTGATCGGGAACTGGAATTCAGCCGTGCGGATCTTTTCGATCGGACACGGCGCGCGCGCGTTCGAGGAGCTGATCGCCACGCTGGCGTCGGGCGGAGCGTCGGCGGTCGTCGACGTGCGGCGCTTTCCCGGCTCGCGGCGCCATCCGCAGTTCGGGCGCGAGGCGTTCGCGCAGGCGCTCGCCGGCGCGGGCGTCGAGTATCGCTGGGTGGAGGCGCTCGGCGGCCGGCGGCGGCTCGGCGCGACGTCGGCGAATCCGTCGTGGCGCGTGGAGGCGTTTCGCGCCTACGCCGACTACACCGACTCGGCGGAGTTCGCGCGCGGGCTCGACGAGCTGCTCGCGCTCGCGGCCAAAATGCCGACGGCGTTTCTCTGCGCGGAGACGCACTGGTCGCAGTGTCATCGCCGCATCATCGCCGACAAGCTGTGGAGCCTCGGGCACGAGGTGATCCACCTGATCACGCCCGCGCGCGCCGAGCCGCACCATCCGCCGCCGTTCCTGCGCGTCGACGGCGCGCGCCTGCGCTACGATCTACCGTTCGACGACGGCGGTCAGGGCAGCCTGGTCTGACGGGCGGCGTCGCTGTCGCCGGCCGACAGCACGCGCAGCGCGCGCGAGCGGATGCGCGAGCGCGGCACCGGGCCGAACTCGCGGCTGTCGGCGGCGAGCGTGCGGCGATCGGCGAGCAGGAAGTAGGAGTCGGCCAGCGTCTCGGCGGCGCGGTCGCCCGAGTCGGGCACCGAGAAGTCGCGCAGCACGCGGTAGCGGTGCGCGCCGGTGGACTCGATGTTGACGCGGAAGTTGTGCGCGCCGGCGCCGAGCCCGTCGAGATCGAGCTGCACCGTGCCGCCGTCCTCGGCGACCAGCGGCGCGCCGTTGACCAGCACGCGGCCCTTGCGCACCTCGACCTTGTCGCCGGGGATCGCCACCACGCGGCGGAACTGCAGCTCGCCCGGCTTCTCCGGCGGCGAGAACAGCACCACGTCGCCGCGATCGAGCGCGCCGCACACGCGGCACGCGAGCACGAGGTCGCCCTTGCGCAGCGTCGGCGCCATGTCGTTCGACGAGAGGCGCGGGAAGTCGAGGCCGAAGAACGCCAGGCCGCCGGCGACGAGGATGATCGGGACGATGATCCAGCCGAGGCGCTTCACGCGGCGCTCTCGATCGCGGCGGCGAGCGCGCGCGCGCCGGCGGCGGAGTCGGCGCGGCCGAGCACCGCGCCGATGCACGCCACGCGCGCGCCGAGCCGAACGCACTCGCGCGCGCGCGCCGCGTCGACGCCGCCGAGCGCGAACACCGGGACGCCGGCCTCGCGCACCGCCGCTTCGAGCAGCGCGACGCCGACGGGCGGGCCGAACGCCGCCTTCGACGCCGTGGGAAAAACCGGACCGAAGGTCACGTAGTCGGCGCCCGAGCGCACCGCCATGCGCAGCTCGTCGAGCGAGTGCGTGGACGCGCCGAGGAGGAGCGCCTCGCCGGCGACGCGCCGCGCCGGCTTGAGCGGCAGGCCGCGCGCCGGCAGATGCGCGCCCTCGGCGCCGACGGCGCGCGCCACGTCGACGCGATCGTTCACGAGCAACGCGGCGCCGCGCTCGGCGGTCACACGCTTGAGCGCCATGCCGGCATCGAACAACTCGCGCGCCGAGAGCGACTTCGCGCGCAGCTGCACCGCGGCCGTTCCCGGCGCGAGCGCGTCGAGCGCGGCGGCGGCACGCGCGCACGTCTCGCCGTCGAACCCGTCGGTGACGAGCAGCAGCCGAAAGCCGATCGCGCTACTCAATCAACCCGTGCTCCGGCGACGACGCCGCGGCGTGCAGCTTGCGCCCGATGCGTCCGGCGAGGAACGCCTTGCGCCCCGCCTCGACGCCGAGCCGCATCGCCTCGGCCATCAGCACCGGTTTCTGCGCGCCGGCGATTCCTGTGTTCATGAGCACGCCGTGGCAGCCGAGCTCCATCGCCACCGCCGCGTCGGAGGCGGTGCCGACGCCGGCGTCGACGATCACCGGCACTTTCGCCGTCTCGAGGATGATGCGCAGGTTGTACGGGTTGCGGATGCCGAGGCCGGAGCCGATCGGCGCGGCGAGCGGCATCACCGCGGCGCAGCCGGCGTCCTCGAGCTTCTTCGCCATGATCGGATCGTCGTTGGTGTACGGCAGGACGACGAACCCGTCCTTGACGAGAATCTTCGCCGCCTCGAGCGTCGCCTCCGCGTCGGGAAACAGCGTGCGCTTGTCGCCGATGACCTCGAGCTTGACGAACTCGGTCATGCCCAGCTCGCGCGCCAGCCGCGCGGTGCGCACCGCCTCGTCGGCGGTGTAGCAGCCGGCGGTGTTGGGCAGCAGCGCATATTTTTTGTCGATGGCGTCGAGCAGCGACGGCTGGCCGGGTTTCAATTCGACGCGGCGAAGCGCGACGGTGACGATCTCGGCGCCCGACGCCTCGAGCGCGGCGCGCGTCTCGGCGTGGTCGCGATATTTTCCGGTGCCGACGATCAGCCGCGAGCGATACGGCTTCCCGGCGATGATCAGAGGATCGTTCATGGCTCTCCTTTATCCCCCGCCGACGAAGGTGACGATCTCGACCTGGTCGCCGTCCGCGAGCGCGCACCGGCTCCAGTCGCGGCGCGGCACCACGTCCTGGTTGCGCTCGACGGCCACTCGGGTCGGCTCCACCTCGATGCGTTCGAGCAACGACGCGACGGTGCATCCCTCGGGCACCTCGAGTGCGTCGCCGTTCACCCGCACCTGCATGCGCGCCAAGGTAGCCGAGCGCGACAGAAATGTCAGCAAACCCCGTCGGGGTGTCGATGGAAACTGACAGGCGGGTGTGAACGGTTGTCGAAATTCGCTCGTCGCTGGCTGCACAACTGCGCAGAATCCGGCGGGGTGACTGGTGGCACTCACCTTGCTTTGGTCCGACGACAACTGACGGAGGCAAAGCCTATGTTCTCAAGCGCGCAGCGTCCCACGCCCACCCTCGACGATCCCAAGCTGGAGCGGTACCGCAGCGTCGTGGCTCAGTCGGTCATCTTCCGGGGCTGCACGCCGCAGGCGCTCGACGATCTCGTTCGGCGCATGCAGATCCGCACCCGGCCGGCGGGCACGATCATCGTCGCGCAGGACGAGCCCGGCGACGCGATGTTCGTGCTGGCGCAAGGCCGCGTGAAGGTCGCGCTGTTCGGCGAGAGCGGCCGCGAGCTGACGCTGTCGGAGCTCAAGCCGGGCGATTTCTTCGGCGAGATGTCGCTGCTCGACAGCCGCCCGCGCTCGGCCAACGTGGTCGCGATCGACGACGCCACCGTGCTCGCGCTGACGCGTGAAGCGTTCGCCGCGCACCTGAAGGCGCATCCGCAGACGGCGATGAACATGCTCGGCGAGCTGGCGCGCCGGCTGCGCCGCGCCGACGAGACGATCGCCAACCTCGCGCTGCACGACGTGGAGTCGCGGCTCACGCGCACGCTCGAGCGGCTGGCGCGCGAGGACGGCGAGTCGACCGAAGCGGGGCTGCTCATCCGTCGACGGCCGACGCAGCAGGACCTGGCCAACATGGTCGGCTCGTGCCGCGAGACCATCTCGCGCACGTTCACGTCGATGATCAAGCGCGGGCTGCTCGTGCCGCGTGGGCGCGCGCTGGTGCTGACGCGCGCGCTGCTCGACAAGCAGCCGCACGCCGTCCCCGCCTAGCCGTTTTGCGAAATGGGCTGGCTCGGTCGGCGCGAGTCGTCCGAGCCAGCCTTTTTTCGCTTTCCCGTCGGAAGCCACGCTAAAATCCCGCGATCGAATCGTCGGGAGGCGGCATCTACCAAGTTTACGACATTCGCACCGATATCCGGCCGACGGTGGCGGAGATCGATCTCGCGGCGCTGCGCAAGAACGCCGACGTGCTGGCGGCGACCGTGGGTCCCGAGGTGGGCGTGATGGCGGTGGTCAAGGCCGACGCCTACGGCCACGGCGCGGTCGCCTGCGCGCGCGCGCTCGAACGCAAGGTGTGGGGCTTCGCGGTGTCGCTCGTCGAGGAGGGCATCGAGCTCCGGCGCGGCGGCATCGAGGCGCCGGTGATCGTGCTCGGCAGCTTCTACGGCTATTCGCACCGCGACGTGATCGCGTATCGCCTGACGCCGGTGATCTCCGACGAGGCCGATCTGGAGCGCTTCGCGCGCGCCGTCGAGGAAATGGACGCGGGCGACCTCGGCGTGCACCTCAAGATCGACACCGGCATGTCGCGCCTCGGCGTGCGGCCGGAGCGCCTCGCCGACTTCGTGGCCGCGCTCGCGCGCGCACCGCGCTTGCAGCTCACCGGGTTGTGCTCGCACCTCGCCGACGCCGACGGGCCCGACGAAGCGCCGACCGACGCGCAGCTCGCCGTGTTCGATCGCGCGCGCGCCGAGCTGGAAAATCTCGGCGTGCCTTCCACGGCGATGGTGGTGCACGTCGCCAACTCGGCGGGCACGGTGCGCTTCGCGCGCGCGCGCTTCGATCTGGTGCGCCCCGGCCTGGCGCTCTACGGCTATTCTCCGTCGAGCGCGGCGCCGTTCGCGGGCTTGAAGCCGGTGCTGGCGCTCAAGTCGCGCGTGGTCGCGCTGCGCGATGTGGAACCAGGCACCACGGTCTCCTACGCCGGCCTCTACAAAACCTCGACGGCAGCTCGCATCGCAACCGTGCCGATCGGCTATGCGGACGGTTATACGCGTAGGCTCACCGGCCGCGCGCAGGTGCTGGTCGGCGGCCGCCGCGTGCCCGTGGTCGGCGCGATCACCATGGACATGTGCATGGTCGACGTGTCGAGCGTGGCCGCGTGCAAGCTCGGCGACGAGGTGGTGCTGCTCGGCCAGCAGGGCGCCGAGCGCTTGACCGCCGACGAGCTGGCGTCGTGGGCCGGCACCATCGCGTGGGAGATCTTCTGCGGCATCTCCAAGCGCGTGCCGCGCGTCTACGTCGGTGATCGCGCGTGAGCGAGGACGTCGAGCAGCGCGGCGCGTGGGACCGCATCGTCGCGGTCAACGACAAGCTGTGGAAGCCGGCCGCGAGCATGGTCGAGACCGTCGGCGAGCACATGCTCCTGCTCGGGCGCGCCGTCTTCTGGCTGCTCAAGCCGCCGTTCCGCTGGCACACGTTCGTCGAGGCGGCGGAGTTCATCGGCGTGCAGTCGCTGATGATCGTCTCCTTGATCGGCCTGTTCGTCGGCATGGTGTTCGCGCTCCAGCTCACGTCGGCGCTGCGGCAGTTCGGCACGGAGTCGTTCGTCGGCGCGACGCTCGGCCTTTCGCTCACGCGCGAGCTGGCGCCGGTGTTCACGTCGATCGTCGTGGCCGCGCGCGCCGGCGCCGGCATGGCCACCGAGCTCGGCTCGATGCGCATCACCGAGCAGATCGACGCGCTCTCGACGATGGCGGTGAACCCGGTGCAGTACCTGGTCACGCCGCGCATCCTCGCCGGGATCGTGATGGTGCCGCTGCTCGCGATGCTGTTCAACGTCGTCGGCATGGCCGGCGGCTACGGCGTGGCGGTGTGGATCGAAGGCGTCGACAAAGGCGTGTTCCTCGAGAACGCGCGCTGGATCGTCGACCGAAAAGATCTGATGCAGGGGTTGATCAAGGCGACCGTCTTCGGCGGCGGCCTCGCGCTGGTGTCGTGCTACCAGGGCTTCAACGCCTCGGGCGGCGCCAAGGGCGTCGGCATCGGCACCACGCGCGCCGTCGTCGGCAGCTTCGTCACCATCCTGGTGCTCGACTACTTCCTCACCGACATCATCTTGATCCTCCAACATCGATGAGCGCATGAACCGCGACGAGCGCTATCAGATCCAGATCCGCGGCATCGAGAAGACGTTCGGCGCGCACCACGTCCTGCGCGGCGTCGATCTCGACGTCGAGCGCGGCAAGATCAACATCATCATCGGCGGCTCGGGCCAGGGAAAGTCGGTGCTGATGAAGCACCTCATGGGCCTGCTCAAACCCGACAAAGGGCAGATCTGGGTCGACGGCGAGGACATCGTGCCGCTCGACGACTTCGAGCTCAACCGCGTGCGCCTCAAGTTCGGCATGTCGTTCCAATACTCGGCGCTGTTCGACTCGCTCACCGTCGAGGAGAACGTCGCCTTCCCGCTGTTCGAGCACCGCAGTCACATGAGCAAGCGCGAGATCCACGACACGGTGATCGACAAGCTGCGCTCGCTCGGCCTGGAGAACGTCGAGAAGAAATACCCGGCCGAGATCTCGGGCGGCATGCGCAAACGCGTCGGATTGGCGCGCGCGTTAGTTTTGAAGCCGGAGATTCTGTTATACGATGAGCCCACCACCGGGCTGGACCCGATCGCCACCAAGAACGTCGACGACATGATCCGCGACATCTCCAAGGAGACGGGCGTGACCAGCGTCGTGATCAGCCACGACATGGCGTCGACGTTTCGCATCGCCGACCGCATCTCGATGCTCAACGAGGGGCGCATCGTCGCGTCGGGCACGCCCGACGAGATCCTGGTCTCGCAGAACGAGTTCTTGAAAGCGTTCGTCGAGATGTCCGGCTCGGTGCGAATGAAGGGCACGGCATGAGATCGACGGGGGCGGCGATCAAGGTCGGGCTCACCGTGATGGTGATTGCCATCCTCGCGTTCGGCGGCTTTCGCTGGATCTCGAAAGGCATCTCCGGCGGCGCGGGCTACTCGGTGTGGGCGCTGTTCCGCGACGCCACCGGGCTCGTCGACAAATCGCGCGTGCAGATCGCCGGCCTCAACATCGGCGAGATCGGCGACCGGCGGCTCGACGGCGCGTTCGCGCGCGTGACCATCCGCCTCAAGCCGAACGTCAAGCTCTACACCAACGCCACCATCTTCAAGAAGTCGGCGTCGCTGCTCGGCGAGTTCTATCTCGAGATCGATCCCGGCACGCCCGAGTCGCCGGATCCGCTGACCGGGCAGATCATCCAGAACCGCCAGCTGCAGGACGGCGATCAGATCAAGAACGTCGTCGAGGCGGTGACGGTCACCGACATCCTGGTGCAGGTGAACGAGACGCTGCCGGTGTTGCGCCAGATCCTGCTCGACGTGCAGAAGCTGACGCAGGGGCCGCTGCGGCAAATTGCCGAATCGGTGCGCGAGGGCGTGGACAAGAACTCGGAGGCGGCGCAGACGCTGCTCAAGCACCTCGATGAAGTCGCGCTCAACGTCAAGGGGATCACCGGCGGGCAGGCCAACGAGGATCTCAAGAAGTCGCTGGCCAACATCCGCGACATCACCGAAGGCGTGCGCTCGCTCGTCGGCAAGGGCGGCAGCGAGATGGACGAGACCGGGCAGAAGGTGCGGACGACGCTCGACAAGATCTCGTTCGCCATCGACAGCCTCAATCACACGCTGCAGAACACGCAGGCGATCTCCGATAGGGTCAACCGCGGCGAGGGCACCGTCGGGCGGCTGCTCAACGACGACACCATCGCCAACAACGTCGAGCAGATCACCACCGACGTCGGCGGGTTCGTCTCGTCGATCACGCGCTTGCAGACGCTGGTCGGGTTGCGCTCGGAGTACAACGTCGTCGCCAACACGCTCAAGACGTACGTGCAGATCCAATTGCAGTCGCGGCCCGACAAGTTCTTCCTCATCGAGCTGGTCGACGATCCGCGCGGCTCGCGCTCGACCACGCAGACGCTCACCATCACCGACGATCCGTCCAAGCCGCAGACCACCAACACGACGACCATCTCGACCACCGATAAATTTCGCTTCAGCTTTCAGATCGGCAAGCGGCTCTTCCTGCTCAACAACAAGGTCATCTTGACGGGGCGATTCGGCATCAAGGAGTCGACGGGCGGCATCGGCATGGACGTGACGCTGCCGCTGTCGCTCGCGTCGGGGTGGATGCGCACGCTCGAGATTCAGACCGACATGTTCGACTTTCGCACCAACATCTGGCCGCGGCTGAAGGTGCTGGCGGCGCTCGAGTTCTACAAGCACATCTGGGTCGTCGGCGGCATCGACGACGCGTTCAACGATCGCGGGCCGGGCGCGGGCGCGCTCACCGGGCGCGACTACTTCATCGGCGCGCAGCTCACGTTCAACGACGACGATCTGCGCGCGCTGCTCACCATCGGCGGCGCGGCCTTGCTCGGCTCCGCCGGCAAGTAGCTTCGATCACGTACTCCAAAAAGTATGATGTTCACGGCGCGAGGGGAGCCGTATGCATGGGGGGCGTTCAACGCTCGAGGAGGAATTCGTGATGACCTGGATTGATAGGATGGCCGCGCTCGCCGCGCTCGCGCTCGCCGGGTGCGGCACCATGTTCGCCAGCCACCCGCCGGAAGCGACGGACGCGGTGGTGCGGCAGGCGTCGTTCGATCTCGCGTGCCCGGCGGAGCAGCTCCAGGTGGTGCCGATCAACTTTCGCAGCTACGGCGCGAGCGGCTGCGGGCGCCACGCGAGCTACACGGCCGCGTGCGGGCTGGTCGGCTGCGCGGCGCTGGTCAACGGCTCGCCGGCGGAGAACGCGCAGCTCCAGGCCGAGCGCGAAGAGGCGCAGCGGGTCGCGCAGCAGCACATGGCGCACTGATTTTCCCGTCGCACGCGCGGCCCGGTTCTCCTTGACTGACGGCGGTTTTTGGCTATAGTGAGCGCCTTGTTTCGCGGGACGCTATTTTGCGCTATAAATTCAAGGACATACCGAGCGAGGGTCTGGTCATTGACCAGGCGCTGGAGAGCTCGTTGCTCGGCGAGGCGCTCGACGGCACCGGCGCCGATCTCGGCGCGACCGCGGGCGCGGTCCATCTAGAGATCACCAAGAGCGGCGAAGACCTCTACGTCCGCGGCGCGGTCAAGGCGACCGTGTCGCTGCCGTGCGGGCTCTGCCTCGCGCCCGCGCGCGTGACCATCGACGCCCCGGTGAAGATGGTCTACACCGTCGAGGGCGACGAGCCCGAGGCGAACGACGACAATCCGCTCGACGACTCCGACTTCGGCTCGTACGACGGCGAGGTGCTCGACCTCGCGCCGATGCTGCGCGAGCAGATCATCTTGAGCGTGCCGATGGCGCCGCGCTGCCGCGAGTCGTGCAAAGGGTTGTGCCCGACGTGCGGCGAGAACCGCAACGAGCGCGACTGCGGCCACAAAGACGTCGAAACCGCCGCGGCCACGCCTCTCGCCGCGGCGCTGGAAAAGATCAAGCTCTCGACGGAAAACTAGCAAAACCGACTCAGCGAAAGGTCCAGGAAAATGGCGGTTCCGAAGCGAAGGAAGTCCAAATCGACGCGCGATCACCGTCGCGCCCAGTGGATGCGCAGCGTCCCCAAGCCCAGCGTCACTCCGTGCCCGCGCTGCCAGGAGCCCAAGCTCCCGCACCGCGTCTGCGCGTCGTGCGGCTACTACCGCGACCGCGAGGTCATCAGCAAGACCGAGGAAACCGAGGCGTAGCCTGCGCACCATCGCCGTCGACGCGATGGGGGGAGACCACGCGCCCGGTCCGGAAGTGGAAGGCGCCGTGGCGGCGGTGCGCGAGCGCATCGCCCAGGTCGTGCTCGTCGGCGACGAGGCGCGGCTGCGCGAAGCGCTGCGCAAGCTGGACGCGCCGAAAGACATCGTCGTGCGCCACGCGTCCGAGGTGATCACGATGGACGATCACCCGGCGCACGCCGCCAAGTCGAAAAAAGATTCGTCGATGCGCGTCGCGTTCGACCTGGCCAAGCGCGGCGAGGTCGACGCCGTCGTCTCCGCCGGCAACTCGGGCGCGATGATGGCGTGCGGCCTGTTCGTGATGAAGCGCCTCTCCGGCGTCGATCGCCCCGGCATCGTCACCACGTTCCCGACGCGCGGCGGAGTCTGCGCGCTCATCGACATGGGCGCCAACGTCGAGTGCCGGCCGCAGACGCTGGCGCAGTTCGCGGTGCTCGGCTCGGTCTACGCGCGCGCGCTGCACAAGAAAGCGAAGCCGCGCGTCGGCGTGCTGTCGAACGGCGAAGAGGCGATGAAGGGCACCGAGCTGACGCGCGGCGCGCACCGCCTGCTGGCGGCGGCCAACGTGGAAAAAGATTTCGAGTACGTCGGCTACGTCGAGGGCAACGACATCTTCACCGGCGACGTGGACGTGGTGGTCACCGACGGGTTCACCGGGAACGTGGTGCTCAAGACGTCCGAGGGCGCGAGCCAGGTGCTGTTCGAATTGATCCGCGAGGAGATCACGCGCACCGCCGGCGGCAAGCTGGGCGCGCTGCTCCTGCGCGGCGCGTTTCGCCGGCTCAAGCGCACGCTCGACGTCGACGAGTACGGCGGCGCGCCGCTGGTCGGCGTCGACGGCGTGGCGATCCTCTGCCACGGCCGCGCCAACGCCAAGGCGCTGAAGAACGGAATTCGCGTCGCCGCCAGCTTCGCCGAGGCCGCGCTGCCGGCGGCGGTATCGTCTGCAATCGCCAAGCACGCCGCGCTGTGGCCGGCCGACGCCGCGCAAGCCAGTGGGAGCTGAAAAGGGAACATGAGCAAACCGAGAACACGCATCGCCGGCACCGGCAAAGCGGTCCCGAGCAAAGTCCTCACCAACGACGATCTGGCCAAGACCGTCGAGACCAGCGACGAGTGGATCAACGCGCGCACCGGAATCCGCGAGCGACGCATCCTCGAGGAGGGCCGCACCACCAGCGACCTCGCCGCCGAGGCCGGGCTGGCGGCGTGCGCCACCGCCGAGATCGATCCGAAAGAGCTCGACTGCATCATCTGCGCGACCATCAGCCCCGACATGCCGATGCCCGCCGTCGCGGTGACGGTGCAGCAGAAGATGGGCGCCACCTGCGCCGCGTTCGACATCTCGGCCGCGTGCGCCGGCTTCCTCTACGGCATGACGATCGCCGACGGGCTGATCGCCGGCGGCGGCTTCAAGAAGGTGCTGGTCGTCGGCGTCGAGATCCTGTCGCGCGTCGTCGACTGGACCGATCGCAACACGTGCGTGCTGTTCGGTGACGGCGCGGGCGCGGCGGTGCTGGTGCCGTCGACCGACGAGCGCGGGATCCTGTCGACGCACCTGTTCGCCGACGGCGCGGGCGTGCCGATGCTCAACATCCCGGGCGGCGGCTCGGCCGAGCCGACCACGCTGCGCACCGTCGAGGCCAAGCGCCACCTGGTCAAGATGCAGGGCAAGGCGGTGTTCACCAACGCGGTGAAGAACATCTCGCGCGCGTCGCAGATCGCGCTCGAGGCCAACGGGCTCGAGCCGAAAGACATCGACGTCGTCGTCGCGCACCAGGCCAACCTGCGCATCCTCGAGGCGGTGGCGGAGCGCGTGAATATTCCGATCGCGAAGTTCTACCTCAACATCATGCGCTACGGGAACACGTCGTCGGCGTCGATCCCGATCGCGCTCGACGAGGCGACGCGCGAGGGGCGCATCAAGCCGGGCGACCTCTTGCTGTTGACGGCGCTCGGCGCGGGCCTATCGTGGGGCTCGGCGGTGGTGCGGTTCTGATGCGCGCGTTTCTGTTTCCCGGGCAGGGCTCGCAGAAGGTCGGCATGGCCGCCGGCCTCGCGCGCGATCGTCTTCGCGAGGCGGACGACGCGCTCGGCTTTCAGCTCTCGAAGATCATCGACGAAGGGCCCGAGGCGGAGCTGACGCGCACGGCGAACACGCAGCCGGCGATCCTCACGGTGTCGATCGCGATCGCCGATTCGCTGCGCGCGCGCGGCGTCGAGGCGCAAGTCGCGGCCGGCCACTCGCTCGGCGAATACTCGGCGCTGGTCTATGCCGGCGTACTCGGGTTCGCCGACGCCGTGCGCCTCGTGCACCTGCGCGGCAAGTTCATGCAGGAGGCGGTGCCCGAGGGCGTGGGCGCGATGGCGGCCATCGTCGGGCTCGACGCCTCGACGGTGCGCGACACCTGCCGCGAAGCTTCTCCGGACGCGACCGACGCTTGCCAGCCGGCGAATTTGAACGGCGGCGGGCAGGTGGTGATCGCCGGGCACAAGGCCGCCGTCGAGCGCGCGATGGCGCTGGCGAAGCAGAAGGGCGCCAAGCTGGTCAAGGCGCTGCCGGTGAGCGCGCCGTTCCACTCGGCGCTCATGGCGCCCGCCGCCGAGAAGCTGCGCGCCGAGTTCGAGCGCGTGAAATTGAACATGTTCAAAATTCCGGTGGTCTCGAACGTCACCGCCGAGCCGAACTCGGATCACGCGCGCGTCAAGGAGCTGCTCTACGCGCAGGTGACCGGCAGCGTGCGCTGGGAGGAGTCGGTGCAGGCGATGGCCAAGCTCGGCGTCGACGAGGCGTACGAGGTCGGCCCGGGAAAAGTGCTCGCGGGCCTGGTGAAGCGCATCGCGCCGTCGATCGCGCTCAAGGAGGTGGCTGGTGGATAAACGGGTCGCGCTGGTGACCGGAGCCTCGCGCGGGATCGGACGCGCGATCGCGATCGCGCTCGCGGGCGACGGGCTGTTCGTGATCGTCAACTACACCGCGAACGAAGCCGCCGCGGCCGAGACGCTCGAGGCGATCAAGGCCAAGGGCGGCGAGGGCGCGCTCGCCCGCTTCGACGTGGCCGACGCCGCCGCCGTCGACGCCGCCGTCAAGCAGATCGCCACCGAGCGCGGCCGCCTCGACGTGCTGGTCAATAACGCCGGCATCGCCATCGACGGATTGCTGCTGCGCACAAAAAAGGAAGACTGGCAGCACACGCTCGACGTGAACCTGTCGGGCGCGTTCCACTGCTGCAAGGCCGCCGCGCGCTATCTCCTCAAAGCCGACGCCGGCCGCATCATCAACATCTCGTCGGTGGTCGGCGAGCAGGGCAACGCCGGCCAGGTCTCCTACGCCGCCGCCAAGGCCGGCCTCATCGGCCTCACGCGCACGCTCGCCCGCGAGCTGGCGTCGCGCGAGGTCACGGTCAACTGCGTGACGCCGGGCTTCATCGAGACCGACATGACCGCCAAGCACGTGCAGGGCGAAGCGCGAGAGGCGCTGCTCAAACAGATCCCGCTCGGCCGCATCGGCAAGGCCGAGGACGTCGCCGAAGCGGTAAGATTTCTGGTTTCTCCGTCGGCGAGCTACATCACCGGTCAGGTCGTGCGCGTCAACGGCGGCCTTCTGATATAAAACGCACACCCAACACGAGATCGAGGAGATCACGATGGCGACGAATCATGCCGAGATTGAGAAGAAGGTCCGAGAGATCATCTGCGCGCAGCTCGAGGTGACGCCCGAGCAGGTGCGGCTCGAGGCCTCGTTCACCGACGATCTCAAGGCCGACTCGCTGGCCGTGGTCGAGCTGGTGCTGGCGCTCGAGGAGCACTTCTCGATCGAGATCCCCGACGAGGACACCGAGCAGATCAAGACGGTCAAGGACGCCATCGAGTACATCAAGGCGCACACCGCGGGCTAAACATGAAACGACGCGTAGTAGTCACCGGGATGGGTCTCCTCACGCCGCTCGCCATCGGGCTCGAGGAGACCTGGACCGCGCTCATCCACGGCAAGAGCGGCATCGCGCCGACCACGCTGTTCGACGTCACCGAGTTCGCCACCAAGTTCGCCGGCGAGGTGAAGAACTTCGATCCGACCGTCTGGATCGACAAGCGCGAGGCGCGGTCGCTCGATCGCTTCCTGCAGCTCGGCGTGGTCGCGGCGCAGCTCGCCATGGACGACGCCAAGCTGGAGATCACCGAGGCGAACGCCGAGCGCGTGGGCGCGTACATCGGCGCGGGGCTCGGCGGCGTGGCGACCATCGAGAAGACGTTCGCCGCGCTCACCGAGAAGGGGCCGCGGCGCGGCATCTCGCCGTACTTCGTGCCCATGATCATCGTGAACATGGCGCCGGGCCTGGTGTCGATCCGCTTCGGGCTCAAAGGGCCGAACATGTCGCACGTCTCGGCGTGCTCGACGGGGGCGCACTCGATCGGCGAGGCGTTCTACGCCATCCAGCGCGGCACCGTCGACGCCATGTTCGCCGGCGGCTGCGAGGCGACGATCACGCCGCTCGGCGTGGGCGGGTTCAACGCCATGCGCGCGCTGTCGACGCGCAACGAAGAGCCGCAGCGCGCGTCGCGCCCGTTCGATAACGACCGCGACGGCTTCGTGATCGCCGAGGGCGCCGGCGTGTTCGTGATCGAGGAGCTGGAGTCGGCGAAGAAGCGCGGCGCCAAGATCTACGCCGAGCTGAAAGGCTACGGCGTCTCCTCTGACGCGCACCACATGGTGCAGCCGCCGGAGAACGGCGAAGGAGCGCAGCGCTGCATGCGCGCCGCGCTCAAGGACGCCGAGATCGATCCGGCGACGGTCGGCTACATCAACGCGCACGGCACGTCGACCAAGCAGGGCGACATCGCCGAGACCATCGCGGTCAAGACGGTGTTCGGCGATCACGCGAAGAAGCTGGCCATGTCGTCGACGAAGTCGATGACCGGCCACACGCTCGGCGCGGCGGGCGGCATCGAGGCGGCGTTCGCGGTGCTGGCGCTCGAGCGCGGCATCTTGCCGCCGACGATCAACCTGGAGACGCCCGACCCGGCGTGCGACCTCGACTACGTGCCGAACCAGGCGCGCGAGGTGCGGGTGCAGGCGGCGCTGTCGAACAGCTTCGGCTTCGGCGGCACCAACTCGACGCTGATCTTCACGCGCTACACGGGCAACTGATGCGCGTCGTCGTCGGCTCCGACCACGCGGGCTACAACTTAAAGGAACACTTGAAGTCGCTGCTGGCGTCGTGGGGCCACGAGGTGGTCGACGTCGGCACCAACACCGTCGAGCCGGTCGACTATCCCGAGTTCGGCGCCGCCGTCGGAAAAAAAGTCGTCGAGCTGGGCGACGCGCGCGGCGTGGCGGTGTGCGGCTCGGGCATCGGCATCTCGATGGCGGCCAACAAGGTGCCGGGCGTGCGCGCGGCGCTGGTGTCGGAGCCGACCGCGGCGCGCCTGTCGCGCGAGCACAACGACGCCAACGTCATCTGCTTCGGCGAGCGGCTGATCGGCCGCGCGGTCGCCGAGGAGGCGCTCAAGACGTTCCTCGCCACGCCGTTCGCCGGCGGCCGCCACCAAAAGCGCGTCGCGCTGCTCGACGCGCTTCCGCGTGAGTAGCAAGCTCGACGTCAAATTCATGCACCAGGCCTTGCGCCTGGCCGAGCGCGCGCGCGGGCGCACGCGGCCCAATCCGCCCGTCGGCGCGGTGATCGTGCGCGCGGGAAAAGTGCTCGCCACCGGCTTCACCCATCCGCCGGGCGGCGCGCACGCCGAGGCCGACGCGCTCGCCAAGCTCGACGGAAGAGCGCGCGGCGCGACGGTGTACGTGACGCTCGAGCCGTGCAACCACGTCGGGCGCACCGGGCCGTGCGCCGAGGCGCTGGTGCGCGCGGGCGTCGAGCGCGTGGTGATCGGCGTGCGCGATCCCAATCCGCACGTGCGCGGCGGCGGGGCGGCGCGGCTGCGTCGCGCGGGCGTGGCCGTGGAGGTCGGCGCGTGCGAGGACGAGTGCCGCGAGTTTCTCGCCGGCTGGCTGCGCTGGATCGAGACCGGGCGGCCGCTGGTGACGCTCAAGGCGGCGGTGACGCTCGACGGGCGGCTGGCGGCGCGCTCGGGCGATTCGCGCTGGGTGAGCGGCGAAGCGTCGCGGCTGGAGGCGCACCGGCTGCGCGATCGCGCGGACGCGATCCTGGTCGGCGCGCGCACGGTGGCGCTCGACGATCCGCGGCTCACCACGCGGCTTCCGCGCGGCGGCCGCGATCCCGTGCGCGTGATCCTCGACGGGAAACTCTCGATCGGCGCGCGCGCGAAGGTGCTCGGCGGCGCGCTGGTCGCCACCACGCGCGGCGCGAGCGAGGCCAAAGCCGCAACGCTGCGCGCGCGCGGCGCCGAGATCGTGCGCCTCGCCGGCAAGAACGGCCGCGTCGATCTGCGCGCGCTCGTCGACGAGCTCGGCCGCCGCGAGCTCCAGTCGCTGCTCGTCGAAGGCGGCGGCGAGGTGCACGGGCAGCTCCTCGCCGCCGGCCTGGTCGATCGCGTGGCGCTGTTCATCGCGCCCAAGCTGATCGGCGCGGGCGGCGTTCCGCTGCTCGCCACCGACGGGCCGAGCCGCATGACCGACGCCTGGCGCCTCACGCGCGTTTCGACCCGCCGCCTCGGCGATGATATCCTCGTCTGCGGTGACGTCGCGGCGAAGCGACGTTAAATGTGGTACGAGAAGCTCGCATGTTCACGGGACTCGTCGAGGACGTCGGCCGCGTCGAGCAGATCGACGCGCTCCCGTCGGGGCAGGGCCGGCGCCTGACGCTGGCCGCGCGCCTGCTCGACGAGCTGCAGCCGCTCGGCGCGTCGCTGGCCGTCGACGGCGTGTGCCTGACCGTGACCTCTGCCGAGCGCGGCCGCGTCACCGTCGAGGCCGGCCCGGAGACGCTCGAGCGCACCACGCTCGGTGAGCTGAAGACCGGCGCGGCGGTGAACCTCGAGCGGCCGGTGCGCCTCGGCGATCGCCTCGGCGGCCACCTGGTCGCCGGCCACGTCGACGGCATCGGCCGCATCTATAAAGTGCGTCCGCGCGGCGAGGCCATCGACGTGGCGATCGGCGCCAAGCCGGAGCTGCTCCGCTACGTCGTCGAGAAAGGCTCGATCGCCGTCGACGGCATCAGCCTCACGGTCAACCGCGTCGACGGGCGCGGCTTCGAGGTCTCGATCATCCCGCACACGCAGACCGCCACCACGCTGACGAAGAAGCGCGAGCTCGAGCACGTCAACCTCGAGGTCGATCTGATCGGCAAGTACGTCGAGAAGCTGCTCGCCGGCTACGCGCCGTCCGGCGGCGGCCTCACGCTCGCCAAGCTCAAGGAGTCCGGTTATGCCGACGAATAAGGAGCGCGCCGCGCGCGTCGAGGCCGCGCTCGACGACGTGCGCGCCGGCAAGATGATCATCCTCGTCGACGACGAGGATCGCGAGAACGAGGGCGACCTGACCATGGCCGCCGAGAAGGTGACGCCCGAGGCGATCAACTTCATGGCCAGGTACGGCCGCGGGCTGATCTGCTTGACGCTCACCGAGGAGAAAGCCGACGCGCTCGAATTGCCGCTCCAGTCGGCGCGCAAGGGCGGCGGCTCGCCGTTCGGCACCGCGTTCACCGTCTCGATCGAAGCCCGCCGCGGCGTGACCACCGGCATCAGCGCCAAGGATCGCGCGACCACCATCCTCACCGCCGTCGGCGCCGACGCGCGGCCGGAGGATCTGATCACGCCCGGCCACGTGTTCCCGCTGCGCGCGAAACGCGGCGGCGTGCTGGTGCGCACCGGCCAGACCGAAGGCTCGGTCGATCTCGCGCGCCTCGCCGGGCTCTCCCCGTCGGGCGTCATCTGCGAGATCATGAACGACGATGGCTCGATGGCGCGCATGCCCGATCTCGAGCGCTTCGCCGCGCAGCACTCGTTGCGCATCCTCTCGATCGCCGACTTGATCGACTATCGCCTGCAGCGCGAGTCGCTGGTCGAGCGCCGCGCCGAGGCGCCGCTCACGCCGACGCTGCCCGGCGTCACCGCCGATTTTCGCGCCGTCGTCTACGGCACGCCCGTCGAGAAGACCGAATACCTCGCGCTCACGCTCGGCGATCTGACCACGCCCGAGCCGGTGCTGGTGCGCGTGCAGACCGCGTGCTTCCCCGGTGACGTGTTCGGCTCGGCGGCGTGCGACTGCGGCGCGCAGCTTCGCGCGGCGCTCGCGGCCATCGAGCGCGCGGGCCGCGGCGTGTTCCTCTACGTCTACGCCTCGGGCCGCCAATCGCTCTACGGCGACGTGCGCGCCCACGTGCTGCACGAGGAGGGCGCCACGCGCGTCGAGGGCGGCGAGCACAAGCTGCGCGACTTCGGTCTCGGCGCGCAGGTCTTGTCGGAGCTGGGCGTGCGCTCGATCCGCCTGCTCACCAACAACCCGAAAAAGATCGTCGGCCTCGAAGGCTACGATCTCACCGTCGCCGAGCGCGTGCCGCTCGAGGTGGGCGAGACCAAGCACAACGTCAGCTTCCTGCGCGACAAGCGCGACCGCGAGGGCCACCTGCTCTCCGGCGGGAAGAAGGAGTAGCGATGCCTCGCTTCGTCGACGGACAACTCTCGGCCAAGGGCCTGAAGGTGGCGATCGTGGCCGCGCGCTTCAACGCCTTCATCGTCGATCGGCTGGTCGACGGCGCGATCGACACGCTCGAGCGCTCGGGCGCGTCGGGCGACGACGTGACGGTGGTGCGCTGCCCGGGCGCGTTCGAGATCCCGCAAGTCGCCAGGCGCGTCGTCGAGGCGGGCGGGTTCGACGCGGTGATCTGCCTCGGCTGCGTGATCCGCGGCGCCACGCCGCACTTCGATTACGTCGCGGGCGAAGCGGCGAAGGGGATTGGCCAGCTCGGCATGAGCGCCAAGATCCCGGTCGTGTTCGGCGTGCTGACGACCGAGACCATCGAGCAGGCGGTCGAGCGCGCCGGCACCAAGGCGGGCAACAAGGGCGCCGACGCCGCGCTGGCGGCGATCGAGATGGCGTCGCTGTTCGCGCAGCTCGGGGCGCACGCGCGGTAGACCATGGCCGGCAATCGACGCAAAGCGCGCGAGATCGCGCTCCAGATCCTGTACCAGCTCGACGTGCAGGAGCAGCTCACCAGCGAGCAGGCGGCGGCGCTGTTCTGGCAGCACTTCTCCCGCGAGGCGGCGCCGCCGGCGTCGGAAGGCGGCGAGGAGGCCAACCGCGCGTTCGCCGATCAGCTGGTGCGCGGCGTGCGCGAGCACCTCGCCGAGATCGACGCGCAGCTCGGGCGCGCGTCGCGCAACTGGCGGCTCGAGCGCATGGCGCGCGTCGACCGCAACCTGTTGCGCCTGGCGATCTACGAATTGAAATATTGCGCCGACGTTCCGGCCAAGGTCGCGATCAACGAAGCGATCGAGATCGCCAAGCGCTTCGGCACCGCCGAGTCGCCGGCGTTCGTCAACGGCATCCTCGACCGCTGTCTCGAGGACGTCGATCGGTGAACGTCTCGTTCCTCGCGCCCGAATTGGGCAAGTGGGACATGCTCGACGCGGCGCAGGCGCCGGAGGCGCTGGTGCTGCCGTTCTTCGCCGACGAGCGCCCGCTGCGCGGCGCGGCCGGACTGTGCGACTGGCGGCTGTGCGGGCGGCTCTCGCGGCTGATCGCGCGCGACCGCCTCGACGGCGATTGGGGCGAGACCACGCTCTATCCGCCGGGCGCGCGCCTGCCGTTTCCGCGCATCGTGCTGTTCGGGCTCGGGCCGCAAGATCGCTTCGACGAGGCGCGCGCCCGCGAAGCCGCGCGCAAGATCCTCTCGGTCATCGAGCGCCTCGCCGTTCGCCGCTACGCGCTCGCGCCGCCCGGCCGCTCCACCGGCCGCCTCTCCGCGCGCCGCGCTCTCGAGCTCTTCCTCGACGAAGCCAAGGGCAAGCTCTCCGGCGAGCTGGTCATCGTCGAAAGCCCCGCGGGCCAAAAAGAAGCCGCGGAGCTCGCTCGTCGCTGAAGCGTCGCTGAACACCCGCTGCATTCCGCGGGCGGGCGCGAAAACTGTTTTTCGCCGGACGCTCGCATACGCCGTGCTCGCCGCTGCTGCTGCGCAGCAGCGGCTGTGCGCGGCACGTGCTCACTCATGCTACGGCTAGCATCGCCGCAGACGGCGAGCGCCTTCGCAATGCCCGCGAAAAGCACCACCAACACCCCCGCGCGAGAGCAGCGGGTGATATAATGGCCCGCATGCCGCAGCGTGTGCTCGTCGTCGAGGATTCGACCACCATGCGCGGCTTCGTCACCGCCACGCTGGAGTCGTCCGGCGGCTTCCAGGTGACGCAAGCGCCGAGCGGCTTCGAGGCGCTCAAGATTTTGCCGCGCGCGCAATACGACGTGATCATCACCGACATCAACATGCCGGACATCAACGGCCTCGAGCTGGTGCGCTACGTGCGCGAGTCCGAGCGCCACGCGCGCACGCCGCTGGTGCTGATCTCGACCGACGCGCGCGCCGCCGATCGCGAGCGCGGCCTCAAGCTCGGCGCCGATGCGTACCTCACCAAGCCGTTCGAGCCGGAGGAGCTGCTCGCGGTGGTTCGCAAGGTCCTGAGCGCGCACACGGCATGAGCGACGCGCCGACGGAGAAAGCGCTTCAGGAGTTTTTGTCCGAAGCGCAGGAGATCGTCGAAGCCTTCAACCGCGATCTGCTGGCGCTCGACGAGGCGCGCTCGTCGGGCCGCGACGATCCGGAAGTCTTGAACGGCGCGTTTCGCGCGGTGCACTCGCTGAAGGGGCTCTCGGGCCTGTTCGGCGTCACGCGCATGACCAGCCTCTCGCACAACCTCGAGAACCTGCTCGACTCGCTGCGCCTCGGCCGCCTCGAGCTGCAGCCGGAGACGCTCGATCTCCTGTTCGAGGCGGTGGCGCTGTTCAACCGCATCATCGCCGACACCGCGTCGGGCGCGCGCCCCGGCGAGCCCAGCGTCTCCGTCGACGATTTGATCGAGCGGCTGGATCGCGTGGCCACCGTGCAGCCGCACGAGAGCGAGCCCGCGCCGTTCGGCGGCTACGAGCTCGACGCCGGGCTGCTCTCGGTGCTCACCGAGTACGAGGAGCACCGCCTGCGCGAGAACATCAAGGCCGGGCGCACGCTCTATCGCATCCACGCCGCGTTCGATCTGCTGACGATCGACAAGGGGCTCGACGAGCTGAAGACGCGGCTCAAGCCGGTCGGCGAGGTCATCACGTATTTGCCGTCGACGGAGGCGGCCAACGATCAGCAGATCGAGCTGGACGTGGTGCTCGGCTCGGCGCGGCCGCCCGAGGAGGTGCGCGCCGCCGTCGAGGGGCTGTCGGCCGAGGTGCACCTGGTGCCGCGCCGCGCGCCTTCGCCCGCGCCGCCTTCGTCCGCCGCCGCGCCGGCGCGCCGCGAAGCCGCCGTCGAGCGCGCGCCCGGCGACGCCGCCGCGATCGCGCCCAGCCCGCTCGCCGACGAAGGCGGAGAGCTGTCGCTCAAGTCGGTGGCGCAGACGGTGCGCGTCGACATCCGCAAGCTCGATCACCTGATGAACATCGTCGGCGAGCTGGCCATCGCGCGCGCCGGCTTTCAGACGATCCTCGACGGCGTGAAGCAGGATCGCACGCAGTCGAAGCTGGCGCGTGCGCTGCACCACGAGCTGCGCTCGTTCGGCCGCAAGCTCGACGAGTTGCAGCAGGGCATCCTCGACGTGCGCATGGTGCCGCTCGGCCAGGTGTTCGAAAAACTTTCGCGCGTGGTGCGCAAGATTTCGCGCGACGCGGGAAAAGAGATTCGTCTCGTGATCGCCGGCTCCGACACCGAGCTCGACAAGCTGATCGTCGAGGAGCTGTCCGATCCGCTGATGCACGTGATCCGCAACTGCATCGATCACGGCATCGAGCGGCCCGACGTGCGGCGCCGCTCGGGCAAGCCCGACGCCGGCACCATCGGCATCTCCGCCGAGCAGCGCGGCAACCACGTGGTGATCGAGATCGAGGACGACGGCGCCGGCCTCGACGAGCGCGCGCTGGTCGAGAAGGCCATCGAGCGCGGCGTGATCGATCGCCTGCAGGCCGGCGACTTGAGCCAGCGCGACATCTTCAACTTGATCTTCTTGCCGGGTGTCTCGACGAAGAAAGTCGCCGACGAGATGTCGGGGCGCGGCGTCGGCATGGACGTGGTCAAGACCAACATCGCGCGGCTGTCGGGGATCATCGACGTGGCGTCGGAGCCGGGGCGCGGCACGCGGCTCACCATCACGCTGCCGATCACGCTGGCGATCATCCAGGCGCTGATCGTGCGCGCGGCGGGGCGCACGTTCGCCATCCCGCTCAACTCGGTGCTCGAGAGCTTGCGCGTGTCGGCGATGGACGTGTCGACCATCGAGCGGCGCGAGGTGATGGGGCTGCGCGGCCAGACGCTGCCGCTGGCGCGCCTCGAGCGCGTGTTCGAGCTGGAGCGCGCGGCCGGCGAGCGCGCGCCGCACCGCCAGTTCGTCGTCGTCGTCGGCCTGGCGCAGCACCGCATCGGCCTGCTCGTCGACGAATTGGAAGGGCAGCAGGACATCGTCATCAAAGGGCTCGGCTCGTCGCTCAAGGACGTGCCGGGGATCGCCGGCGCGACCGAGCTCGGCGGCAAGCGCACGGTGCTGGTGCTCGACGTGGCGGCGATCGTCGAGGAGGCGGTGAGCTCGCAGGTGGAGGCGGCATGAAGCTCGCCACCGAAGAGACGTACCTGCGCGCGCTCGATCGCAAGGACGATCGGCCGCAGCGGCCGGTGCTCACGTTCGTGGTCTCGGCGGAGACCTACGGCGTGGAGCTGCGCTCGATCCGCGAGATCATCAAGCTGGTCGAGATCACCGAGGTGCCGCGCGCGCCGCGCTTCGTGCTCGGCGTGACCAGCGTGCGCGGCGCGATCATCCCGGTGATCGATCTGCGGCTGCGCTTGCGGCTCGACGCCACGCCGCCGACGCGCGCCGCGCGCATCCTGGTGGTGCAGCACGACGTCGAGCCGTACGGGCTGCTGGTCGACGCCGTGCGCGGCGTGGTCAAGTTCACCGACGCCGACATCGAGCCGCCGCCGTCGACGCTGGCGGCCGACGACACGCGGCTGCTCGCCGGCATCGGCCGCTACGGCGAAGGGCGGCGCGAGCGCATGGTGATCCTGCTCCAGCTCGGCGCGGTGGTCGCGTTCGAGATCCGCGCGGCGCGCCGCCGGCGGGAGAGCCCATGAAGGGCACCGGCACCGGCCTCGGCCGCCCGCGCGTCGGCGCGGTGCCGGCGAAGAAAGCCGCCGAGCTCCTGCAGCTCGTCGCGTTCTCCGTCGGCAGCGGCGAGTACGCGCTCGACATCATGCGCATCAAGGAGATCATCAACCCGGTCAAGATCACGCCGGTGCCGAAAGCGCCGCCGTTCATCGAGGGCGTGATCGAGCTGCGCGGCACGATCCTGCCGGTGGTCGATCTGCGCAAGCGCTTCGATCTCGTGCCGACGCCGACGGCGCGCTCGACCAAGTTTCTCGTGGTGGCGATCGACGTGAGCGGGCGGCGCATGATCGTGGCGCTGATCGTCGACGGTGTGAGCGAGCCGCTGCGCGTGCCGCTCGAGCAGGTGCGCGCGGCGCCGGCGCTGGCGCAGGGCGAGGCGGCGTACTTCTCGGGCGTGGTGCATCACGGCAGCCGCATCTTCATGATCCTCGATCTCGACGCCATCCTGTCGTCGCGCGAGAAGATCACGCTCGCCGGCCTCGACGGTCCGCCGGGAGGCGCGGCGTGACGGTGCTGGTGGCGCACGAGAGCGAGCCGATCCGCGAGGTGGTGCGCCGCCTGGTCGAGGGCGCCGGCTACGCGGTGCAGGTGGTGGCCGACGGCGCCTCGGCGGTGCGCGCGCTCGATCGCGGCGACGCGCCGCGCGCGCTGGTGGTCGACGTGGCGATCCCCGGCGTGCACGCCTACCAGATCGTCGAGGAGGTGCGGCGCCGCGGCCTCGGCACGCGCGTGGTCCTGATCGCGTCGATCTACAACCGCACCGGCTACAAGCGCCGGCCGACCTCGCTCTACGGCGCCGACGACTACGTCGAGCAGCACCACCTGCCCGACGCGCTCGTCGGCAAGCTCGAGCGCTTGATCGGCCCGCCCGATCACGCGGCGACCAGCACGCCGCCGGCGTCGCACGCCGACACGCCCGAGGGGCGCGCCATCAAGGCGGCGGGCGAGGCGCGGCTCGATCCGGTGGCGGCGCAGTCGCGCGCCGAGCGGCTGGCGCGGCTGATCGTCGCCGACATCGCGCTCTACAACGGCGACGCGCTCGATCACGACGACGACGACGAGCTGCAGGCGCGGCTGCGCCTCGATCTGGAGGAGGGGCGGCTGCTGTTCGATCTGCGCGTTCCCGTCGAGGTGCGGCGCACGCGCGACTTCATCGGCGTGGCGCTGGAGGAGCTGCGCCAGCAGCGGCGGCGCGCGCGCGCCGAGGCCGCGGGAGGCGCGTGATGCCGCTCGAGCTCGCGGGCGCGCGCGCGCAGTTGCAATCCGCCGACGAGGAGGCGCGCCGCGCAGCGGTGGCCGAGCTGTCGGTCGACGCGCGCGGGCCCGACGCCGGGGCCGCGCTCGACCTGCTCATCGACGCGATGGGCGACGCGAGCTGGCGCGTGCGCAAGGAGGCGGCGGCGCGCGCGGCGGCGTGGAGCGATCGCGCGGCGGCGGCCGAGGCGCTCACGCGCGCGCTCGGCGAGCCCGACAACGTCGGCCGCCGCAACGCCGCCGTCGAGGGGCTGACCGCCATCGGCGCGGAAGCCGTCGCGCCGATCGTGCGCGCGCTCGACGGGCGGCCCGAGCATCGCAAGGTGCTGGTCGACACGCTCGGCTTGATCGGCGATGGACGCGCGGCGAACGCGCTCGCGCCGCTACTCTCGGACGCCGACCCCAACGTGCGCGTGGCCACCGCCGAGGCGCTCGGCTCGATCGGCGGCGCCGGCGCCGAGACCGCGCTGCGCGGCGCGCTCTCGGGCGCGAGCAAGGATCGCCTGCTCACGCTGGCCGCGCTCGATGGCTTGAATCGCCTGGGCGCGCGCCTGGAGCCGAGCGCTTTGGAGCCGCTGTTCGCCGAGGCCACGCTGCGGGCCGCCGCGCTCGAGGCGCTCGGCCGCTCGGGCGACGAGCACGCGATCGCGCGGCTGGAGAGCGGGCTGGCCGATCCGGCGCGCTCGACGCGCGAGGCGGCGATCCGCGCGCTCGCCGAGCTGTGCCGCCGCGCCGACGTGCCGCTGCGCAGCCGGCTGCGCGCGCGCCTCTCGCTCTCGACGGCGGGCATGCAGTCGCTGGTGCAGGCGCTGATGGAGGGCACGCTCGGCGTGCAGCGCGCGGCGGTGACCGTGCTCGGCCTGCAGGGGCGCGTCGAGGCGGTGCGGCCGCTGGTGCTGGCGGTGGCCGATCCGGAATTGCGCGACGGCGCGATCGAGGCGCTGGTGACCGTGGGCGCGGCGGCCGTCGAGGCGCTGGTGACGCTGTCGCCCGATCTCGAAGGGCGGCTGCGCGGCGACGTGTTCCGCCTGCTGCCGCGGCTCGGCCCGGCGGCCACCGACGCGCGCGTCCAGACGCTGCTC
Organism: Polyangia bacterium; assembly: GCA_035652295.1. Taxonomy (GTDB): domain Bacteria; phylum Myxococcota_A; class Polyangia; order Palsa-1104; family Palsa-1104; genus DASREC01. Next base: position 35,491 of record DASREC010000299.1, read on the forward strand.
GCCGACGCGCTCGCCGACGAAGATCTCGACGCCGCGTCGGGCGCGGCGCAGGCGCTCGGCGAGATCGGCGGCCAGGAGTCGCTGGCGCCGCTGGTGCGCGCGTGCGCGCGGACCTCCGCCGGCGGGCGCGCCGACGAGGTGGCGGCGAGCGCCGCGGCCGCGCTCGGCCAGCTCGGCACGCGCTACTACGACGCCGTGCGAATTTTGGTGCAGAGCCGCGGGCTCGACGGGCCGGAGGCGCCGCACCTGTGCCGCGTGCTGGGCGCGTGCGGGCGCGCCGCCGACGTGGCGTTCCTGCGCACCGCGCTCGGCGCCTCCTCGCCCGAGGTGCGGCGCGCCGCCGCCGAGGCGCTGGCGCAGTTGCCGGCGACCAGCGAGGCCGACGACGCGCTCCTGTTCGCGCTCGCCGACGAATCGGTCGAGGTGCGCGCCGCCGCCGCGCGCGCGCTCGGCGCCCACGCCGGCGAAAATCCGGCGCGGCTGATCGATCCGCTCGAGCGCGCGGCGCACGACGGTGAAGTGGCGGTGCGCGGCGCCGCGGCGCGCGCGCTCGGCGCGGTGGCGCGCGCGGCCTCGGGCCCCGAGCGCACGCGCGCGCTCGCCGTCCTGCGCAAGCTCGCCGAGGCGCCCGAGCCGATCGCCGCCGTCCCCGCGCTCGAGGCGCTCGGCCAGCTCGGCGAGGCCGCCGACGACGCGCGTCTGATCGCCGCGCTCGACGCCCCCGACGCCGAGATCGTCAAGGTCGCCGCGCGCGCCCTCGGCCGCCGCGCCGGCTCGCCGCCGCCGGGCGGCGATCGCGCGGTGCGCGAGGCGCTCGATCGCGCGCTCTCCGATCGCCGCTGGGACGTGCGCCGCGCCGCCGCGCAGGCGCTCGGCGAGCACGGCTCCTCCGCGCACCCGCTGCTCTACGCCCGCCGCACCGTCGAGCGCGACCCGCTGGTGCTGGAAGCGATCGACTCGGCGCTCGGGACCGCGCTCGCCGGCGCGCGCGCGGGAGAATGATCCGGCCGCCGTTCACCGAGCGGCTCCTGTCGCGCGAGGTCTTCCGCCTCCTGCGCGGCATCATCTACGAATATTGCGGCATCTACTTCGAGGAGGACTCGAGTTTCCTGATCCAGCGGCGGCTGCTCCCGCGCGTCGAGGCGCTGGCGCTCTCCGACTTCGGCGACTACTACCGCTACCTGCGCTCGTGCAATCCGGAGACGCGCCGCGCCGAGCTGGAGGAGATCGTCGAGCGCGTCACCACCAACGAGACGTACTTCTTCCGCGAGAGCTACCAGCTCGACGCCTTTCGTCTGGAAATTCTCCCCGAGCTTCACGCCGCGCGCCGCCGCGGCCCGCGCCTCACCGTCTGGTCGGCCGGCTGCGCCTCGGGCGAGGAGGCGTACACCATCGCCATCCAGATGATGGAGACCGGCCTGTTCCTCGACTGGGACCTGCGCGTGTTCGGCTCCGACATCTCGCGCCGTGTGCTGGCCACCGCGCGCAAGGCGCTCTACGGCCGCGGCTCGTTCCGCGCCACCGACGAGCGGCTGCAGCGCCGCTACTTCCGCGAGGTCGAGGGCAAGCACCAGGTGCGCGACGACGTGCGCGCGCTGGTCAGCTTCGGCCAGATCAACTTGATCGACGAGCCGATGATGGCGCTCGTCGGCGACGTGGACGTGATCTTCTGCCGCAACGTGCTCATCTACTTCGATCAGGCCTCGCGCAAGCGGGTGATCGACATCCTCTATCGCAAGCTGGCGCGGGGTGGTTACCTTCTCCTCGGGCACTCCGAGTCGCTGCTCAACCTGACGACGGCGTTCGAGCTGGTGCATCTGAAAAACGACATGGTGTATCGGAAACCGCTATGAACCGGACCATCCGCGTGCTGGTGATCGACGACTCGGCGTACAACCGCCAGACCATCACGTCCATGCTCGAGGAGAGCCCGGGCGTGCAGGTGGTGGGGCGCGCCGTCGACGGCGAGGAGGGGCTGCGCCAGGCGTTTCAGCTCCTGCCCGACGTGATCACGCTCGATCTCGAGATGCCGAAGATGGACGGGTTCTCGTTCCTGCGCATCCTGATGTCGAAGAAGCCGATGCCGGTGATCGTCATCTCCGGGCACAACACGCGCGAGAACGTGTTCAAGGCGCTCGAGTTGGGCGCGCTCGATTTCGTGGCCAAGCCGTCGCGCAACATCACGCCCGAGCTCAAGGGCATCAAGGACGAGCTGCTCGGCAAGGTGCGGCTGGTGACGCAGCTGCGCATGGTGAGCCTGGCCGATCGCGCGGCGCGCACGGCGTCGATGGGCACCGTCTCGGGCGTGTTCCCGCAGCTCGGCGGCCAGCCGTCGGTGACGGTGGCGCCGGGGCGGCGCGAGGGGCCGGCGCCGCCGCGCCTCATCGCCATCGGCGCGTCGACGGGCGGGCCGCCGGCGATCACGCAAATCTTGTCGGCGCTCGACTCGGAGCTGCCGCTCGGCATCGTGGTCACGCAGCACATGCCGGTGAAGTTCACCAAGGCGTTCGCCGAGCGGCTCGATCGCACCACCGCGTGGCGCGTGCGCGAGGCCGAGCCGGGCGACGCGGTCTCCGTCGGCGTGGTGCTGGTGGCGCCGGGCTCGGGCTCGCTCACCGTGCGCCGCGAAGGCGCGCAGCTCAAGGCCGACGTGATCCCGCCGCAGCCGGACGATCGCTTCGTCCCGTCGGTGGATCGGATGTTCGATTCGGTGGCGCGCGCCATCGGCGCCGACGCGCTCGGCATCATCTTGACCGGCATGGGCGGCGACGGCGGGCGCGGCGTGCGCGCGCTCAAGACCGCCGGCGGCCGCGTGCTCGCCGAGTCACCGCAGACCGCGGTCATCTCCGGCATGCCGCAAGAGGCGATCGCCACCGGCCAGGTCGACGAGGTGATCCCGCTCGGCGCCATGGCCGACGCCATCACGCGATTTGCCCGTCGCTGACCAAGTCTGTTATCGTACCAAGGCTCATGTCCAAGACCGACGAGAAGGCGGGGCTCCCGGAGCTGGACCTCGCGGCGTCGAAGAAGGAGTTCATCGAGACCTTCTTCAAACGCGGCGCGGAATTCACCGAGGAGCTGATGCGCGAGAACGAGAAGCTGCGTTACCGCGTGGTGCAGCTCGAGGAGGAGCGGCGCATCCTGGTGGCGCGCGGCGATCCGACGCCCGGCTCCGAGGGGCGCACGCTGCGCGAGCTGGTCGCGCGCATCGAGTCGCTCGAGTCGGAGCGCGCGGCGCTCAACAAGCGCTTCGAGGGCGTGGCGCGCGAGAGCCACGACTTCTCGACGCGCTACCACGAGATCGAGCGCGAGAACAACAACCTCGCCAACCTCTACGTGGCGGCGTACCAGCTCCACTCGACGATGGACCTGCGCGAGGTCACGCAGATCATCCTCGAGATCCTGCTCAACTTCGTCGGCGCCAAGACGTTCGCCATTCAGCTGGTCGACGACGAGCGCGGGCGGCTGCGCACGCTGGCGGCCGAGGGCGTCGACAAGCAGCGCGCGCCCGAGGGCGGGATCGCCGACGGGCCGCAGGCCAAGGTGATCGCCACCGGCAAGCCGTTCATCGACGAGACGCGGCTCGGCGCGCGCGCGGATCTCGAGCGCCCGCTGGTGGTGGCGCCGCTGCGCATCCGCGATCGGGTCGTGGGGGTGATCGTGGTCTGGGATCTGCTGGTTCAGAAGACGGCGCTCGCCGAGGTCGATCACGAGCTGTTCAATCTACTCGGCGCGCACGCGGCCTCGGCGCTGCAGGGCGCGAAGCTCTACTCCGAGCTCAACGGCAATTCGCCGGCGCTGTGGCGCGCCGCGGACATGGTGTAGCGATGCCGATCGCCCTGGTCGTCGAAGACAGCCCCACCATGCGTCAGCTGATCGTGTTCGCGCTCAACCGCATCCGCGGGCTGCAGGTGGTCGAGGCCGACGACGGCGTCGATGCGCTGCGCAAGCTCAACGGCGGCAAGCTCGACATCATCCTCACCGACATCAACATGCCGATCATGGACGGGCTCAAGCTGGTCAAGCGCGTCCGCTCCGACGAGGCGCTCAAGTCGATCCCGATCATCATCATCACCACCGAAGGCGCCGACGAAGACCGCCAGCGCGCCCTCGCCCTCGGCGCCAACTCCTACATCACCAAACCCATCCAAGCCCCGCAGGTCATCGCCAAGGTCAAAGAGCTGCTAAAAATTACTTAGCGCGTCGCCGGCGCGATGCAGCGCGCCCTCGATGCGGTTGAAGCGCGTCTGGAATTCGTCTTCGAGCCGGCCGAGGCGCGTCTCGATCGGCTCGAGGCGTTCGTCGAGATGCTTGGCGAGCTTTTGGAACGCGTCGATGATGTCGCGCCGGAACTCGGCAGCTTCTTCGCGCATCGCGCGAAACCCGCCGCGCATCTCGTCCGTGAGCGCTTGGAATTGTTCGTCGGTCACCATGGCACTTTGCTCCCCCGCGATTTGAGTCGTCAAGGGTATCGACGGCGGGTTTGGGAAGTTGCGCGCGGGCGCGAGATTTTTTTGCCGCGGTGGCGGGCGCGTGGTAGCGCTGAGACGATGGGGATGCTCCTCGACTCGGCGATCGATTTGTATCTCGACCACGTCAAGGTGGAGCGGGGGTTGGCGCGCAACACCGTCGAGGCGTACGGGCGCGACCTGGGGAAGTTTCGCCGCTGGTGCGCGAAGGCGGGGCTCGACGAGGCCGGCGCGGTGGAGTCGCGGCACGTGCTGCAGTACCTCGTCGCGCTCGCCGGCGAGCGGCTGCAGGTGCGCTCGCAGGCGCGCAACCTGGTGGCGCTGCGCGGGCTGTACAAGCACCTGCGCGCCGAGCGTCACGTCGAGCGCGACCCGACCGCCGACGTCGAGCTGCCGCGCCTCGGACGCCCGCTGCCCGAAGTGCTGACGCCCGAGGAGGTCGATCGGCTGCTGGCCGCGCCCGACGTCAAGACGCCGCGCGGCCTGCGCGACGCGGCGATGCTGGAGACGCTCTACGCCACCGGCCTGCGCGTCTCGGAGTTGGTGGCGCTCAAGACCGCCGACGTGAACCTCGAGCAGAGTTACCTGTCGACGATCGGCAAGGGGCGCAAGCAGCGGCTGGTGCCGATCGGCGACGTGGCGTGCGCGCGCATCCGCGAGTATCAGGCGGGCGCGCGGCCGGGCTTCGACCGCACGCGCGCGGCGGCGGCGCTGTTCCTCACGCACCTCGGGCGCCCAATGACGCGCCAGGGATTCTGGAAGCTGCTCGGCGGCTACGCGCGCTCGACGGGAATCCGCAAGCGCATCTCGCCGCACAAGCTCCGGCACTCGTTCGCCACGCACCTGCTCGAGCGCGGCGCCGACCTGCGCGCGGTGCAGGTGATGCTCGGCCACGCCGACATCGGCACGACCCAGGTCTACACGCACCTGTCGAACGCGCGCCTGCGCGACGTCTACAAGCAGCACCATCCGCGGGCCTGAAGTGCCGGACGCGCCCGACGCCTTCGCCCGCGCGCTCGACGAGGAGCGGCTGCGCAGCGCCGCGTGGCTCACCGCCATCCGCGTGATCGCCGCGACGCTGTTCGTCGGCGCCGACGTGGCGCTGGCGCTCTCGGGCTCGCCGCTCATGCGCACGCTCGTGCCGCTGCACGCCGCATGGCTCGGCGTCTCGATCCTGCTGTGGCTCGGCTCGCGCGCCAGCGTCGAGGTGCGCCGCCGCTCGTGGCTGGCGCTGCCGCTCGTCGATCTGCCGACCAGCCTCGGCGGCACCTGGCTGACGCGGCCGTTTTTGCCGGCGCCGTCGGCGATCATGCTGATCGGCGTGCTCGAGGCGCTGATCCTGATCTCGGCGACGCAGTTCTCGTTTCGCCGCACGTACATCATCCTGACCGGCGCGCTCGCGTCGCTGGCGATCATCCCGATGGCCTACTGGTCCAAGCTGCCGGGCGGGCCGGCCACCAGCGTGCTCACGCTCGGGCTCGGCACCGCGCTCGCGTGCTACCTGCCGGGGCGCATCCTGTCGCTGCTCGATCGCGTGGTGGCGGAGCGCGCGATGCGCGATCGCCTGGGCCGCTATTTTTCGCCGGCGGTGGCGCAGGCGATCATCGCGCAGGGCCGCACGCCACAGATGGTGGCGGCGGGCGAGCAGCGCGAGGTGACGCTCCTCTTCGCCGACATCCGCGGCTTCACCACGCTCGCCGAGAAGATGGACGTCG
>DASREC010000300.1:0-6391 GCA_035652295.1 Polyangia bacterium
CAGGTACGCCGAACCGATCGCGATCACCGCGAAGATTCCGCCGAGGGTCGCGCCCAGCCATTTGGGCATCTTCCAGGGGCCTTGAACCGCGTAGTAATCGATTCGTTTCACGGCGTCTCCTTCTGGCTCAAAAAGTTGAGCACCAGTGGTTTGTGCAGGCCGCCTGCCAAGAAGTGCCCACGACAACCTGGGGGTTTTCGCCTCCGAGTGGAGACTTTCCCCCCAGTCCATGGACAACTGACCCTAGTGAGGTGTAGGCGGAGCTACGCGGGTAACTAGGACTGCGATTCGAACGGATCGTCGGTGGTGCGCTCGTCGGCGGTCTCGGTGTCGAGCGTCTCCGACGGCGGCGGCTGGTGCGCGCCCTGCTCTTTGACCAGCTCGCGGATCTGCGCGCCGCAGTCGATCAAGAGCGCGCGCAGGCGCGACGCGAGCGAGCGATTCGGCAGGAGCGGCTCGAGCGGAACGCGCGCCACCGCGTCCCACAGTTGCTGATCGCTGGTCGACGACGACGCCGCCATGTCGAGCAGCGTCGCCACCTGCTGCGCGCGCAAGAACACCACCGCGGGCGGTTTCCCGTCGGGAAACAGCGTCAGGTAGAAGCCCTCTTTCGGGGCCTCCGCCGGCTCGAAGTGCAGCGCGATCGCGGACCAGCCTCCCGGTGGTGCATGCGCGAGCGTGCGGCGTGCGGGCATCCGGGTGACCTCCTTTTACTCATATACACCTGCTCACTGCGGCTTTGCGATCTTTTGGATCGACGCGCCGTCGGTGAAGTAGATGTTGGCGGCGTCGAGCGCAATCGCGCGCGGCCCCGCCTCGGCGAGCGTGAGCGTCTTGGTGCCGTCGAGCGCGAAGCGCATCAGGTGATTTCCCTGCCGCGCGTAGACGCCGGTCTCGTCGAGCGCCAGCGCCGCGGCCAGCATCGGCGAGGCGATCACGCGCGCCATGCCGTCGAGGCGCAGCACCGCCACGTCGCCGGTGCCGATCGACGCGATCTCGACGATCGCGAGGTGCGCCGAGTCGATGGCGAAGGTGTTGTTGTGCACGCTCGAGGTGCCGACCGAAAGGCCGCTCCCGCCCGCGCGCGGCTGGATGAACACGCCGTTGGTGTCGCTGTAGTAGTAGTTGGCGTCGTCGACGGCGAGCCCGCCCGGGTTGCCGATCACGCCGTCGAACATCACCTCGACCGCGCTGCCGCTCCTCACGCGCACGATCGCGTTGCTGCCGTTGAACGCGTCGACCGCGCCGTAGACGTCGGTGATCCACCAGACGTAGCCGCCCTGCGCGTAGAGCGGGCGCTGGCCGAGAAAATGTTGGCCGCCGGCGATCGGCTGCGCGCCGGCGGTGCCGGAGAGCGGCGCCTGCATGAGCTGATCGCCCGACGTGAAGTACGCGTTCGTGGAGTCGATCGCCACGCAGCCGGGCGCATCGGCGCCGACGGCGAGCGTCACCGGCGCGCCGCCCCCGAGCGGCGCCTTGAGCAACTTGTTCGCGCCGCCGCCCTGATCGGTCCAGTACACGCCGCTCGCGTCGACGGCGAGGCACGTCGTCAGCGTCTGCGCCGGCGCGAGCATGGTCTCCATCGGCAGCGGCAGATCGCTCATCGCCAGATCCTGATTGTCGTTGGTCGGCGAATCGCAACCGGTGAGCAAAACGATCACGGGCAGAATCGCGCGAAGGCGCTTAACGGTCGGCACGCGCCCATTGTATCCTCAACTCCCTTTCGAGGAGACAGCCATGGCGAAACCGCAAGCGAGCTTCGGCGTCATCGGCCTCGGCGTGATGGGCCAGAACCTGGCGCTCAACATCGAGGAGCACGGCTACCCGATCGCGGTGTGGAACCTCGAGCCCGAAGGCGTGGATCGCTTCGTCGCCAAGAATCCGAGCATCCGCGTGACGCCGGCCAAGCGGCTCGAGGAGTTCGTCGCCGCGCTCGAGCGGCCGCGGCGCATATTAATGATGATCAAGGCGGGCGCGCCGGTCGACGAGATGCTGGAGAAGCTGCGGCCGCTGCTCGAGGCGGGCGACATCGTCATCGACGGCGGCAACTCGTGGTTCAAGGACACGCAGCGGCGCGAGGCGGCGCTGAAGCTCTCGGGCGCGTTCTTCTTCGGCGCCGGCGTGTCGGGCGGCGAGGAGGGCGCGCGCCGCGGACCGTGCCTGATGCCGGGCGGCGCGAAGCAGGCGTACGAGCCGGTGAAGCCGATCTTCGAGGCGATCGCGGCGAAGACTGACAGCGGTCCGTGCGTGACGTGGTGCGGTCCCGACGGCGCCGGCCACTTCGTCAAGATGGTGCACAACGGGATCGAGTACGGCGACATGCAGCTCATCGCCGAGGCGTACGATCTGATGCGCAAGGCCGGCGGCATGAGCGCCAAGGAGATGTCGGCGCAGTTCGCGGCGTGGAACCGCGGGCGGCTCGAGTCGTTCCTGATCGAGCTGACCGCCGAGGTGCTCACCGTCGAGGACGAGCGCGGCGGCGCGCTGGTGGATCGCGTGCTCGATGCCGCGCAGCAGAAGGGCACCGGCAAGTGGACGGCGCAGGTGGCGCTCGATCTCGGCGTGCCGATCCCGACGATCGCGGCGGCGATCGACGCGCGCGTGGTGTCGAGCCTCACCGCGATGCGTGCCGAGGCGCGCGAAAAATTGGGCGGCGCTCCCGCGAACGCGGCGCGGATCGATCGCGAGGAACTGGTCGCCGCCGTCGAGGAGGCGCTCTACGCCTCGAAGATCTGCTCGTACGCGCAGGGCATGCACCTCATCCGCGCCGGCTCCGACGAGTACAAGTGGGGCGTCGACCTCGCCGAGCTCGGCCGCATCTGGAAGGGCGGCTGCATCATCCGCGCGCGCTTCCTCGACGACATTCGCGTCGCGTTCCAGCGGCGGCCGCAGCTCGCCAACCTGCTGTTCGACGAGAAGTTCGCGCCCGAGGTGCGCGCCGCCGAGCCGGGCTGGCGCAAGGCGGTGTCGCTCGCGCACGCGCGCGGCATCCCGGTGCCGTCGATGGGCGCGAGCTTGAGCTACTTCGATGCCCTGCGCGCCGATCGCCTGCCGCAGAACCTCACGCAGGCGCAGCGCGACGCGTTCGGCGCGCACACGTACGTGCGCGCGGATCGTCCCGAGGCGGGCGCGCTCCACACCGAGTGGCTGAAAAAAGCCAAACTGTAGAGGGAGACGCCGCGCGCGCGTCGCCGTACTAGCTCGCATGCGGATGGCGATCGTGATCGCGGCGCTCGCGTCGTCGCTCGAGGCGCGCGCGGACGTGACGTTCTCCGGCGGCGACGTCGAACCGGTCGCCGAGTGCGGCAGCATGCGGCGCGCGCAGCTCAAGCACGCGCTCGCCGAATATTGCGAGCACGAGCCGAGCGCCGACGCGCGCGGCTGTCACTTCGCGCGCCGCGTGCTGCGCTGCGAAGGCGGCGCGTCGCACGACCTCTTCAACCTCAGCGACGGCGAGATCGAGCTGAGCGTCTCCGACGGCTGCGGCGGAGATTGGAACGTGCGGTTCGCGCGCGACAAGCGCGGCTGGCGCGTCATCAGCTTCGACTACTCGTTCGGTAGCTGCTGCGGCGGATGACTACGCGTCGACCGCCTGCCAGCCGACGAACCTCGGCGGCCCGACGAGGAACGCCACCGTCTTGCCGCCCTGCGCGTGCGCCTTGCGAAACGCTTCGCTCTGCGTCCAAGAAGTGAAGTCGGCTTCGGTCTCCCAGACGGTGTGCGAGGCGTAGAGCTGCGCGCCGTCCTCGGCGGGCCCGCGCAGCAGGTGGAACTCGCGAAAGCCGGGCACCTCCGACAGGAACGACTTGCGCTCGCGCCACGCGCGCTCGAAGTCGGCGGTCTTCTCGGGATGCACGCGAAACTGGTTCATGGCGATGTACATGCCGAGAGTCTAGCGCCAACGCCGCCCGACGAGGAACAGCGCCGCGCCGACGGCGAGCGCGCCCGCACCGAGTGAAATTTGCACGGCGGGCGCCAGCACTCCCCAGGACGCGTTCGCTCCCGGCAGCACGCGATCGACCAGCGCCACCACGCCGATCAGCAGCAGCAGCGCGCCGGCGGTGCGCAGCCGCGGTGACCATCGTTTCTGCGCGCGGCTCGGCAACACGGCAGGAGGGTAGCCGAAGGCCCGCTTCGCTTCTATAATGTGAGATGGTGCAGTTTGACCTCGCGCCGAAATAAATTTGCCGCGCGGGCGGTGGTCGCCGTAGTCCTGGCGCTGGTGCTCCACGCCGTCGGCGGAGTGCTGTTCGTCGCGCTGATGGACCTCACGCCGCTCACGCTCCCGCCGCGCGCGCCCGTGGCCGCGTCGTCGTCCGCGAGCGAGCGCGCGCAGGACGACGAGCGCGATCGGCCGATGGAGATCGAGTCGCTGGTCGACGAGCTCAGCCGCCCCGACGAGAAGACCGCCGAGGAGAAGGCCAAAGAGGAGCAGGTCAAGAAAGAGGAAGAGGACAAGAACCCGTCGGGGCAGGTGGTCGACATCGCCAAGCCGGCGATCGAGGAGCGGCCCGACAACGCCAAGTTCGTGTCCGAGTTCGACTCGAAGGTGGAGCGCGAGACCAAGGCGAACGGGCGCGATCACGGCGGCGCGCGCGCGGAGATCGTGCCGCCGGTCGGGCGTCCTGACGTGAGCGAGCCGCGCGCCGGATCGCGCAGCGCCGCGCCGGCCGTCGAGGAGGCGGGGCGTCCGGGAAAACCCGGGCCGCTGGCGATGCGCGAGCTCGAGCGGCGCCGCGCCGAGCAGCGTTCGGTCGACGGCCCGCAGCCGACCGCCGACGGCGAGCTCGAGCACGCGGGCTCGACGGGAAATCCGGAGGCCGCGCGCCCGCAGCCGCCCGCCGCCGAGTCGGGCGAAGGCGGAACGCCGGGCGCGCGCCGCGCGTCACCCGGCTCGCAGGAGGCGGCGACGCCCGGCCTGCCCGGCGATCGCAAACCCAACTTGCAGGCGTCGAACGACGTGCTCCAGCACGCCATCGGCAAGGGCGCCGGCTCGATGGACTACTTGAAGGACGTCGACGACGGCGAGGCCACCGCGCTCAACTCCAAGCGCTGGAAGCACGCGCCGTTCTTCAACCGCGTCAAGCGCGCCGTCGCCGATCAGTGGCACCCTGACGTGGTCTACATGATCCACGACTCGTCGGGGCACGTGTACGGCTTCAAGGATCGCATCACCGTCCTGCGCATCCACCTCGACCCGCAGGGCAAGCTGGTGGCGTGGCAGGTGCTGCAGTCGTCGGGCGTCGACTTCCTCGACGACGAGGCGATCTCGGCGTTTCGCAAAGCGGGGCCGTTTCCCAATCCGCCGAAGGACCTGGTCGACACCGACGGGCAGATCCACTTCAACTTCGGGTTCGCGTTCGAGCTGTCGGGGCGCGGCTCGGTGAAGGTCTACAAGTATCAATGATCCGTCGCCGCGACGGCGGCGTATGATGATCGTGCATCGAACGCTGCGCGGCTCGGGGGGGACCTTGAACATCCTGCTGGTCGACGACGACCCGGACATCCTGCGGATCGTCTCGCGGATGCTGGCTCGCAACGGCCACCAGGTGGGCACCTGCGAGTCGCCGTTCGGCGTGGCGGCGGTGGTGCTGCGCAGCGCGCCCGACATCGTGATCCTCGACGTGCAGATGCCGGGGCTCACCGGGCCGGCGCTCGCGGGCGTGATCGCCAAGCTCAACCTGCCCAAGCGGCCGCTGCTCGCGTTGTGGTCGTCGATCGACGACGACGGCTTGCGCAAGGCGGCGGAAGAGGCCGGCGGCGTGCCGACGATCTCGAAAGCCGTGCGCCCGACTGAATTGGTCGCGGCGATCGAGCGCATCGGCGCCCAGCGCACGCGCGTCTGAAACGACAGCGCAGAGACAGAGAACCGCCGCAGACGCCAAGAGCGCAGCGGATCGCCATCGGAAATTATATATATTTAAATATATAAATCTATCTGCGTTCAGCGGTCGGTTTTGTCGGGCGGGGTCCAGCGCAGCTTCGGCTGGCGGGCGGCGCGCGTCTCGTCGAGCCGGCGCAGCGCGGTCTGGTGCGGCGCGTTCTTCGCGATCTCGGGATCGCGCTTCGCCTCCTCGGCGATCGCGGTCATCGCGTCGCAGAACGCGTCGAGCGTCTCGGGCGTCTCGGTCTCGGTCGGCTCGATCATCAGCGCGCCCGCGCCGCCGGTCACCGCCGGCAGCGGGAAGTAGATCGTCGGCGGGTGGTAGCCGAAGTCCATCAGCCGCTTGGCGACGTCGAGCGTCTGCACGCCGGTCTCGCGCTTGAGCTTCTTGTCGGTGAACACGACCTCGTGCATCGACGGCTTGTCGTACGCGAGCGAGTAGACGTCGGCGAGCTTGGCGCGGATGTAGTTGGCGTTGAGCATCGCCATCTCCGTCGCGCGCGTCAG
>DASREC010000301.1:0-6522 GCA_035652295.1 Polyangia bacterium
GACGATTCGCGGGGCGACGATTCGCGGGGCGACGATTCGGCGAGCGACAATTCGCTAGACGACGATTCGCGGGGCGACGATTCGGGAGCAAGGATTCGCGGAGGACGATTCGCGGAGCGAGGATCCGCGGAGGACGATTCGCAGGGCGATGATTCGCGGAGCGATGATTCGCGGAGGACGATTCGTTGAGCACGATTCGACGATTCGAGAATGGGGATCCACGGTCTGAAGACCGCGGCTCCGACGGAGGGAAGCCCCGCGGGCTGCGTTGGCGGGGATGTTGGGCCTCGCGAGAGGAGTCCGCCAGTTGCGGGATCTATTTTGTCAGCGGGAGGCGAGCGGGTGTTGGGCGCGGTATTCGGCCACCAGCTTTTCGACGCGCATGCGGAAGTCGTGGCTGTACAGCGACGGCTCGAACTCGCCGCGCACGCCGACGGCGAACGTCTCCAACTCCTTCTCGAACGACTTGGGCGAGTCGATCACCTGCATGCCGGTGCGCTTGATGGCCGCGAGCGCGCGATCGTTCTCGGCGCGGATCTGCTGAAGCAGGCTCGACTGCAGCTTCTGCGACTCCTCGAGCAGGATGCGCTGCTCGACAGGCGAGAGCCGCTCGAACTCCTTGCGCGTGAGCACGCTGGCGCCGAGCGCCTGGCCGAAGTCGAGCGACGTCATGTAGCGCAGCCGCGTGTGCCACTGCATGGCGAGCACCGCCAGCGGCGAGCCGTACGACGCGTCGATCATTCCCGTCGACAGCGACGGCAGCACGTCGGGCGCGCCGAGCGGCACGCCGTGCGCGCCCATGCGCTGGAACAGCGTGCGACTGATCGGATCGTCGTTCCACTCCCACAGCTTGGTCGTCAGCAGATCGGCCTTGGAGCGCACGGGTGTGTTCGAGAACAGGTGGATCGGCCCGACGTCGCCCCACGCCAGCAGCACGTAGCCCTTGTCCTCGAACTTCTTGCGCAGCTCGCCGTCGAGCCGGGCGCGCACGAAGTCGAGCTCGGCGTAGCCGCGGATCAGCATCGGCACCTCGAGCACGCGCACCTCGGGCTGGATGAGCCCCAGCCCGATCGAGGTCACCGCCGCGCCGCCGATCTGGCCGAGGCGCATCTTGCGCACCACGTCGCGCTCGTCGCCCGCGACCCCGCCGGCGTAGAACTTGATCTTCACGCTCCCCGACGAGCGCGCTTCGACGGCGCGCGCCCAGTCGTGGAACAGGTTCATCCACAGCGAGCCCTCGGGGGCGAGCGTGGCGATCTTGAGGACGTGAGGCTCGTCGGCGGGCGCGGCGGCGACGGACGAGACGAGGAGCGCGAGCGCGAGCAGCATGCGGTTCATTTCGGACCTCCTAAAAAAAAGAACGAACGTTCGTGCTTTTTTGCTCAGGCCGCCTCGGGACGCGCCGGCGGCAGCGCGCGCTGCGAGGCGCCGCCGAGCCGCTTGCGGGTGAGCCCGGTGACCTTGCCGAACACCCAGTCGACGAGCCGCGTCGGCAGCACCGCCAGCATCGCCAAAAGGATGCGGTTCGAGAACGGCGTCACGTAGCGCGCCGACGGGCGCCGCGCGGTCATCGCCCGCTCCATGGCGCGCGCCACGCAGTCGGGGCCGGGCGCGGTCTTGTCGGCGAGGAGGCGCAGGCGATCGTAGATGGGGAACGCCTCGGCGTACGGCGAGTCGGCGCCGCGGTAGCGCTCGGTGCCGTCGACGGTGCGGGTGGCGAAGTTGGTGCGGATGGCGCCGGGCTCGATCAGCGAGACGCGGATGCCGAACGGCGCCAGCTCGTAGCGCATGGCGTTCGACAGCGACTCGACCGCGTACTTGGTCGAGTTGTAGACGCCGAGGAACGGCACCGTCATGCGGCCGCCCACCGACGAGACGTTGATGATGCGGCCGCGGCCGCGCGCGCGCATGCCGGGGACGAACGCGCGGGTGACCGCGAGCAGGCCGAACACGTTGGTCTCGTACTGCGCGCGCACGTCGGCGTCGGTCATGACGTCGACCGGCACCGCCATGCCGTAGCCGGCGTTGTTGATCAGCGCGTCGAGGCCGCGGCCGTCGGTGAGGCGGGCGACCTCGGCGCAGGCGGCGGCGATCGACGCGGCGTCGGTGACGTCGAGGCGGACCACGTCGAGACGGCCGCCCGCGGCGCGCGCCGCTCCCGGCGCCTGCTGCGCGCTCGACGCCTCCGCCTCGAGCGCGGCGAGCGCGTCGCGGTTGCGGCCGGTGGCGATCACGTGGTGGCCGCGCCGCACGAGGTAGAGCGCCGCGTGGCGTCCGATGCCCGCGGTGGCGCCGGTGATGAGGACGGTCTGAGAGTTCTTCATGGTCGTTCTCCCGTTTTCGCTCGTTGAAACCGGAATGAACGTTCATTCCGATTTCTGGCCAGCCAAGGCTCGTTCCCACTCTCGCCAAGTACCGGAATGAACGTTCATTCCGGACTCGGGCCCAAAAAAAAGCTCAGCGGCGGATCGCCGCCCACATGCACTGCTCGGCCGCGTGGATCGTCTTCGGCGTGAGCTGCAGCAGCCCCTTGCGCGCCGCCAGCACCAGCCCGGTGAACGATCCGAACACCAGCGCGCCCAGCATCTCCGCCGCCAGCGGCTTGATCTCGCCGGTGCGCTGCGCCTCGGCCGCGAACGCGCGCAGCGGCAGCAGCAGCGCCTCCTCGACGGCCAGGCTGCGCTTGTCGAGGTAGCTGCCGTGGTGGTGCAGCTCGAGGAACGCGAACGCCACCGGCTGCTGCGTGCCGAACGACGCCAGCCGCCGCCAGATCTCGGCGAACTTGGCGCGCACCGGCAGCGTCATCGGAAAGTCCTCCATCAGCGTGCGTCCGAGCTCGCCCTTCCACTTCTGGAAGAGCGCGTTCACCAGCGCCTCTTTGCTGTCGAAGTAGCGGTAGACGGTGCCCGCGCCGACGGCGGCGCGCTCGGCCACCTGCGGCACGGTGGTGCCGTGGTAGCCGTACTCGGCGAACAGCTCCAGCGCGGCGTGCAGGATCGCCTCGCGCTTGGGGGAGTCTTCGTGCTCGGGTTTCACTTTCGCCATGGCTCGACCTGCTTGCGGAATGAATATTCATTCCGCACGAAGATGTCAAGGGGCTTTTTTTCGGCGCGCGGGTGAGCAACCATTCCGCGCATGCCCGACACGCTGATCGACCGGGTCCGCTCGCTGCTCGACACCGACGGGGGCGCCGGGCGGTTCGCGGCGGTGCTCGACGAGGTGCTGCGCCACTTCGGCGGCGTGGTGGGGACGCTGCACGGCCTCGACGCCGCGGGCGCGACGCTCCTGCTCGTCGCCGAGCGCGGGCTGCCGCCGGGGCTCAAGTCGAAGGTGGAGCGGATCCCCGTCGGCAAGGGCATGGCGGGGCTGGCCGCCGAGCGGCGCGCCCCGGTGCAGGTGTGCAACCTGCAAACCGACGAATCGGGCGTCGCCAAGCCGAGCGCGCGCGAGACCCAGGTGGCCGGCTCGATCACCGTCCCGCTCCTCGACGGCGCCACGCTGCGCGGCACGCTCGGCGTCGCGCAATCGACGCCCCACGAATTCACGCCCGGCGAGACCGAGCTCCTGCTCGCCTGCGGCGCTTTGATCGCGCGCGCGCTCGACGGATAGCAGAGGATTGAACCGCCAAGGCGCCGCAGACGCCAAAAGGAAAATATTAATTTCTGATCTTTTTGGCGTCTGCGGCGCCTTGGCGGTCAATCCGTGCTGGTGTTCTCCACGGTGGGCGGGTGAACCACCAGGCCCAGGCGATGAACAGGGCCTGGAAGGGGAGGCGCGCCCAGAGGAGCGCGTCGGGGATGTGGCGCGCGTAGGGCTGCACGTGGTGCAGCGCCATGTTGATGTTGGCGGGGAACACCGCGAGGTAAAGCAGCACCAGCCCCCACGCGGCGGCGCGGCGCAGCGGCGCGACCAGCAGCCCGAGGCCACCGGCGATCTCGCACGCGCCGCTCACCAGCACCAGCAGCCGCGGCCACGGCAGCCACGCCGGCACCATGCGCACGAACGGCTCGACGTCGGCGAAGTGGCTCACGCCGATCGCCACCATGATCGCGGCGAGCGTCCAGCGCAGCAGGATCTTCGATCGAGGCTCGTCCATTCGCGCTCCGCGGCGGTTGGCTCGCGTCATAGCACGAGCCGCTGGTAGCATCGACGGCGGGAGGCGACATGGCCCCGTTCATCGGACCGAGCCGCGCGGCGCTCCTGCGCGTCTTGCGCGGGCGCGGCGCCGAGCGAAAGCTGCCGCTCACGCTCGGCCACTACGCGCCGCAAGCCACCGTCGCGCGCGAGCCCGATGGGCGCTTCACCATCCGCCCGCTCGCGATCGATCGCGCGCGCGCCGACGAGGCCGGCCGGCGCGCGCTGGCGGCGGGCGAGGGCTGGATGCCGGAGCAGGAGTGGCAGTTCCTCGCCGCCGGCGAGCCGCTCGTCGCCGCCGCGACGCTCGCGGAGCTGACCGCCGCCGTCGAGCGCATGGAGTGGCCGTTCGGCGGGCGCGACTGAAAAAAGCACGATCGTGCTTTTTTCGCCGCCGATCACGCGGCGAGCCGATCAGGCGGCGCGCAGCGGCAGCTCGAGCGTGATGCGGCAGCCGATCGGCGCCTCGGCGCGCGCCGGCTCGACGCGGATGGCGCCGCCGTGCACCTCGGCCACGCGCCGCGCCAGCGTCAGCCCGAGCCCGAAGCCGTGCGCCGCGCCGGCGGTGCGCGCCTTGTCCGCGCGGTAGAAGGCGTCGAGCACGCGCTCGCGATCGCCCGGCGCGATCCCCGGCCCGTCGTCGGTGACGCTCAGCTCGACCCGCTCGCCGCGCAGCGCCGCCTCGATCCGGATCGGCGGCGCGCCGTACTTGGCGGCGTTCTCCACCAGGTTCCACAGCGCGCGCTTGACCAGCGCGCCGTCGGCCTGCAGCTCGATCGCCGCCGGCGCCGCCACCTCGACGCGCTTGCCGGTGGTGATCGGATCGATCTTGGCGCGCGCGCCGAGCTGCTCGAGCAGCCCGCCCACGTCGACGCGCTCGACGTGCGTCGGCAGCCCGGTCGCCTCCAGCCGCGAGGTGGTGAGCACGTCGTCGATCAGCCGCTCCAGCTCGGCGAGATCGATCTTCACGTCGCGCAGGCGCACGTCGACCTGCGGCGCCAGCTCCTCGGGCAGCATCTCGAGCGCCAGGCGGATGCGCTGCAGCGGCGAGCGCAGCTCGTGCGAGACGTTGGCGAGCAGCTCGCGGTGGCCGCGCACCAGCCCCTCGATGCGCTCGGCCATCTCGTTCCACGTGCGCGTCAGCTCGGCCAGCTCGTCGTGCGGGCGGTGGCGGTGGCGCCAGCGGCGCGGCGGCTTGATGCGGTAGGCGAGATCGCCCGAGCCGAGCCGCCGGCTGGCCTCCGTGAGCCGCTCGACCGGGCGCGAGATGCGGCGCGCGAGCGGCGCGGTGCCGATGGCGATCAGCAGCAGCACCGCGCCGACGATCAGCGCCGGCCGCATCAAGCTGGCGTAGCCGAAGTGGCGCGCGTGCGTGGTCTCGAGCAGCCCGACCACCGCGCGCGTGTCGGCGTCGCGCACCGGCGCGATCACGTACCAGCCGCGCGGCGCGCGCTTGACGAAGTGCGCGCCCTCGCGCGCCGCCGCGAGATCGGCGTCGACCGGCGCGGGCAGCTCGCTGCCGACGGCGATCACCAGCGCGCCGTCGGGCGTGCGCAGCGTGAGATCGAGATCGAGCTCGTCCGAGAGATGGCGCAGCAGCCGATCGCGCCGCTCGGGATCGCGCCACGCCGGGCCGAGCAGCGCCGCGGTGTGCTTGGCCACGCGCTCCGAATATTCGCGCAAGAGCGCCGTGCGCCCTGCCGAGAACACCACCGACATCACGCCGGCGACGACGATGAGCAGCACGATGAAGTGCCAGTAGATGCGCGTGTAGAGGCGGCGCATCAGTCTCCGCGCGCCAGCACGTAGCCGACGCCGCGCACGGTCTTGATGTAGCGCGGGTTCTTGGGATCGGCCTCGAGCTTGGCGCGCAGCTTGGAGACGTGGACGTCGATCGAGCGATCGAACGACTCGAACTCGGCGTGCTTGAGCGCGTCCATCAGGTGCTCGCGCGACAGCACGCGCCCGGCGGCGCGCGCCAGCTGCGAGAGCAGCTCGAACTCGAAGTGCGTCAGCACCTGCCGCTTGCCGCCGACGGTGACCTCGCGCGCGCCGAAGTGGATCTCCAGCTCGCCGACGCGAAACCGCTCGCGATCGATCGGCGCCCCCGACGCCGCGCGCCGCAGGATGGCGCGCACGCGCGCGAGCAACTCGCGCGGATTGAACGGCTTGGCCAGGTAATCGTCGGCGCCGAGCTCCAGCCCGACGATCTTGTCGACGTCGTCGCCCTTGGCCGTGATCATCAATATGGGGACCTGCGGCTGCTCTGTGCCGGTGCGGATGCGGCGGCACACCTCGAGCCCGTCGATCCCCGGCAGCATCAGGTCGAGCAAGAGCACGTCCCAGCGGCGCGAAGGCAATTCACGCAGCGCGCGCTCCCCGTCGGCG
>DASREC010000302.1:0-2307 GCA_035652295.1 Polyangia bacterium
AGCCGCTCAGAGCTGCGCTCGATCGAGAAGCCGATCGCCGTGTTGAGCCCGATCACGCCGGCGATCGCGGCGGCGTCGACCAGCTCGCCGATCATCGTCGAGAGCGTGCCGGATGCCACCAGCAGCGCCGACGGCACGTTGGCCAATTGCGCCGCCAGCAGCGCCAGCCGTGAGCGCGCCTGCTCGCGCTCGACCGCGTTCTCGCCGAAGCGCCGCCGCGCGCGCCGCACCTCCTCTTCGCCGAGCCCGTCCGGCCGGCTCGAGGTGGCGGACAGCACCGCGCGAACCGGCAGCGCGTGCCAGGCGTCCGCCGGCGGAGGCTCGGAACGGAACAGCCTGGCGGTGAGCGGCTCGAGCATCGGACGATCTCCTGAAGAGCACGCGTCGTGCCGGGTGGACCCCTCGGGCGGCGACCGTGCACACGCTGTACTGCGAGCGCCGGATGCGAACGCAGACGTGCATCGCTCTTGCAAAACGCATGGACAAGATGCTCGCGCTACAGTCTGTCGAGTCCCAACGTCCCGCGCTGGCCAAGGTCGCCTTCGGCCATCCGCTCAACCTGCTCGTGCTGGCGGTGACCGGATCGCTGCTCCTGTGCGGCGCATTCGTGTTCGCCGCCGGGAGCGTGCTCCTCGATCTGCTGGCGATCGCCGTCTGCCTGGCGCTGCCGCACACGCGCCGGCGGCTGCGCGTGCGGGCGCGGCAGAAAGCGCGGCAGCGGCTGGCGGCGCAGATGGGCGCGGCCGAGGCGAGCGAATGGGACGGGCTGTGCGCGCTGGCGCACGCGGTCGGTCCGCTGCCGCCGGCGACCGAGCACGAGGTCGACTCGCTGCTGACGCTCTACGTGAACATCGGCGCGGCGCTGTGCGAGGCTTCGCGCGAAGCGTCGCGCGCCGGAGCGCTGGCGGATCGCGCGCTCGGCTCGCTCAGGACCCAGCTGGCCTCGGTGGCCGAGCTGGTGCGCGGCGAATGCGCGCGCGTGGCCGCCACCCGTTGCGAGCATGCGGCGGCGCGCTGGCGCTCCGAGGTCGACGACGCGCTCGAGCGCGCTCGCGAAGAGCACCTCTTGCTCGCGTCCGATTAGCGCGCGAATTTCACCGCGTGCCGCGCGCCCGGCTCGACGAACGCGAGCAGGCGAAGCCCCTCCTCTTCCAGCTGCGCGCGCATTTTCTTCTGCAGCGGAGCAAACGGCTGGATCGCGAGCGTCCCCTTCTCGATCTTCCAGCTCCCCGCCACGCGCCCGTCGACGAGAAAGGTCGGCAGCACCATCAAGTTGGCGCGGAAGATCGCCTTGCGATGCGCGTCGTCGATCACGCGCGAGCGATCGTCGTGCGCCAGCACCAGGCTGTCGTACTCGGGCAGAAAGCGCACCGGCGCGTCCGCGTCCTCGTCGGGCCGCGGCGCCTTCGGCAGATCGAAGAGCTCACGGCCGCGCTCGTCACGAAACGCGCGCAGCTGGCCGCGCAGCGCCGCGAACGCATCGGCGAGCCCGCGCACGCCGGTGAAGCTCTGCGCGTCCTGCACGCTCGCCGGCCCGAACGCCGCCAGGTAGCTGCGCACCAGCGCCTGCGTGTCCTTCGCCACCGGCGTGGTGCGCACGCTCGCGCCGAGCCAGCGATCGGCGACCGCGAACGGCGCCGCGCCGTGAAATCCCCACGCCTCGCCGCCCGGCACCTGCACCAGCGGCAGCGTGAGCCGCACCGCATAGGCGATCGCGCGCGCGTCGGCGCCGAAGCGCGTGCCCACCTCGTCGCGCAGCGCGTCCATGGTGCGCGGCTCGGCCTCGAAGAACGCGCGCGCATGCGCCCGCGCACCGTCGAGATCGATCTTGCCGGCGCGATCGCGCAGCACCGAGCGCAGCCCCGCCTCCAGCCCCGGCGAGAGCGCCGGCCGGAGCGCGACGTACGCCTTCGCGCTCATCAGATGCAGCGTCGCCCGCATCGCGGTCGCGCGCACCACCTGCTTCGCCTCGAGCGCGCGAATCAAATCCTCGCGGCGAAATCCCTCCAGCCGCGACCACAGCCCGACGAACGGCGGCCGCGCCAGTTGCGCCTGCAGCCCCGCCAGCCGCTCGATCGCCGACGGCACACGCGTCTTTTCGCGCGCGAGCAGCATCTGCCGCGCCAGCGTCGCCCGATTGAGCGCGCGCCTGCTTATTGCGGCGGAACGTTCCAGGAGTCGTAGGGCATGCCGGTCGCGACGTCGTAGACCGTCACATAGATGTGGTCGTCCGGGCACTGCATCGCAGTGAGGTAACCATGCCACTGTTGGTTCGGATTGTCATAGGGCGCGCCGCCGAGCCCCATC
>DASREC010000303.1:0-4962 GCA_035652295.1 Polyangia bacterium
CCGACGTCACCGTCACCGCCTACGGCGTGAGCCTGCCGCTCAAGGTCACCGATGCGCGGCGCAAGCTGGCGGGCGTGGCCGCGCGGCCGCAGGCGTCGGGGCCGCTCTCGGTGAAGAGCCCGATGCCGGGCAAGGTGGTCAAGGTGCTGGTGCGCGCCGGCGACGACGTGAAGGCGGGGCAGGGCATCGTGGTGGTGGAGGCGATGAAGATGGAGAACGAGCTCAAGGCGCCGCGCGACGGGAAGATCAAGGAGGTCCAGGTGCAGGAGGGGCAGGCGGTGGAGGCCGGGCAGACCCTGGCGACGCTCGAATAGTGCGCAACTTTCTTTTGGGAAGTAGCTTTCTATTCGCTAGTAACTTTCTATTCACCAGCGGCTGGCTCCTGGCGGGCTGCGGGCAGAAGGCGGTGGACGTCGCGCCCATCACCGCCGAGGACGAGAGCCTGAAGAAGAACGAGGGCGAGCTGCTCGGCCAGCGCGGGGCGCTGCAGCGCGAGCGCAAGAAGCTGGCCGACGCGCGCGCCGAGATCGTCGATCGCCGCAAGCAGCTCGGCCACGACTCGGCGGGCCAGTCGGCGCTCGACGAGGAGGAGAAGAAGCTCCAGGCGCAGGAGGGCGAGCTGGAGACGCGCGAGTCGCAGATCAACGACAAGCTCGAGGCGCTGCTCAAGCAGCGCGACGAGCTGGTGCAGAAGGCGACGCAGGCGGTGGCCAGCGCGCCCGGCGCCGATCCGCTCGAGCGCGCGGCCAAGCGCGAGCAGGGCGTGGCGTCGCGCGAGAAGGAGATGGCGGCGCGCGAGAAGGAGGTGGCGGCGCGCGAGCGCGAGCTGGCCGAGCGCGAGGCGAAGCTGGCGCGGCGCGAGAAGGAGACGTGCAGCGTGGCGCCGGCGCCGGTGCAGGTCGAGCTGCCGAAGGGGCTCAAGTACTCGGCGCACGACGTCGAGCCGACGTACAAGAAGGCGCTCAAGCTGATGCAGGATCGCGGGCTCTTGCCGGCGGATCTGCCGCCGGGGACGGCGCGGCTGGTCGACGAGACGCGCGAGGCGATGAAGAAGGGCGACTTCGTGCGCGCCAAGTATGACGCCGAGCAGCTCTTGTCCACCGTCGAGGAGATCAAGATCGATCGCGCGTTCATCTCCAACAAGATGGCGCGGCTGGCGCAGGCGATGCGCGGCAAGAAGCTCGGCTCGGCGGAGAACGACGTCTTCCAGGAGGCCACCGCCAACTACGGCGACGGCAAATTCACGCAGGCGAACGGCCGCATCAACAAGCTGTTCTCGATGCTCAAGTAACACGCAGCGCAGGTTCACCGTGGACGATCGACCGCTGCACTACGCGGGCGGGCGCGAAAATCGTTTTTCGCCGGACGCTCGCATACGCCGTGCTCGCCGCTGCTGCTGCGCAGCAACGGCTGCGCGCGGCACGTGCTTCGCTCGATTCGTCGCTGGCATCGCCGCAGACGGCGAGCGCTCCTCAACGCCGGCGAAAAACGATTTTCGCGCCCACCCGCTCCGTTCCGCTACGTTGTGGTAAACCGGCTCCGATCGGCATTCTGAGCGGTTTTACAGAAACCTCACGAGCCGGCACCTAGCGGAGTGTAGCGCGTGGGCTGCGGCAATTTGCCGCCGCGCGCAGTTCCGCAGGAGCGATCGCGTCCGCCGCAGGCGCACGCCCGCGACGAGGACTGTTTGAGCACGGCGGCAAATTGCCGCAGCCCGCGCGCGAAACGCAGCGCGTACGCGCGTGCACCGATCTGCTCGAGCTCAGCGAGTAAGGATGGGCTCGATCTCTTCGAAGACGCGTTTGCGCCAGCGGGCGAGGTCGGATTCGCCGTCCATGAGGCGGGCGGTTTCGGTGAGGACCTCGTCGATCGGGGTGAGGACGACGTAGGGGTCGTAGTCGCAGGCGGGGCGCTTGACGCCGGGGCCGACCCAGCCGGACATGAAGCCGGATTGGCCGTCGGCCAGGGCGCGCATCGCGGCGTTGGCCAGGCGGGCGCCGAGCAGGCGGTCGAACGCCGTCGGAGAGCCGCCGCGCACCACGTGGCCGAGCACCGTCACGCGCGTGTCGACGTCGGGCAGCGACGCCTTGATGCGCGCGTCGACCGCCTCCTTGAGGCGCGTGGAGTCGAGCTTGATGCCTTCGGACTTGACGACGAGCACGCGCCGCTTGCCCTGATCGCGCGCGTACGCCGCCTCCATCGCGCGCGCCACCTGCTCCACCAGCGCCGCGTCGTCCTTGCCCACCTCGCGCACCAGCACCACGTCGGCGCCCGCCGCCACCGCCGAGGTCATCGCCAGGTAGCCGCAGTCGCGCCCCATCACTTCCAAAATGAAAGTGCGCCGGTGCGAGGCCGCGGTGTCGCAGATGCGATCGCACGCCTCGACGATGGTGTTCATCGCGGTGTCGACGCCGATGGCCATCGACGTGCACGCCAGGTCGTTGTCGATCGACGCCGGCACGCCGGCGATGCGCAGCGGCTGCCCGTCGACGATGATGCCGGCGCGTTCGAGCGCGCGCGCGCCGGCGAGCGAGCCGTTGCCGCCGATCACCATCAGCGCGCGCACGCGCTCCTTGATCAGCGTGTCGCGCGCCAGCTCCTGCCCCTCGGCGGTGGCGAAGCGCATCGAGCGCGCGGTGCCGAGCACCGTGCCGCCGCGGCGCGCGGCGTCGTCGAGCTCGCGCAGCGTGAGCGGCCGCAGCCGCCGTTCGAGCAGCCCGCGGTAGCCGTCCTCGACGCCGACGATCTCGAGGCCGAGCGCCGCCCCGACGCGCGCCGCCGCCCGCAGCGCGGCGTTCATGCCGGGCGCGTCACCGCCCGAGGTGAGCAGCCCGACCCGGTCCCCGGCGCGCATTTGCATCGCAGACCTCCGGGGCCGGATCGAACCACACTTTTACGGCGACGAAAAGCGCTCAGCCGGCGGCGCGGCGACGTGAAGCCGCTCGCGGATGAGGAGGCGCACCACCGCACCGACGGTAATATTGCGGCGGCGGGCCTCGTCCTGCAGATCCTGCAGGTCCTTCTCCGAGATGCGAACGGTGATACGGGTCCCCTTGGGGTCTTTCGATTTCCCTACCATTTCATCTCCGGTCCCCACCCCGCGATCATTTAGCTCCGGCATCTTGCCACACCTTGAATAGCGGTCAAGATATTGACTTTGCTCAACAATTTGTCAGACAACTTGATTTCCTCCTTTACCGATTCATTCAAAGTCGCAATCAAAAGTTTTGATTCTGATTGCGCTCGTGATTTGCGGCTCCGACAATCGCCGAATGCGTTCGCGGCTCCGGCCCGAGGAGGCGATGCTGATCCTCTACGGGGCTTTGTTGCTCGCGCTCATGGCCTCGACTGGTGAGTGGCACTTCAGCGCGTTTCACCACCCGCGGTTCTTGCAGTGCACGCTGGCGCTCGCGCTGATCGTGTTCGCGCAAAAATATGTCTCAGCTAAACGAGCGGGCAACACCGGGCAGGCGCTCGCTCGAGGAGCAGGCGCAGCGGCGATCGTGCTGCGCGATTTTTTTCCGTTCTTCGTCGGGCTGGTGTTTTACGAGACGCTGCACGACCTGACGCCGCTCATCCGCCCCGACGTCGCCGACGGCGCGCTGGCGGCGATCGATCGCGCGATCTTCGGCGTCGACGTGGCGTTCTGGATGGGGCGCTTCGCGTCGCAGGCGCTGACGCGCGTGATGGTGTTTTGCTACCTGTCGTATTTTCTCGCGCCGGGGATCCTGGCGGCGTGGCTCTACTGGCGCGGCGAGCGCGCGCTGTTTCGCGAGTTCATGGTCTCGCTGTGCGTGGTGACGCTGCTCGGCTACGCGGGCTATTTGATCGTTCCCGCCGTCGGGCCGTACGTCTATCAAGCGGCGCTGTTCCCCGAGCGGCTGCCGGGCGGCGGCGCGGACACGCACTTCTTCATCGCGCAGCTCGACAGCTTGAAGGGCGTGGCGCGCGACTGTTTTCCGTCGATGCACACCGCGCACACGACGGTGGTGCTGGCGTTCGCGTGGCGCTACTCGCGCAAGGCGTTCGCGCTCTACCTTCCGATCGCGCTCGGCTTGTACGTGTCGACGATCTATTTGCGCATGCACTACGTCGTCGACGTGGCGGCGGGCTTCGCGGTGAGCGCGGCGGCGGTGGCGCTCGGGCCGCGGCTCGAGCGCTGGTGGCATCGCGCGCCGTCGCGCGCGGAGGCGGTCACGGCCCCGGCGGCGGCTGGAAGGTGACGCTGCGATCGGCGGAGATGCTCGGCCGCGTGCCGTAGATGATCCCGGCGGTGGTGGCGGCGACGACCGCGCCGCAGATCGAGAGCGCCCACCAGCTCCGGTACCACGGCACCGGCTTCGGCTTGCGCGCGAGCTGCCGCTGCCGCTCGCTCATCTCGCCCTCGGCGAGCGGATAGGCGGAGAGCGCGACGTCGAGCGTCACCGCGCGATCGAACTCGACGTCGATGAAGCGCAGGAAGTCGTGATACGCCGGATGGGTCACGCGCAGCGCGTGCGTGCCGACCGGCAGCTCGACGGTGCCGTAGGTCGCGCGCCGCCGCCCGTCGAGCTGCACCTCGGCGCCCGGCACGTCGACGCGCACGTCGAGGCGGCCGACGTAGCGCGCGGCGTCCACCACCTTCACCAGCGCGGCGCGCAGCTGCACGCGCTCGGCGGCGCTCGGGCGATCGGCGCCGGGCAGGCTCACGGTCGTCGACGCGGGCGATTTTCCGGCGGCGTCGATCGCTTGCAGGAAAGCCACGCGACCTTCGCCGAGCCGCGCGATCTCGACGGTGAGCACGCGCTGCGCGCCGGTCTCGCGGCCGAGCGCCAGCGCGCGCGCGGCGGCGTGCGGATCGACGCGCGCCTCGAGCGAGACGGCGCGCGGCGCGGTGAGCTTGCCGCCCGAGACGTTGGCGAGCTGGATCCACGGCGTCTCGCGCGCGGCTTCGATCAGCGCCTGCTCGACGGGACCGGCCTC
>DASREC010000304.1:0-2273 GCA_035652295.1 Polyangia bacterium
CTCGTGCTCGAGGTGCTCGCCGACGGTGCCGGCTTCGAAGGTCGCTTCGCCCGCCGCGCCGTCGAGCGAAATCAGGGAGCGCATGCGTTTCAGATCGACGACCAGCCCGCCGCGGATCGGCAGCGCGCCGCCGCACACGCCGCTCCCCGCGCCGAACGGCACGATCGGCGTGCCCGAGCGCGCGCAGGCGCGGACGATCTCGGCGACCTCTTCGGTGGTGGTTGGCCACACCACCGCGTCGGGCGGATGCGGCGCCGAATCGCCGGCCGCCACGCCGATGAGCCCGCGCGGCCACAAGTCGCGCGCGTAGGCCACGCGATCCGGCGGCGTGGTCGAGACGCGGCCGGGGAAGCGCGACCGGAGGTGCGCGACCAGCTCGTCGGTGCGGGCGACGGAAGGCGACACGGGAGCGCTAGCGTACCACCGATTCGAATTGGTGGAGGTCGTGGGCGCAGACGATGCGCACCTCGCCGCCGCGAGCGAGCGCGCGCAGGCGCGCCTGATTGGCGACGCGCGCGTCGTGATCGAAATCGTCGAGCCGCTGCATCGCCAGGATGCCGGGCGGCGCGTGCGGCGGCTCGTCGAGCTCGCCGTGGTGGAAGAACGCGTCGCCGGCGTGCAGCAGCCAGCCGTGCTCGCCGTTCACCGCCACGCCGACGTGACCGCGCGTGTGACCGACCAGCGGAATCAGCAGCACCTGATCGCCGTCGAGCGCGCGAATCGAGTCGAAGCCCATCCAGCGATCGCCGCCGGCGCGGTGGCGCACCCAGCTCGGGCGGTGGCGCCACATGATCGGCCGGTAGCGCACCCGTTCGTAGAGCGCGCGCGGCGCGAGCGCGCCTTCGAGCTCGACGGCATGCACGTGCACGCGCGCGTCGGGAAAATCGGACAGCCCGCCGGCATGATCCGGATCGAGGTGCGTCACGATCACGTCGCGCACGTCGCGCGCGGAGAAGCCGAGGCGGCGGAGCTGCGCGACCGCGGGCTCGGCCGGATCGCGCGCCGGCCGCGTGAGCGCGAGAAAGCCGGGGCCGAGCCGCCGGATCGGCGAGCGCAGATCCTCGGTGCCGAGGCCGGTGTCGACCAGCACCAGGCCGCCGGGCGCCTCGACGAGCAGGCAGTGGCACACCAGCTTCTCGACGGCGACCGCCGCGCCGCCGACCGGGCAGAGCGTGGCGCAGTTGAGGTGATGGACGCGCAAGCCGCCCTATCTTGTCATAGGTGGGAAAGCTGAAGCAGCCGAGCCTGAAACAGCTTCGTGACGCCGCCGCGACCTGTCGCGCCTGCGAGCTCTACAAGCGCGGCACGCAGACGGTGTTCGGCGCCGGCGCCGCGCGCGCCCAGGTGATGCTGATCGGCGAGCAGCCGGGCAACGAGGAGGATCTCGCCGGCGAGCCGTTCGTCGGGCCGGCCGGGCGGCTGCTCGACAGGGCGCTGGTCGAGGCCGGCATCGATCGCAAGCAGGTCTACGTCACCAACGCGGTGAAGCACTTCAAGTGGGTGGCCAGGGGCAAGCGGCGCATCCACGACAAGCCGAACGCGCGCGAGATCGCCGCCTGCCGCCCGTGGCTCGACGGCGAATTCGCGGCGGTGCGGCCCAAGGTGGTGGTGTGCCTCGGCGCGACGGCGGCGCAGGCGCTTCTCGGGCGCGACTTCCGCGTCACCAAACGGCGCGGCGAGCGCATCGAAGGCACGCGCTTCGCGAAGTGGGTGATCGCGACCGTGCATCCCTCGGCGATCTTGCGCGCGCCCGACGACCAGACGCGCCGGCGCGAGCTGGCGCGCTTCATCGACGACCTGCGCCAGGTTCAGCGCGCGGTGTGCTCGGAGTAGTAGTCGGCCATCGCGGCGAGGATCTTGCGCATGGTGGCCGCCGGCGCCACCTTCTCGCCCAGCTGGTCGCGCGCGCGGTGCGCCTCGGCGAGAAACTCGCGCTCGAGCTCGGGCGCCGGCGCGATCGCCTGCAGGCCCTGGCGCTGAAACAGCCCGCCGAGCAGCTGCTCGTCGAGCGCGCGCGAGACCTCGTCGATGCGCGCCGCGCCCTTGGCCGCGGCCGCGCGCACCACCTCGCGATACTCGTGCGGCAGCCGATCCCACGAGCGCGACGAGACCAGGAGGCAGCCGGTGAGAAACGCCGAGCGGAAGTCGGTGAGGTACTTCGCGCGCGTCGACATCTGGAAGGCGAGCGCGGCCTGCGGGATCACCACGTAGCCGTCGACGCGTCCGTCTTCGTAGGCCTGGTTGGCCTGGTCGAGCGGCGTCTGCAGCGTCTT
>DASREC010000305.1:0-11593 GCA_035652295.1 Polyangia bacterium
CCGCGTCGATCAGCTTGCGGATCGTCGGCGCGGTGAGCAGCGGCGTATCGCCGTAGAGGATGAGCAGCAGCCCGTCGAAGCCGTCGAGCAGCGGCGCGGCCTGCATGAGCGCGTGGCCGGTGCCCTTCTGCTCCATTTGCAGCGCGACCTCGACCTCGCCGCGGATCACGCCGCGCACCGCTTCGTGCTGATGGCCGAGCACGCACACCACGCGCTCCGACACCGCGCGCGCCAGCTCGACGGGATATTCGATCATCGGGCGGCCGCAGACGGCGTGCAGCACCTTGGCGCGCTCCGACTTCATGCGCGTGCCGAGCCCGGCGGCGAGGAGAACGGTGGCCACTCGATTCATGACGGCAGAGTATCGGCGCGGTCGGTTGAGTGATCAAGCGAGGAAGATCGACTCAGCCGACGGGGACGACGCAGCCGGAGATTTCGAAGATCAGGTACTCGAGGATCTTTTCCTGCGGGATCATCGTCGACGGGGTCGACTTGCAGTACTGCGGGAAGGCGCTCGGGCCGCCCGTCGGGCCGCCGCCCGGTTCCTGCGTGTGATACGAGCTCCACAGCACCTTGCCGCAGCCGTCGTAGTTGTACGTGACGGTCATCGGCCGATCGACGCCGTTGGCGATGCCGTGCACCCACGTCGTCGACGTGTACTTGGCCTGGTCGGCCGCCGTCGACAGCGCCAGCGCCCACGAGCCGTTGATCGACACCGAGCCGTCGGGCGACGCGCCGACCACCTTCATCCACGCGGCCATCGACGGATCGCCGATGCTCGCCGTCAGGGCCGAGCCGTTCCAGATCCACTCGGCCGCCTTGGCCGGCTGCGGCTGCGTCATGTCGCCGCCGCCGTCGAAGAACACGTACGGCGCGAACTGCGGGATCTGCTCCATGTAGTCGTACGACCAATCGGTGACGTAGAGCCGCCCGCCCGCGTTCACGTAGTTGTAGAGGTTCTGCTTCACCAACGTCTGCGTGCCGTACATGTCGAACGTCTGGCCGGTGCAGTTGACGAACACCAGGTTGTAGCCGTCGAGCCGCTTGGGATCGTCGAACATCGACTCGAGCGTGACCGCGCCCGTGCCGCCCGAGTTGTCGTAGAGGTGCACGGCGCCGCTCACCGACGGCGCGGTGAACTCGGTCTCGTCGATGCCGATGGATCGCAGCACGCACTCGATCTGATCGTAGTCGCCGACGCCGACCGCGATGCGCGGCAGATCGCCCTCCGACTGTTTGCGCGGCAGGCGCGCCTGGTCGACGGTGAGCGGGTGATCCTGGCAGGCGGCGATGTCGAGCGTGAGCTGGCGGCGGAAGCGGCCCTTCTGCACCACCAGCGGCACCTGCGTCGCCACCGGCACGTCGGCGAGCACGAAGCTACCGTCGACGTCGGTCTGGGTGGAGACGATGGGCGCGCCGCCGATCGGATCGTTGCACGCCTCGCACTGCACACCGGGCGTGAACTCGGGGACGCTGAACGGCACGTAGACCAGCGCGCCGGCGACCGGGTCGAGGCCGTTCGGCGCGGTGACCTTGCCCGAGACCGTCGTCGAGACGTTGCCGGTGCACGTGACCTGGTTGCACTGCAGGCCCTGGCAGCCGCCCGGCCCGCCGCCGGTGCCGCCGTCGCTGCCTCTGCCG
This sequence comes from Polyangia bacterium, assembly GCA_035652295.1. Classification (GTDB taxonomy): domain Bacteria; phylum Myxococcota_A; class Polyangia; order Palsa-1104; family Palsa-1104; genus DASREC01. The sequence goes on from DASREC010000305.1 coordinate 1,642, forward strand.
CCGACGCGCCCGTGCGTGCCGCTGCAAGCGAGAAGAAAAATCGCGAACAGGGCCCCGCTATGAGTGAGAGTCCGCATCGGACCTCCCTTTGGTGCTGAAGGCAGTATACACATTCATCACCATGTCCTCGCTCGCGTCTCGCCTGCGCGCGGCCGCGCTCGCCGGGCCCGACCCCGAAGGCGCGCCCGTGCGCGTCGAGCGCTGGCTCCAGGCGTGCGAGCCGCTCGGCGGCGCGGAGGCGTGCACGCCGTCGGGCGCGGAGGAGCTGCTCGCGTTGCTCACGTCGCAGAGCGCGTATCTCTCGGCGCCGCTGATCCGCGATCCGCCGGCGCTGGCGCGGCTCGCGGGCGATCCGTTCCTCGATCGCGAGAAGGACGCGGCCACGCTCGCCGCCGAGCTGGAGCAATTTCTCGACGGGCAGCCGCTTCAGCCGGCGCTGCGCCGCTTCCGCAACCGCGAGTACCTGCGGCTCGGCGCGCGCGAGCTGGGCCACGGCAGCTTCGAGGAGGTCGGGCGCGAGCTGGCCAACCTGGCGTCGGCGTGTCTCGACGGCGCGCTCGGCCGCGTGCGCGCCGAGCTGGTCGCGCGCTACGGCGAGCCGCTCACCGCCGACGGCCGCCCGTGCCGCTTCGTGGTGATGGGCATGGGCAAGCTGGGCGGCGAGGAGCTCAACTTCTCCTCGGACGTCGACCTGCTCTACCTGTACGAAACTGACCAGGGGTCAGTGACCGGCGGTCAGTTGACGCTGCACGAGTTCTTCGCGCGGCTGTCGGAGCGGCTGACGCGCGCGCTCTCCGACGTCACCGACGAGGGCTTCTGCTTCCGCGTCGATCTGCGGCTGCGCCCCGAGGGCACGCGCGGTCCGGTGTGCAACTCGCTCGGCGCGGCCGAGCGCTACTACGAGGCGTGGGGCCGCCCATGGGAGCGGCAGGCGTGGATCAAGGCGCGGCCGGTGGCCGGCGACCGCGCGCTCGGCGGCGAGACGCTGGCGATGCTCGAGCCGTTCGTGTGGCCGCGCACTTCGGGCGCGGACGCGATCGCGGCGGTGCACGCGCTCATGGCCAAGATCCGCGCCGAGCTCTCCGACGAGGACGACGTCAAGGTCGGGCCGGGCGGGATCCGCGAGATCGAGTTCTTCGCGCAGGCGCTCCAGCTCGTGCACGGCGGCCGCCAGCGCGCGCTGCGCGAGCGCACCACGCTGCGCGCGCTCGACAAGCTGCTGTTCGCCGGGCTGGTGTCGGAGCGCGAGCACCGCGCGCTCGCCGAGGCGTATCTGTTTTTGCGGCAGGTCGAGCACCGCCTGCAGCTCGACGAGGGGCGCCAGACGCACGCGCTGCCGCCGGCCGGCGAGCGGCGGGCGCTGATCGCGCGCCGGCTCGGTTTTCTCGACGAGGCGGGGCTCGACGAGGCGCTGGGCGTGCACCGCCACGAGGTCTCCGAGATCTACGCCACGCTCGGCGCGCCCGAGGCGCCGCCGCCGGCACCGGTCGACGTGCTGCTCGATCCGGCGGCCGATCGCGTGGTGCTGACGTCGGCGCTCGAGGCGCTCGGCTTTCGCGCGCCGGTGGCGTCGGCCGACGAGCTGGAGATCTTGCGCACGCGCCCGTCGAGCCCGTTCGCGCCGAATGCGCCCGCCGACGTGGCGCCGCTCGCGCCGGTCTTGTTGGAAGAGGTCGCCGCCTCGCCCGATCCCGATCTGGCGCTGCGCCGGCTGGTCGATCTCGTCGGGCGGCGCGGCGCGGCCGCCGGCATCTGGCGCCTGATGGCCATGCACCGCCCGCTCGCGCGCCTGCTGACGTCGCTGTTCGGCACCAGCGAATTTCTCTCCAAGCACTTCATCGCGCATCCGGAGCTGGTCGAGCCGCTGCTCACCGCCGGCGAGGCGCGGCCGATCCGCTCGCGCGCCGAGCTCGATCGCGCCGTCGAGCGCGCGCTCGGCGCCGTCGAGAAAGACGACGAGGAGGGGCGGCTCAACGCGCTTCGCCGAGTGAAGAACGAGGAGATTTTGCGCGTCGGCTTGTTCGACGTCGCGGGCGAGCTCACGCCGCCGCAGGTCTCGGAGCAGCTCAGCGATCTGGCGGAGTCGCTGCTCGAGGCGGCGCTCGGCGTGGTCGCGCCGCCGACGTTTCGCAAGTACGGCACGCCGTCGGCGCCGCTGGCGGTGGTCGCGCTCGGCAAGCTCGGCGGCCGCGAGTTCACCTACTCGTCGGATCTCGACGTCGTCTTCATCTACGGCGAAGAGGGCGCGTGCGCGGGCGGGCGCGAGGCGTCGCACTTCGAGACCATGTCGCGGCTGGCGCAGCGGCTGATCCACGCGCTGGCGGCGTACCTCGACGAGGGGCGGCTGTACGTGATCGACACGCGGCTGCGGCCGTCGGGCGAAAAGGGCGCGCTGGTTTCGTCGCTCCAGGGCTTTCGCGACTATCACGCGCACGAGGCGCAGCTCTGGGAGCGGCAGGCGCTGATCAAGGCGCGCACCGTCGCCGGCGATCGCGCGCTCGGCGCCGAGATCGAGCGCATGGCCGAGGCGCACGTCTACGGCGCGGCCTCGCGTCCCGACATGGCCGAGGAGATCGGCCGCCTGCGCGCGCGCATGGAGAAGGAGCTGGCGCGCGAGACGGCGCATCGCTTCAACATCAAGCTCGGGCGCGGCGGGCTCGCCGACGTGGAGTTCCTCGTGCAGTACCTGCAGCTCCGCGAAGGGCCGCGCCGCCGCGAGCTGCGCGTGAAGGCGACCGCGCCGGCGCTCGAGGCGCTCGCCCGCGCCGGCGTGCTCGACGCGGACCAGGCGCGCGAGATCGGCGAGTCGTACGCGTTCTTGCGGCGCCTCGAGAATCGGCTGCGCATCGTGCACGACCGATCGATCCAGGAGATCACCGACGAGCCGGGCGAGCTCGACAAGCTGGCGCGCCGGCTCGGCTACCACGGCGAGGCGCCGGGCGCGCTGCTGCTCGGCGACTACCGTCGCCACGCCGACCGCGTGCGCGCCATCTATGCGCTCCATTTGCCGTCGGTGTAGCCGGCCCCTCGCTTGCAACTTCGTAGCGGGCGACGGAGGGCCCTCATGGGTACGAGACGCTGGTTACTGATCGGTTTCGCCGCGGCGCTGATCGGCGGCTGCGCGCATCACGAGTCGGTGATCGACGAGCGCGTGGCGCGGCTGCCCGCGCCGGCGCGGCAGCGCATCGTCGGGCAGCAGCAGCAGGTGGACGTGGCGGAGTGGAACGTGCGCGCGGCGCGCGCGGCCCGCGACGAGGCGCGCCAGTACCTGCGCATCGCCGAGGACGAGCTGCGCGCGGCGCGCACGCGGCTCGACGCGGCCCGCGCCTCGCTCGAGCTGGCGCGCGGCGCGCGAGATCCGGCGACGCTCGACGCCGCCGATCGCGAGCTGCGCGCCGCCGAGCAGCAGGTGATCGCGAAGCGCCTCGGGCGCGACTACGCCGATCGACTGTTCTCGCTGCGCAAGGCGGAGCTCGACGAGCGCGCGGCGCAGGTCGACGTGGCGCGCGCCGATCTCGACTGGATGAAGATGGCCGAGCTGAACCGTCACGGCGTCGCCGGCGATCTGTCGGCGCAGACCTACGGCGAGTCGCGGGCGCAGGCGCGCGCCGAGCTGGCGCGGCGCCGTCAGCGCGTGGCGGCGCTGCGCGGCGAGACCGCCGACCTGCGCGCGGCGTGGGAGCAGCAGCAGCGCGCGGCGGCGGCGCGCGCGTCGATCGAGCCGCTCCCGCCTCCGCCGCCGAAGCCGCTGCCGCCACCGTCGAGCCCGCAGCCCGCGCCGACCGACGTCAACGAAGGCCCGGCCGCGCCGCAGTCGATGCCGAACCCCAACTTCGCGCGCTGAGCGGCGGACGCCGCGGCGCGATTTCTCGACGGGGGAGCGGGCGCTCGACGGCGAATCGCCCGCTCCCTTTTTCATTGCGCCGGGCGCCTCCCCTCGGTTACGTACTCTTCATGTCCACCACCTCGAAGCTCAAGCCCGTCGACAAGATCTGGATGGACGGCGCGCTCGTCCCGTTCCAGTCGGCGCAGCTGCACGTGCTCACGCACACGCTGCACTACGGCGTCGGCGCTTTCGAGGGCATCCGTTGCTACAAGCGCGCCGACGGGCGCGGCGCGGTGTTCCGGCTGGTCGATCACATCGATCGGCTGTTCGACTCGTGTCAGATCTGCACCATCGACGTGCCGTACACGCGCGAGCAGATCGTGACCGCGTGCCTCGAGACGCTGCGCGCCAACAAGATGGTCGAGGCGTACCTGCGGCCGATCGTGTTTCTCGGCGACGGCGCGCTCGGGCTCGGCTCGCTCGACGTGCCGGTGCGCACGGCGATCGCGGTGTACGAGTGGGGCGCGTACCTCGGCGAAGAGGGGCTCAAGCGCGGCATCCGCTGCAAGGTGTCGTCGTTCACGCGCGGCGGGCTCAACGCCACCATGTCGAAGGGCAAGATCTGCGGGCAGTACGTCAACTCGGTGCTGGCCAAGCGCGAGGTGATGAAGGCCGGCTACTCCGAGGCCATCCTCCTCGACGGGCACGGCCACGTGTGCGAGGCGTCGGGCGAAAACATCTTCATGGTCAAGCGCGGCAAGCTGCGCACGCCGCCGCTGTCGTCGGCGATCCTTCAGGGCATCACGCGCGAGTCGGTGATCGAGCTGGCGCGCGAGGCGGGCTTGACCGTCGAGGAGACGACGTTCGCGCGCGACGAGCTGTACACCGCCGACGAGGTTTTTCTCTGCGGCACGGCGGCGGAGATCACGCCGGTGCGCGAGGTGGACGATCGCAAGATCGGCGCGGGCGAGTGCGGGCCGATCACGCGCAAGCTGCAGGAGGTGTTCTTCGAGGCGGTCAAGGGACGCTCGGAGAAGCCGACGCATCCGCACTGGCTCTCGTTCGTCTGAGATCGGCTACGCTGGTCGCAGGAAGCTCGCGATCGCGGGAGGCGTACGATCAGCCGTGAAGGGGCGCGCGCTCGTCGCTGTTGTGGTGATCGGCACGCTCGCGCTGGCGGCGGAGCTGGTGTCGCGGCTGCCGCCGGTGCTGTGGGCGCTGGTGCAGTATTCGGCGCCGCCCGTCGACGTGACGCTGCCGGTGGCGGGCGTGCGCGCGGAGGAGCTGAGCGACACCTGGGGCGCGGCGCGCTCGGAGGGGCGGCACCACGAAGGCATCGACATCTTCGCGCCGCGCGGCACGGCGGTGGTGGCGGCGACGGCGGGGAAGGTGGTGCGCGTCGGGCAGAACCGCCTGGGCGGCAACGTCATCTACATCGCGGGCGACGGCGCGCAGCTCTACTACTACGCGCACCTCGATTCGTTTCGCGCGGGGCTCGAGCCGGGTGACACCGTCGCGGCGGGGGACGTCATCGGTCACGTCGGCAAGACGGGAAACGCCGCTCACACGCCGCCGCATCTGCACTTCGGAATCTATCCCGCGTCCAACTGGTTCCGCGCAGTCGATCCATATCCATTCTTGCGAGATCGCGCGCGCACCGTCGGGACTCCGCTGAAACCGATCAAGCCGGTAAAGCCACGCTTCAACCGCGGGCGGGTGTGAAGATCGTTTTTCGCCGGACGCGAGGGTCAACGGCAATGCCATTCACTTAACGACGTGGCCGTGGCCGTGGCCGTAGCCGTAGCCGTAGCCGTTTCCCCTCTCCGTCGCGCAACTTCCCAAGCGCGAGATCGGCCCCGGTTACGGCTACGGCTACGGCTAGTGGATCAAATTCGATCGCTTGCGCTTAAGTGATCGGCATTGGGGCTAACGGCCGAACCAGGCGTCGCGGAGGGCGGTGATTTTGGGGGTGGCGGCGAGCTCGGCGAGGTGGCAGCCGAGCGGGCGGAGGGCGTCGAGGCGGAGCTCGAGGAGGATGTGGCGGGTGGCGCGCACGGCTTCGACGGCGAGGGCGGCGCCGGGGGATTTGGCGGAGATTTGCGCGGCCCATTTTGGAGTCGGCGGCGCGCCGTCGAAGAGGACGATGCGATCGCCGGCGCGCAAGCCGGCGCGGGCGGCGGGGCCGGACGGGCTCACCGCGGCGACGCGCAGCTCGGCGCCGTCGGGCTCGGCGGAGAAGCCGGCGAACGTGCGCGGCGCCGCCTCCTCGACGTCGAGGCGCAGGCCGATCGACGCCAGCGCGGGCGCGAGGCGCGCGGTCTCGTCGGGCGCGCGGGTGAGCGCCGCGACGTCGGCGGCCGCCGCCGGATCGATCGCGCCGATCGCGCGCGCCAGCCCGTCGCCGTCGAGCGGCAAAATGCCGCCGGCGCGCTCCGACTGCGCCAGCAGCGCGCGCATCACCTCGTCGAGCGAGTGGCGCCCGTCGCTCGCGCCGCGCAGCCGCGCGTCGAGCGCCAGCGCCACCAGGTGGCCGCGCGCGTAGTACGCGTCGGGATCGCCGGCCGCGCGATCCGGCGCCTGCCACGCCAGCTCCGACTCCTCCTCGACGGTGAGCCCGAGCCGCGCCGCGTTCGCCGCGCGCGCCGCCTCCTCGCCGAGCCGCTCGAGGTAACGCTTGCGCGACCACTTGCCCGCGAGCCGCATCGCGCGGTGCGCGTAGTACTCGGCCACGCCCTCGGCGATCCACAGCGAGCGCGACAGCATCGGGCGCGACAGGTCGTACGGCACCATCTCCGCCGGGCGCAGCCGCCGCGCGTTCCACGCGTGGAACAGCTCGTGCGCGATCACGTAGAGCAGCTCCTCGTAGGCGTCGCCGCCGCCGAGCGCGCGGTGCGACACCACGATCGACGTCGAGGCCGCGTGCTCGAGCGCCGCCACGCGCCCGAGCCCGTCGGCGAAATGGATCAGCACCAGGTAGCGGCGATAGGGCGGCGCGCCCACCAGCTTGGCCTCGGCGTCGGCGATCGCGGCCACGTCGCGCGCGAGATCGTGCGGCAGCTCGGGCGCGCCGTCGACTGCGATGCGGTAGCTGCGCCCCGCCGCCTGCACGTCGGTCGAGACGAAGCGCCCGAATTCGATCGGCGCGTCGATCAGCGCCTCGTAGCCGACCGCCTCCCAACCGCCGGGCGTCTCGTCGAGCGCGGTGGCGGCGCGCCAGCCGCTCGGCAGCGTCGCGCTCACCTGGTGCAAGCTGCGCTCGGAGCCGCGCGCGGCGAGGAAGATCGACGTGCCGTTCAGGTACGCGTGCGTGGCGTCGACCTGGCTGGCGTCGTCGGAGATCAGCGCGGCGTACACGCGGTAGCGCACGCGCACGTCGGCGCCGGCGGCGTGGCCGGTGACCGCGAAGCTCGACGGGCCGGTGCGCCGCAGCTCGAGCGCAACGCCGCCCGACTCGGCGCCGACCGGCGTGACGTTGCGCCCCCACGTGCGCAGCTCGTACGCGCCGGGCGTCCACACCGGCATGGTCAGCTCGAGCGGCGACGGCGCGGCGTGCACCGTCATCTCGACGGCGAGCTCGTGCGACGCGCGCGGCGCGAGATCGATCCGATACTCGACGCTCGCCAGCGCGCTGCGCGCCAGCAGCAGAACGCCGACGGCGAGCCGCTTCATCTAAAGAAGCCGGGCACGAACACCAGCACGCCGCCGACCAGCGCCGTCACCAACCCGACGGGCGCCACCAGCGCCGCGATCAGATCGAACGGCCGCCGCCGCGTCGTCGACGCGTTCACGCCCCACACCGCGCCCGCGCCGCCGGCGAGCACCATCAACACGCCGAGCGCGATCATGTACGCGCTCCGCGCGACATGATCGGAGACTCATTGTCGATCGCATTTGCTGCGCAAATGCTCACTTCTTGGCCTTCAGATGTTTCTTCTCGCCGCGCTTGAGCGTCAGCTCGCTCTCGCCGTCGCCGGCGTCGACGAGGTGCGGCCCGGCGGCGAGCTTGAGCTTCTTCGGCGCCGGGAACTTGTGGCCGTCGACGGTGAGCGCGCCTTTGCCGTCGAGGATCAGCTCGGCGTGGCCGAGCTTGCCCTGCGCCTGCTGCTCGAAGACTTTGATCGCCGCGTCCTTCGGATGCAGCTTCTCCGCCTTGCGCAGCTCGTCGAGCGCGCCGTGCGAGTGCCCCTCGACGAGCAGCAGCCGCGCGCGCCGCACCAGCTTGTCGACCTTGTCGGCGTTCTTGTCTTTCACCGGCACCGGCGGCTTCGTCTTCGGCTCTTCGGCCTTCGGCTCGACCTTGGGCTCCTCGACCTTCGGCTCCACCTTGGGCTCCTCGACCTTCGGCGTGTCGATCTTTTGCGTGTCGACTTTCGGCGTGTCGACTTTCGGCGTGTCGACTTTCGGAGGCTCGACTTTTTGCGTGTCGACGACCTTCGGCTCCTCGATCTTCGGCGGCTCGACGGGCTTGGGCGGCGGCGAGAACGGCGGCAGGTGATAGTAGTAGAGCGCGCCGGTGCCGCCCGCGAGCACCAGCATGATCAAGCACGCGATCCACAACCCGAGCGACGACGGCTTGCGCGGCTTGAGCAGTAGCGCCACGTCGTCGTCGGTGAGCGTCTCGCGCTCGAGCGGCTGCGTGCCCGAGCGATCGCGCGCCTGCGGCCGCCCGTCCTCCGCCGTCGCCGGCCGCGCGCCCGGATTCGGCCACGGCGTCGGCGTCGGCGTCGGCGGCTTGCTCTTGAGGTCCATCGGGATCGATCGCGACACGTCGAACTGCCGCGCGCCGTGCGAGAGATCGATCGGCGGGTTCGAGTCGGGCATCGGCGGCGCGTGCGGGATCACGCCCTCGGCGAACAGCGGCTTGAGGCGCACGCGAAAGCTGCCGTCGGTCCACGACGACACGCGCGCCAGCGCCGCCAGCTCCGGCTGCCCGTTGACCTGCGCGCCCTCGGCGTGGCCGTTCGAGAACGTCACCACCGCGCGCGAGCCGGGCCGCTCGATGTCGATCTCGCACGTCAGCCGGTACTGCCCGATCCACGCCCACAGCGCCGACGGCTTGGTCACCGCCAGCGATCCCTCGAACTCGCGCCCCGAGGTCAATTCGCCGTCGAGGTTGGGCAGCGACTGCACCGCGCGAAACGTGCCGCGGCTCCACAACGCGATGCGCTGCGTGTCGCCGCCGTCGATCTCCACCGGCTCGCCGCCGACGAACTTCACCTCCGCCTGCTGCGCGCCGTCGCGCAGCTCGAGCCGCCCGGAGAAGCGCAGCGAGTGGCAGGCGGCGTACAGCGAGCGGATGTCGGTCTCACCCAGCGATCCGGCCCAGGTGAAACCATCTGGCAGCGACGAGGAAAAGTCCATGCAGGCGCGTCCGCAAGCGTAGTGGGCGGCGCGCGGCAAGTCAATCGACGCGTGACGCACGCGCTTGCAAGTGACAAGCGAAACTGGTTATCCTCCGGCCCGCATTCCTCCGTCTCTAAAACCTGTAACAGAGAGGGGTCCGATGAAGCGAAGCATGATTGGTAGCTTGATCTGCGCTGCTGCTCTCATGGCCGGCTGTGGTGACTCGGGCGGTGGCAGCTCCGGCTGCATGACGCTCACGTCCGGCGCCGAAGGAAAGGACGTAGCCAACGCGCTCACGGTCCCGCAGGAAAAATCCATGTACGCGATGGATCTCAACGGCGACGGCAAGCTCGACAATCAGCTCGGCAACATCATCGGCGCGCTCACCGCGCAGAACCTCGACACCCAGATGGGCGTCAACGACTCGATCACCGCCGGCGGCGTAGTGCTGCTGCTCGACGAGACCGCGTCCGATCTGACCAACTCGACCTGCGGCCAGGTCACCGTCTCCGTCGGCGTCGCGGCCAAGGACGCGATGGGCAAGACCATCCCGCCCAAGTTCGACGGCTCCGACATGTTCACGATCAACACCGCGATCGGCGGCGGCAGCTTCAAGGGCGTCATCTCGAACGGCTTCTACAACTCCAACTCGCCGGTCAGCGCCACCGACGCGACCGAGGTGGTGGTCAACGTCCAGCTGCCGCTCGTCGCCGGCTCGGATCCGATCACGCTCAAGATCCACGGCGGCCACATCCAGTTCACCCGCATGGCCGACAACCTGAT
>DASREC010000306.1:0-6591 GCA_035652295.1 Polyangia bacterium
GTCGCCGTTGAGTCGCTCCCCGTCAGCGACGGCGGCGACTCGCTTTTGCAGATCGCGTGCGAATACGTCGTTTTCATCGTTTACGCCGCCTGCGGTTGGCTGTAGAGACTATTTGCCGAAGGGATCTTTGATGACTTCGGTCGACTTCGCCGCGCGCTTGTGGAGCTTCGCGTCGAGGTGTTGGTCGCGGGCGCCGTCGAAGGTGGCGGTCCAGGGGTCGTAGCCGGCGCGCTTGACGAGCAGCGTGCGGGCGTGTGGCGCGGGCTCGAGCGGCGTGTCGAGCGGCAATTTGCCGATCGATTTGCCGTCGAGGAATACTTCGGCGCCGGTGGGGCCGGCGATCGAGAGCTGGATGGTCTTCGCCGCGGGCGGATCGACTTTCTCGGCGGCGCGCGGCGGAGCGGGCGGCTCTTTCGACGCGAATTTTTCGGGCGGCGCGGAGGATTTTTCGGGCGGCGCTTTTTCGGCGGGCGGCGTGCGGCTGAGCGCGAAGACGCCGCCGAGACCGCCGGCCATCACCAGCGCGGCGAGCACCGGCCACAGCCAGCCGCGTTCGCCCGGCGCGCCCGACGGGCGCAGCTCGCCGCTCGAGCGCGTCACCGTGCGCGGCGTGGCGCTCGCCTTCGCCGGCGTGGTCGCCTGCGACGGCGGCTCGGCGCGCGCGGCGATCGGCCCCAGCTCCTGCAGGTAGCGTCGGAGCGCGGCCGCGTCGCCGTCGAGGCGCCGCACGATCGGCTCGAGCGCCTGCGCCACCTCGTCGCAGCTCTGGTAGCGCGCCTCGGGCGTGCGCGCCAGCATGCGCGCCACCACCGCGTCGACGTCGGCGTCGAGATCCGGCCGCACCGACGACGGCGGCCAGACCTTGGCCTCGCGCACCAGGCGCAGCGTCTCGAAGTCGTCCTCGCCGCGGAACAGCCGCTCGAGGGTCAAGCACTCGTACAAGACGATCCCGAGCGCGAACACGTCGGTGCGGCGATCCACCGGCTGCCCGTCGGCCTGCTCGGGGGACATGTAGCTGATCTTGCCTTTGAGCGTGCCGGTGAGCGTGCGCTCGTCGCGCAGGTGGCCGGCGGCGCGCGCGATGCCGAAGTCGAGCAGCTTGAGCCCGCCGAGCGGCGTGACGCGGATGTTCGAGGGGCTCACGTCGCGGTGCACGATCGCGAGCGGGCGGCCGGCGTCGTCGGTGAGCGCGTGCGCGTAGGCGAGCGCGGAGGCGATCTCGGCGGCGATGTAGCAGGCGACGCCGGGCGGCATCGGGCGGCGCAGATCGAACGCGTGGCGCAACAGCGACGAGAGATCGACGCCGTCGACGAACTCCATGGCGAGGAAATAGTCGCCGTCGACCTCGCCGAGATCGTTGACCTGCACGATCGTCGGGTGGTGGAGCAGGGCGCACAGGCGCGCCTCGGCGAGGAACATCTTCACGAACTTGGGGTTCTTCGACAGCTCGGGGAGGATGCGCTTGACCACGACCGTGCGCTGAAAACCCTCCGGCCCGTCGACGATCGCGCGGTGGACCACGGCCATGCCGCCGGCGCCGAGCTGCTCGAGCAGCCGATAGCGGCCGAAGCGGGTCGCTTGCGGAGGAGCCGCGGACGCGGGCATTCGCGTGAATTTTAGCATGCTATAGTCGATGGCTCGAATGCGGCTGCGCAGGTGGGGATGGCTGTTGGTGCTGCTGCTCGTCGCCGGCGCGGCGCGCGCCGAGGATCCGGCGAGCTTGTCGTCGTCGGAGCGGACGCGCCGCTCGAAGGCGCACTTCGACCTCGGGCGGGCGCACTTCAACCTCGGCGAGTTCGAGGCGGCGATGGGCGAGTTCGAGGAGGGGTATCGGCTCAAGCCGCTGCCGCTGTTCCTCTACAACGTGGCGCACTCGGCGCGGCGCGCAGGGCATCCGGAAAAGGCGCTGGAGATGTTTCGGCGCTACCTGCAGGTGAATCCGGGGGCGGCGGAGAAGAAAGAGGTGGAGCGGGCGATCGCGGAGCTGGAGAAGGAGCTGGCGGCGCGGCCGGCGCCGGTGCCGCAGCCGGAGGTGGTGCCGCCGCCGCCGCAAACGAATTCGCAAAATCCGCCGCAAACGAATCCGCAAAACGACCGGCAAACGAACGGGCAAAACGGCGGGCAAACGGGACCGCAAAATCCGCCGCAAACGAGTTTGCAAAATTCACCGCAAACGAATCCGCAAAATGACGGGCAAAACGGCGGGCAAACGGGGGCGCAAAATCGGCCGCAAAGCGACGTGCAGAATCCGCCGCTGCCGGAGGAGCCGCCGTATCCGCCGCGGCCCCGGGCCGAGGAGCCGCGCCTCGCGCCGATTTCGCCGCAAGCGCCGGACGCGAACGCGCTCACGCGGCTGGTGCGGCCGCGCGCGTGGTATCGCGACTGGCTCGGCTGGGCGATCACGACCGTGGGCGCGTTCGCGTTCACCGTCGGGATCATCGACTTCGGCGTGACGTATCCGCGCTACAGCGCGTACGACGGCAGCGCCGCCGGGCACACCGCGCAGAAGTACGACGACGCGCGCAGCGCGGCCACGCGGCTCCAGGCCGACATCGCGGTGTTCTCGATCGGCGCGGCGGTGATCGCGGGCGGCGTGGTGCGCTTCGCGCTGGTGGCGCGCAAAGCCAGGCGCGATCGTTTATCGCTGGTTCCGAACGGGCTTGGGCTGGCGCTAAGCGGAGGCTTTTAGGGCTTGATTCCGTGCCGCCTTAAGAGGCGGTATAAGTGCACGCGAGTGATGTCCGCAGCCTGCGCCGCTTGCGTCACCTTTCCGTCGTGCTTTTGCAGCAGCGCTTCCAGGTACAGCGCCTCGAACTGATCGAGCGCGCGGCGCCGCGCTTCGGCGTAGGGCAGCTCGGCGTCGACGTGGAACGCGCCGGCGGCGGGCGGCGCCTCGGCCGGCGCGGGCGAGTCACGGAACACGAGACACTGCTCGAGGTAGTTGCGCAGCTCGCGCACGTTCCCCGGCCACGCCGCGCGCGACAGGCCGGCGAGGAACGCGGGATCGCGTAGCGGCGCGCACGCCGCCTCGTCGGCGCCGATGCGGTGCAGGAGGCGCTCGACCAGCACCGGCAGATCTTCGGGACGCTGGCGCAGCGACGGCAACGGGATCTTGACCACCGCCAGGCGGAAGAACAGATCGGGGCGGAAGCGGCCGGCGTTGACCTCGGCGCGCAGGTCGCGGTTGGTCGCCGCGATCACGCGCACGTCGACGGGGCGGTAGGTGTTGGTGCCGACGCGGCGGATCTCGCGGTTCTCGAGCACGCGCAAAAGCTTCGGCTGCAGATCGGGCGACAGCTCGCCGATCTCGTCGAGGAAGATGGTGCCGCCGGACGCCTCCTCGAACGCGCCGATGCGCCGCGTCTCGGCGCCGGTGAAGGCGCCTTTTTCGTGGCCGAACAGCTCGCTCTCGAGGAGATTTTCGGGAATCGCGCCGCAGTCGACGACCAGCATCGGCTGCGCGCGGCGTGCGCTGGCGGCGTGGATCGCCTCGGCGGCTTCGCCCTTGCCGGTGCCGGTCTCGCCCTCGAGCAGCACGGTGAAGTCGGTCTCGGCGGCGCGCTCCATCAGCGCGAAGCTGGTGCGCATCGCCACCGAGCGGCCGACCATCGAGCCGAACGACGAGCGCTGCGAAACCGGCAGGCGGTTGGAGCCGCCGCCCAATTCGAAGCGCACGGTCGCGCGGCCGAGGCGCAACAGGCTGCCGTCGCGCAGGAGCGCGTCGAAGACGGTCACGCCGTCGACGATCGTGCCGTTGCGGCTGTCGAGATCGCGCACGCGCGCGCCCGACGGCTCCATCTTCACTTCGCAGTGGAAGCGCGAGACGGTGGCGTCCTCGAGGCGCAGATCGTTCATCTCGTGCGAACCGATCGAGCAGCGGTCGCCGTTCGATTCGCAGACGCGCGACGCGGCCTGGCCGTCGACGACGCTGAGGCGGAATTTCCGCACCTGGCCGGTCGGCGGCGCCTGGCCCTCGACGGGGAGCGTGGTCGACGGCTCGGTGAACGGGTTGGGATCCACGTCGGGCGACGGGCGTTTGCGGTCCATCGCCTCGACGGTAACATTCACCGGTCACTGCGCGCAAAAGCCTCGAGCAGCTCGGCGGCGCGTGGCGAGGCGAAGCGCGCGGCGCGTTCGAGCAGCTCGGTTTTGTCGACGGCGAGCTCGGCGCACGCGCGCGTCAGGTCGTCGAGCAGCGCCACGGTCTTGCGCACGTCGGCGTCGAGATCTTCCAGCACCAGCGCCATCGCGGCTTCGAACAGCAGCGCGGGATCGCGCTTGCGCAGCGACAGCACCAGCAGCCGCTCGGCGTAGCGGAGCAGGCGCTGCGCGTGCTGCGGGCCGAGCGAGCGGCGCAGCGCCACGCGCGACGGCTCGTCGGAGAGGCGGTGGATCAGGATGAGCGTCGCCAGCTGCTCGTCGAGGCGGCACGGGTAGGGCGCCGCCAGGTAGCTCGGGGTGCGATCGCGCTCGATGGTCTGGAGCACCGATTGGAGTTGCATGCGGCGGCGTAGAGCAGGAACGGGGCCGCGGGAAATGCGGCCAAGCGAGCGGACTTTGCGGAGCTGGGATGACCGGCGCGGTTACCGGGCGCGGCGGCTGTATCGCGGGCGGTTACCGGGCGGCGCGAAGTGCGCGGGCGGCTAGAGCGCGGACCAGAGCGCGTCCAGGTCGAGGTGATTTTCGGCGAGCGCGGCCAGCGACGGGAAGTCGCGTGTATTAGTACAGCGGGGGAGGGTGCCGAAGACGCGCACGTCGCCGTGGCGGGCGATCGCGAGCGGGTTGGACGGCTCGTCGGGGCCGGCGGTGTCGGCGGCGCGCGAGAGGATCACGCCGGCGACGCGCAGGTTGCGGCGGCGCGCGGCCTCGACGGTGAGCAGCGTGTGGTTGACGGTGCCGAGCGACGCGCGCGCGACGATGAGGAGCGGCAGCTCGAGCGCGGCGGCGAGATCGGCCATGTTGCGGCCGCCGCCGAGCGGGACCAGGAGGCCGCCGGCGCCCTCGACCAGCGCCAGCTCGGCGTCGCACGTGAGACGCGCGAACGCGTCGCGGATGGGCGCGAGCTCGACGGTGGCGCCGGCTTCGGCGGCGGCGACCTCGGGCGACGCGGGCAGCGGGAAGCGATACGGGCACACCAATGCGCCGTCGAGCGCGCGCCCGGTGGCGGCCGCGAGATTTTGCGCGTCGTCGCCGCCGCCGGTCTCGCACGGCTTCATCGCGGCGACCACGCGGCCGCGGCGCGCGAACGCGGCGAGCAGCGCGCACGCGACCGTGGTCTTGCCGACGCCGGTGTCGGTGCCGGTGACGAAGACCCGCTTCACGCGCCGCACACCTCGATGATCGCCTCGCGCGTCGCGTCCACCATGCGATCGATTTCACCGTCGGTGATGGCGAGCGGCGGCATCATCACGATCACCGGGCCGAGCGGGCGCAGGATCACGCCGTGGCGGCGCAGCGCCATGCACACGCGCGCGCCGATCGCCTCCTCGAACGCGTACGGCTCGCGGTTGACGCGATCGCGCGTCAGCTCGACGCCGACCATCAATCCTCGACGGCGAATCTCCAGCACGTGCGAGAGCAGCGCGAGCTTCTCGTCGAGGCGCGCGGCGAGGCGCGAGATCTTCGCCGGCAATTTTTCCAGCACGCGATCGCGCGCGAAGATCTCGAGCGACGCGAGGCCGGCGGCGCACGCGAGCGGGTTGCCCGTGTACGTGTGGCCGTGGAAGAAGGTGCGCTTGTCGCGATGCTCGCCGAGGAACGCGGCGTAGATCTCGTCGGTGGCGAGCGTGGCGGCGAGCGGGAGGTAGCCGCCCGAGATGCCTTTGGCGAGGCACATCAGGTCGGGCGAGACCGACTCCTGCTCGCAGGCGAACAGGGTTCCCGTGCGGCCGAAGCCGGTGGCCACCTCGTCGCAGACGAGCAGCACGTCGTGGCGCGTGCACAGCTCGCGGGCGCCGCGCAGGAAACCGGGAGGTTGGAGCAGCATGCCGGCCGCGCCCTGCACCAGCGGCTCGACGACCAGCGCGGCCAATTCGCCGGCGTGCTCGGCGAGCGCGCGCTCGAGCGCGTCGAGCGTCGGCGGGATGCGCAGCGTGTGGAACAGGAGCGGGTGGAAGATCTCGTGGAACAGATCGATGCCACCGACGGAGACGGCGCCGATGGTGTCGCCGTGATACGCCTCGGTGAGCGCGAGGAACTTGCCCTTCTCAGGGCGGCCGCGCAGGCGCTGATACTGGAAGGCGATCTTGAGCGCGACCTCGACGGCGGTGGAGCCGGAGTCGGAGTAGAAGACTTTCGCCAGGCCGCGCGGCGCGACGGCGACCAGGCGTTCGGCCAGCTCGATCGACGGGACGTTCGACAGGCCGAGCAGCGTCGAGTGGGCGACGCGATCGAGCTGCGCGCGCACGGCGTCGTCGAGCTCGCGGCGGCGATGGCCGTGCAGCGTCACCCACAGCGACGAGATGCCGTCGAGGTAGCGGCGGCCGTCGACGTCGATCAGCTCGTTGCCGTCGGCGCGCTCGATGATCAGCGGGGCGGCGGCGTTCCAGTCGCGCATCTGCGTGAAGGGGTGCCAGACGTAGCGCTTGTCTT
>DASREC010000307.1:0-25861 GCA_035652295.1 Polyangia bacterium
ATTTTTTTTCTCTCGGGGCCGGGCAGACCGCGCCGCGGCGGCGCTGGGCTGAATGGATTAACTCTACGTCCGCCCCGATCGAAGTCAAGCGGAACCGCCGGGGCGCGCGGCGGACGCGGCAGCGCCTTGCGCGTCGCCGTCGAGACGCGGTACGTTGGGCGAAGTGCCGCTTACGCGCTCGATTGGTTTAACCGATCCCGGGCTCCGGCGTAAGCTCAACGAGGACGCGTTCCTTCGCGACGACGAGCTCGGGCTGTACGTCGTGGCCGACGGCGTCGGCGGCCACGCCAAGGGCGAGGTCGCGAGCGAAGAGGCGACCGATCAGATCTGCAGCTACGTGCGCCAGGAGCGCGCGGCCATCGACGAGCTGCGCGCGAACCCGACCGCCGACGGGCGGCAGAAGGTGCGGCGCGTGCTCGAGAGCGCGGTGCAGAGCGCGTGCTACATGGTGTTCGGCCTGGCCGAGATGGATCCCGAGCAGAAGGGCATGTCGACCACCATCTCGGCGCTGCTGGTGGTCGGCGATCGCGGCTTCACCGCGCAGGTCGGCGATTCGCGCATCTATAGATTGCGCGAAGGCCTCGGCGCGCAGCTCACCGAAGATCACACGCTGGTCAACTACAAGCTCAAGCAGGGGATGATCAGCGAGCAGGAAGCGCGCACCATGAAGGGCAAGAACGTGATCACGCGCGCCGTCGGGCACCGCGATTACGTCGAGGTCGACACGCGCGAGCTCGACGTGCGTGCCGGCGACCGCTACCTGCTCTGCTCCGACGGGCTGCACGGCTACCTGCAAGACGGCGAGCTCGAGCACATCATGACCGACGGCGACGAGAAGCTCGCCCCGCATCGCTTCATTCAATTGGCCATCGGACGCGGCGGCAAGGACAACATCACCGTGATCCTCGTCTTCGTCGAGTGAGCCGCGGGCGGTGAAGTTCGCGCTCGCCTGCTTCGATCTCGACGGCACGCTGGTCGATTCGCACGCCGACATCCGCGCGGCGCTGGTGCGCGCGCTCGAGGAGGTGCCGCCCGCGGACGCGGAGCGCGACGAGCGCGCGCTGGGCGCCGCGGGGCTGGGGCTGCCGCTCGAGGAGTTCTTCGCGCTCGCGCGGCCGGCGCCGCACCCGGCGAGCGACGGCGAGTCGCGCCGCCGCTTCATCGACGCGTACCGCCGCTACTACCACGCGCACCTGCTCGAGCTGACGCGGCCGTTCGCCGGCGTCGTCGAGACGCTCGAGGCGCTCGGCCCGCTGCGCGCGCGCGGCCTGCGCACCGCCGTCGCCACCACCAAGCGCACCGACACCGCGCGCCGCGTGGTCGCCGGCCTCGGGCTCGAGCGCTACTTCGACGTGGTGCTCGGCACCGACGGCATTCCGCACAAGCCGGCGCCCGATCTGCTGCTGCTGGCGGCGCGCACCGTCGAGCGCGCGCCCGAGCGCGGCCTGATGATCGGCGACACCGCGCGCGACGTGCTGGCCGGCCGCGCCGCCGGGATGAAGACGTGCGGCGTCGGCTGGGGCGTCACCGGCGCGGACGGCCTGCGCCCGCTCGCGCCCGACTACTTGATCGCGGCCTTCCCCGAGATCCTGCCGATCCTCGCCAGCTGAGCCAATGGTCAAACCAATCCGGATTGGTTAAACCATTGCTCGATTGGTTTAACCAATCGCCACGGGCTCGGTGATGATGAGCTGGCCGCGCGCGTCCGGGCCGAGGTAGCCGGCACGCGTCTCCAGGTCGTGGCCGAACACCAAGAGCCAGCGCTCGTCGGCCGCGCGCTGAAGGATGCGCCGCTTGGACTCGAGCGTGCCGACGACGTCGAGATCGTAGGCCATGATGAACGGCAGCCGCACGTGCAGCGCCGTCGGCACCACGTCGCCGAGGAACAAGAGCTTGTGGCCGGCGCCGTCGTCGACGAGCACCGACTGGTGATGCGCGGTGTGGCCCGGCGTCGGCACCACGCGCACGCCCGGCGCGATCGCGGTCTCGCCGTCGACGAGCTGGAGCAGCCCGGCCTCGTCGAGCGGCGCAAAGTTCTCCTTCAGATAGCTGGCGCGGTTGCGCTCGTGCGGGTGGGTGGCGTCGTGGTACTCGCCGCGCTGGATGACGTGGCGCGCGCGCGCGAACACCGGCGCAAAGCCGCCCGACGGCGTGCGGCGCGTGGTGCCGCCCGAGTGATCGAAGTGCAGGTGGGTCATCACCACGAAGTCGATCGACTCCGGCTCGACGCCGAGCGCGCGCAGGTTCTTCTCCGCGCTCTGATCGTGATCGATGCCGTAGATCTCGCGCTCCTTGGCCGGGAACTTGTCGCCGTTGCCGGTCTCGATCAGCACGCGGCGGCCGCGCCCCTCGACGAGCAGGCAGTTGGTCGCGTACTCGACGCGGTTCTCGGCGTCGCACGAGACCATGCGGCTCCAGATGGTCTTCGGCACCACGCCGTGCATCGCGCCGCCGTCGAGCCGGAAGTTGCCGCCGTTGACCAGGGTGAGCGTGAGGTCGCCGAACTTCATGCGGCTATCATAGCGCCCCGGGCGCGAGATGACGCGCCACCAGCGGAGGCAGGCGCCCGCCCGCTTCGGCGCGCTCGCCGGCGCGCGCGATCAGCGGCGCGAGATCGACGCCGTTGTACGTGTGCCAGAAGAGCACGCGTTTGCCGTCGAGGCGCCCGGCGCGCGCGTCGGCGAGCAGCGCCGCCATCGCCTTGCCGGTGTACGTGGTCTCGAGCCGCAGCCCCGCGCGCGCGGCTTCGCGCACCGCCGCCTCCGACGCGTCGGTCGCGCGCCCGTACCGGCCGCCGAAGAAGCCGTGCTCGACGCGCAGCCCCAGGCTCCCGCCGCGCCACTTCACGCCCGGCGCGACGAGCGCGTGCGTGTCGCGCGCCAGCCGCCGCGTCTTGCCCGCGTTCGCCACCAGGCGATCGACCACGCGCACCGCCACCACCTCCACAGCCGGCGTCAGGCCGGCCAGCGCCACCGCCAGGCCGGCCGCCGTGCCGCACGATCCGAGCGCGACGTAGATGACGTCGGGCTGCGGCAAATTGCCGCACTCGATCTGCGCCCGCAGCTCCAGCCCGGCGCTGACGTAGCCGAGCGTGCCGGTGACCGACGAGCCGCCGGGCGCGATCCACATCGTCTCCGGCTTGCGCTTGCCGCGCCACACCGCCAGCGGCACGCCGAGGTAGCCGCGCGTCGGCGTCAGGAGGGCGCCCGCCGCCAGGTCGGCGCGCAGCTGCTCGCGCACGTGCTCGGTGACCGGCTGCGGAAACACCACCGCCTCCACCTCGAACCCGGCGCGCGCGCCGTAGATCGCCGTCGCCAGCACGTGGTGCGACCCGATGCCGCCGAGCGTGCACAGCCGCCTGGCGCCGCGCGCGCGCGCCTCGGCGAGCAGGAACTCCAGCTTGCGCACCTTGTTGCCGCCGTACTCGACGCCGCTCTCGTCGTCGCGCTTGATCCACAGCTCGACGCCGTCGGGCACGAGGCCCGCCACCCGCTCGACGCGCGTCGGAAATCGGCCGAGCGGCATCCACGGCACGCGCCCGCGCAGGTGGGGAAACGCGCTGAACAGCGGCGGCTCGGGCTCCACGCCGCGCATCATAGCCCGCCGCCGCCGCGCCGCGCCGTCTCAACATTTTTTGAGCCACGCGCGTCTTGACCGGCGAAAACGGAATGGTTAAACCATTGCGCAAATGGTTAAACCAATCCAAATCGCCCCGCCGTCCGCCCGCCGCAGCCGAGGCGAGCCCGCCGTCGTCCGACTGCGCCGCGACCTCCTGCTCGGCCGCTACCGTCCCGGCACGCGGCTGCCGCCCGAGCGCGAGCTGGCCGAGCGGCTCGGCACCAACCGCAACACGCTGCGCGAGGCGCTGCGCACGCTCGAGTCGGAGAACCTGGTGCGCGCGCGGCAGGGCGACGGCACCATCGTGCTCGACTGGCGCTCGACCGCCGAGATCAACCTCCTGCCGTCGTTTCTCGCCGAGGAGACGCCGGCCGACGAGCGGTTCGAGGCGGTGCTGACGCTGCTCAACCTGCGCGAGCGGCTGCTCGACGAGGTGCTGCTACGCGCCACCGTGCACGCGACGCGCGACGATCTCGAGGCGGTCGAGGAGGCGATCCTGGCGCTCGAGGAGGCGCGCGGCGGCGAGTTCGTCGCGCGCGACATCGAGGTCTACCGCCGCTTCGTGATCGCGTCGCACAGCCTGGTCACCGTCTGGGTGTTCAACACGTTCGCGCGCATCTTCGTCGAGCTGGGCGAGCGGTTCCCCAGCTTGTGGCAGCACGACGACGCGTACCTCGACGGGCTCAAGCGCGTGCTCAAGTGGCTCGCGGAGAAGCGGCCCGAGCGCGCGCGCGAGGAGATGCGCCACGTGTTCGAGGAGCGCGGCATGGCGCTGGTGCAGCTGTTGCGCCCCGAGGCGGCGGTGGCCGAGCGCGAGCGGGCGCGCGGAAAAGCGCGCGGAGCCCGCCGGTGACGACCTCCGCGACTCCCGAGACGACGCCCGACGCAACGCCCGACGCGACCATCGATCGCGCGCCGGCGGCGCCGCGGCCGCGCACGCTCGGGCGCTGGTCGCGCCGCGTGGTGCGCGCGCTCGCGGAGGTGGTCAAACCATTCGGCGACGGCGCGCCCACCGTCGACACCGAGGAGATCGTCGAGTTCGTCGACGACTACGTGCGCCACATGCCGCGCCTCCTGCGCGTGCTGTTCCCCGTCGGGCTGATGATGCTCGAGCTGGGCGCGTTCGTGCTCGGCCCGTCGCTGGTGCCGTTCTCCGCCATGTCCGCGGCGCGGCGCCTGCGCTACGTGCAGTCGTGGGTCGACGCCGGCTGGCGCCTGCGCCGCGATCTGATCAAGGCGGTCAAAGGTCTGGTCCTCATCAAGTACTACTCGGACCCGCGCGTCACCGCGTACCTCGGCTACACCGTCGAGGAGCACGTGGCGCTGGTCAAAGCGGAGAGGCTTTCGCGCCATGGTCACGAGCTTCACTGACGTCGAGGGCGGCGCCGATCTCGAGGCCGACGCCGACGTGGTGGTGGTCGGCTCCGGCGCCGGGGGCGGCGCGATCGCCGCCGAGCTCGCCGAGGGCGGCCGCTCGGTGATCGTCCTCGAGGAGGGCGGCCACTACACGTCGCGCGACTTCGGTCTCGATGCGCCGACGATGATCAAGAAGCTGTACCGCAACGCCGGCACGGCGGTGATCCGCGGGACGCCCAACATCATCTTCTCGGAGGGCCGCTGCGTCGGCGGCTCGACGGTGATCAACGGCGGCCTGAGCTGGCGCACGCCGGACAAGGTGCTCAAGCGCTGGGTGTGGGAGCACGGGCTCAATGGTTTGACCACTGAGGCGCTCGATCCGTTCTTCGCCAAGGTCGAGGAGCGCGTGAGCGTGCGGCCGCAGGATCCCGAGTCGATCGGCGAGGACGCCGAGCTGATGAAGCGCGGCGCCGATCGGCTCGGCTACAAGTGGACCCCGGCCATGCGCAACCAGAAGCACTGCGCCGGCAGCAACAACTGCGCGTTCGGCTGCCCGACGGACGCCAAGCAATCGGTGCTGGTGACGTACGTGCCGCGGCTGCTGGCGCGCGGCGGCCGGCTGTACTCGGGCTGCCGCGTCGAGACCATCACCACCGACGGGCAGCGCGCCACCGGCGTGACCGCGCGCTTCCGCGATCCCGAGAGCGGTCGGCGCGGGCCGCGGCTCACCGTGCGCGCGAAGGTGGTCGTGCTCGCGTGCGGCGCGGTGCAGACGCCGGCGCTGCTCCTGCGCAACCGCCTGGCCAACTCGTCCGATCAAGTCGGGCGCAACTTTTTGTGCCACCCGAACTCGAAGGTGATCGGCGTCTTCGATCGCGACATCCACGCGTGGAAGGGGGTCATCCAGGGCAACCAGATCCGCGAGTTCCTCGACGAGGGAATCATGATCACCACGTCGATGGTGCCGCCCGGGCTGATCGCCATGTCGCTGCCCTACTTCGGCGCGCGCTCGCTCGAGGTGATGCGCGACTACAACCGCATGCTCGCCGCCGGCTGCCTGGTCGAGGACACCGGCGCCGGGCGCGTCGGGCTCGACGTGTTCGGCGAGGCCAAGATGCGCTACGACGTGAACGATCGCGACTTCGCCAACTTGATCCGCGGCGTCGCGCTCACCGCCGAGATCCTGTTCGCGTCGGGCGCGCGCAAGGTGCTCCTGCCGTTCGACAACCTCGTCGAGATCGACTCGCCCGATCAGATCCGCAAGCTCTACGCCGGGCCGATTCCCAAGAGCGAGGTCGAGTGCCTGACGGTGCACGCGATGGGCACCTGCCGCATGGGCGTCGACAAACGCTCGTCGGTGGTGGACCCGAACGGCGCGAGCTGGGACGTGCCCGGGCTGTTCATCGCCGACGCCAGCGTGTTCCCCGGGCCGATCGGCGTCAATCCGCAGATCACCATCATGGCGCTCGCCACGCGCACCGGCCAACACCTGCTCGCCGAGGAGCGCCGCTACTTCGCCTGAAAACGGATTGGTTAAACCATTACGCGATTGGTTTAACCATTGCCCGGCGGCCAGGTCTCGCGCACGGTCTCGACGATCATCGTCACCAGCAGCGCGTAGATGGCGTCGCCCTCCTCGACGGTGGCGGCGGCGGGATCGCCGAAGTAGGCCTGCGCGGCGCCGGCCTCGACGAAGGTGCGCACGCCGGCCTTCATCGCCTTGGCGAGATCGATCGGCAGCGGCGCGAGGCCGGCGCGCACCTGATCGCGCACGAGCTCGGGACGCGCCGCCAGCACCAGCGACGTCTCGTAGCTGCCGGCGTGGCACGCGCCGCGTTTGTACTCGTCGGTGAGCGTGCGCGCCCAGCGGCGATCGGTCTGATCGGGGAACGCCACGCGCCGGCCGGTGCGCTGCTCGGCGCGCGCGCACGCCTCGCGCAGCGACGCGACGTGCGCCGGCTCGAGGTGGCTGTTCACCAGGCACACGCGCGCAAAACCTTGACCAATGAGCGCGGCGCAGACGTCGGCGACCAGCGCGGTGGCGGTCTCGGGCTTTAGCGAGATGGTGCCGGCGAACTCGCAGGCGTAGTCGGTGATGGCGTACGAGAGCGTCGGCGCGATCAGCACCGCGGCGCCGTTCGCCTCGAGCGCGAGCGCGGCGCGGCGCGCCAGCTCGTCCGAGAGGATGGCGTCGGTGGCGAGCGGCAGGTGCGGGCCGTGCGCCTCCGTCGAGCCGATGGGCACGAGCACGATCGGATCGCGCGCGCGCTCGGCGGCGGCTTCGGTCCAGGTCAGGTCGGCGAGGCGTTTCATAGCGATCGGTACATCACGTGCGCGTCGACGAAGCCGAGCTTCGGATGATCGAAGGCGCCGCGCAAGGTGCCGGCGATCTCGAAGCCGAGCTTCTTCCACAGCGCGATCGCCGGGGCGTTGGTCGACACCACGAAGTTGAACTGCATGGCGCGAAAGCCGCGCGAGCGCGCCTCGTCGAGCGAGTGGCGTCCCATGGCGTGGCCGACGCCGCGGCCGGCGAAGCGCGCCGCCACGATGTACGCCGCGTTGGCGACGTGCGACGCGCGGCCGGGGTAGTTGGCGCGCACTCCGTAGCAGCCGGCCACCTCGCCGCCGACGGTGGCGACGAACGTGCTCACCTGCGGCGAGAGCCAGAAGGCGCGCAGCTCGTCGTCGGTGGTGTCGGGGCGGAACAGGTAGGTCGTGCCGTCGGCGACCACCTCGCGCGCGATGGCGACGATCGCCGGCGCGTCGTCGCCCGTCGCTGCGCGGATGACGACCGCGGGCGCGCCCGACGCGGCGCTCGTGTCGCTCATTTTGCGCAGCTCGCTCATTTGCGCAGCTCGCTCATTTGCGCAGCTCGCGGCGCAAAATTTTTCCGCGGTCCGAGCGCGGCAGCTCGGCGACGAACTCCACGCGGTGCGGCGCCTTGTAGCGCGCCAGCTCGCGCTTGGCGTGCTCGACGATCGACTGCGCCAGCGCCTCCGACGGCTGCGCGTCGCGCGCCACCACGAAGGCCAATGGTTTGACCAATCCGTCCTCGTCCTCGAAGCCGACCACCGCCACCTCGTGCACGTTGGGATGGCGCGCGAGACACGCCTCGACCTCCGTCGGCGCGACGAAGATTCCGCCGACCTTGAGCATGTCGTCGGCGCGCCCCGCGTAATAGAAGTAGCCGGCCTCGTCGCGGCGGAACAGGTCGCCCGACACCACCCAGTCGCCGCGCAGCACCTCTTTGGATTTTTCGTGCGCCTGCCAGTAGCAGAGCGCGGCCGAGTCGCCCTTGACCCACAGCGTGCCGATCTCGCCGTCGGGGACGTCGCGGCCGTCGGCGCCGACGACGCGCGCCTCGTAGCCGGGGACCAGGCGGCCGAGCGAGCCGGCCTTGACCTCGCCGAAGCGGTTGGAGATGTAGATGTGGAACAGCTCGGCCGAGCCGATGCCGTCGAGGATCTCGACGTTCCACCGCTGCATCCAGCGGCGGTACAGCTCCTCGGGCAGCGCCTCGCCGGCGGAGATGCAGCAGCGCAGCGGCGCCAGCGACGCGGGGCCGCCGGCCTGCACCATCTTGTTGATCATCGTCGGCACGCTGGTCAGCACCGTCGGGCGGTGGCGCTCGATGAGGTCGAACAGCCCCTCGGGCGTGGCCTTGTCGCGGAAGAGGATCGCGGTGGCGCCGACGGCGAACGGGAACATCAGGTCGGTGCCGGTCGCGTAGCCGAAGAACAGCTTGGGCACGCCGAGCGTGCGATCGCCCGCGCCGAGCGCGAGCACCTGCTTGGCGTAGCACTCGGTGTTGTAGGGGAAGTCGTGGTGCAGATGCACCGCCGCTTTCGGTTTTCCCGTCGAGCCGGAGGTGAACAGCCACACCGACGGATCGTCTTTCGAGGTGTCCCAGTTTTCGAGCTCGGGCGGCTCGCGGCCGACGGAGTCTTCCCAGCGCTCGCCGCCGCCGCCGTCGCCGCCGACGGTGATGAGCGCGCGCAAGAGCGGGCTCGACTCGATCTGCGGGCGGATGCGATCGGCCAGCGCGCGCTCGGCGATGAAGGCGCGCGCGCGCGTGTAGTCGAGGTAGTAGCGGTAGTCGGCGTCGGGCAGCTCGGGGTTCACCATGGTGACCACCGCGCCGATCTTGAGCACGCCGAAGAAGGCGGCGGCGAACTCGACGCCGTCGCCGAGGCCGATCAGCACGCGGTCCTCGGGGCCGACGCCGCGCGCCCGCAGCGCGCCGCCGACGCGGTTGGCCAGCGCCTGCACGTCGCGGTAGCTGTAGCGGCCGGCGTCGTCGATGATCGCGGTGGCGTCGCCGCGCCCCTCCTCGACGCGCTCGTCGAGGAAGTAGCGCGCCATGTTGAAGCGCTCGGGAAACGTCGGGGCGAAGGTCATTGGTTTAACCATTCGGTCATTGGTTAAACCATTTCGTCAGTGGTTTAACCATTAGCGGTTGCCGTCGCTGCGCCAGCGCGGCGCGACCAGGCGGCGGCGGCCGGTGACGTCGAGGCGCACGTCGGGCTCGTCGAGCTCGGTGCGATCCCACAGCTTGCACGTGACCTGCTTGTGGCGCTGATCGAGCGCCTCGCAGTAGTTGGTGTACTCGCAGCGGCGCACCTCGGCGCCGCGGCCCCGGCGCACCTTCAGGAACCAGTCGGGATCGGCCAGCGACTGGCGAGCGGCGGCGACGATGTCGGCCTCGCCGCGCTGGAGGATCCCTTCGGCCTGCTCGAAGCTGCCGATGCCGCCGGCGGTGACGATGGGAATGGTCAAACCATTCGACGCCAGCGCGCGGCGGATGGCGGCGGCGTCGGGGACGTGCCGGCCGAACGGGCCGCGCTCGTCGGAGATCACGGTCGGCATGCACTCGTAGCCGCTCGGGCCGGTGTACGGATACGCGGCCTCGCCGACCTTCGGCTGCGCGGCGTCGTCGAACTTGCCGCCGGTCGAGATCGACAGGTAGTCGACGCCGGCGCGCGCGAGCTCGACGCCGAAGTACGCCGAGTCGTCGACGCGGTTGCCACCCTCGATCACCTCGTCGGCGAGGTAGCGCACGCCCACCACGCGATCGCCGACGCGGCGGCGCACGGCGGCGATCACCTCGAGCGGCAAGCGCACGCGCTGCTCGCGCGCGCCGCCGTAGCCGTCGTCGCGCGTGTTCTTCGCCGAGAGGAACGACGCCATGGTGTACGCGTGCGCGTAGTGCAGCTCGACGCCGTCGAAGCCGGCGGCGAACGCGCGCTCGGCGGCGCCGGCGAAGAGATCGGGCAGCACGCGCGGCAGCTCGCGGATGTGCGGCAGGTGCAGATCGGTGACGCGCTCGCGGTAGCCGCGCTCGAGCGACTCCAGCTCGCGCGCGTCGAGCACCTCGGGCAGCTCGGCGTCGTCGAGCGCGGCCAGCGCGGCGCGCACCTCGTCGTCGGGCGCGGTGAGCCAGCGCTCGTCGCCGCGCATGCGCGCGAGCGCCTCGCGGTGCGTCTCGCCGAGCAGCAGGTAGCGGCCGAAAAACTTTTCGCGCTCGGGACGGCGGCGGATGGCGAGGAAGTCGATCACCTGCAGGAACAGCAGCGTCTCGCCGCCCGACGCCGCGCGCACGGCGTCCGCGAGGCGGCGCAGGCCGGGCACGAAGCGCTCGTGGCCGACGCGCAGCAGCGGCCCCGACGGCACGTCGCGGATGCCGGTCGCCTCGACGACGATCACGCCGGGGCGGCCGCGCGCAAACCGCTCATACCAATCGATCACGTCGCGCGTGACTTCCCCGTCGTCGGTGGCGCGCCACGGCACCATCGCCGGCACCCACGTGCGCGTGCGCGCCTCGAGGCGGCCGATGCGCACCGGGCTGAACCAGCGCGACGCCGCCGCCTCCGCCTCCGACGGCCAGCGCACCGTCGGCAGCGGGTGCTTGATGTGCTCGGGCGGTGTCCACATGGCGCGCCGTCATCCTCTACGGCAGGCGGTTCACGATCAGCTTGCCGGCGCGGCCGAGATCGAGCTCGAGGCGCTCGGGCGGCGGCGCGCCGTCGAGCTCGAGCGACACCTCGGCGCGCGCGGTCACCGGCGACGCGGCCGCGCCGCTCGACGGCAAGCTGGCCGCGCCGGCGTAGCGCAGCGCCCTCACCGGCCGCGCGAACCACAGCGCGACCGACGCGGCGGCGCCGGCCAGCACGGCCGCGAGCCCCCACGCCGCCGCGCGCCGCTTCACGGCACCCGTCGCTGGCGGCGGATCATTTCTTCTCCGCCGGCGAGCGCATGAGCAGCCGCTCGACCGGCCGGCCGCCGATCAGGTGCGACTCGATGATCTCGTGCGCGTCGGCGACCGTCGGCACCGTGTACCAGATCTGCTCGGGGTACACGACGACGGCGGGGCCGAGCGCGCACTGATCGAGGCAGCCGGCGGCGTTGGCGCGAATACGCCCCTTGAGGCCTCTTTCGGCCAGCTCCTTCTTGAACGCCTCGCGGATCTTTTCCGAGCCCTTCTCCGCGCAGCAGCCTTTGGGGTTGCCGGGCTCGCGGCGGTTGGTGCAGATGAAGACGTGGCGCTCGAGGTGCGGCATGTTCCTCTCGACGGCTCAGACGGTGGATAGCAAACTTGCTGCGCCGGTTCAACCGCGCAACAGGGCGCGCGCGATCACCAGCTTCTGGATCTCGCTCGTGCCCTCGTAGATGCGCAGCGCGCGCACTTCGCGGTAGAGCCGCTCGACGACGGCGCCGGCGACCAGGCCCTGGCCGCCGTGCAGCTGCACCGCGCGATCGATCACGCGCTGCGCGGCCTCGGTGGCGTGCAGCTTGGCCATGGCGGCGTCGACGGCGCTCGCCTGGCCGGTGACGTCGATGCGGTGCGCGGCCGCGAGCACCAGCAGCGTGGCCGAGGAGACGTCGAGCGCCATGTCGGCGACGGCGAGCTGCGTGGCTTGAAACTCGGCGAGCGCCTTGCCGAACTGGCGGCGCGACTTCACGCGGGCGATCGCCTCGTCGCGCGCGCGCGCGGCCATGCCGACGGCGGCGGCGCCCACCGACGTGCGGAACAGGTCGAGCGTGGCCATCGCCAGCGGAAAGCCCTCGCCCTCGGCGCCGAGGCGCGCGCTCTCCGGCACGGCGACGCCGCGCAGCTCGACGGTGCCGATCGGGTGCGGGGCGATGAGCTCGATTGGTTTAACCATTAACCCAGTGGTTAAACCATTGACCAGGAACGCGCTGAGACCGCGGTGGCGATCGTCGGAGGTGCGCGCGAACACGACGTACGAGTCGGCGAGGCCGGCGTTGGAGATGAAGGTCTTGGTGCCGTCGAGGACGTAGCCGGAGTCGGTGCGCGTGGCGCGGGTGGCGATGCCGCTCACGTCGCTGCCGGCGTCGGGCTCGGTGACGGCGAAGGCGCAGATGGCGTCGCCGCTCGCGACCCGCGGCAGGAGCGCGCGCTTCTGCTCGTCGGTGCCGGCGAGCGTGACCGGGTAGCTGCCGAGGCCCTGCATGGCGAACATGGTGTCGGCCAGCGACGAGCGGTAGGCCAGCGCGGCGCGCACGACCACGAGATCGCGCAGCTCGACGCGCTCGCGCAGGCCGCCGTACGCCGCGGGGACGCACGCGCGCAGCAGCTCGGCCTTGGCCATGCCGGCGACGAGCGCGCGCGGATCGTGCTCGCCGTCGAGGTTCGCGCCGTCGGCCCACGCTTGCGCGCGCCGCCGCAGCTCGAGGTGCCGCTCGTCGAGAAACACGCTCATCGACGACGCCTCGCGCGAACGCTCATCGGCCCTCGAACCTGGGCTCGCGCTTGGCGACGAACGCCTCGTACGCCTCGCGGAAGTCGCGCGTGTCCATGCAGATCTGCTGCGCCTGCGCCTCGGCCTCGAGCGCCGCCTCGAGCGAGAGCTGCGGCTCGCGGTTGAGCAGCTCCTTGGTCATGCCGAGCGCGAAGCGCGGGCCGCGCGCGAGCCGCTCTGCGAGGGCGCGCGCCTCGTCGAGCACGCGCTCGGGCGCGGCCACGCGATTGGTCAAACCAATCTGAAGCGCGTCGGCGGCGAGGATCGGTTCGCCGAGCATCAGGATCTCGGTCGCGCGCGCGAGGCCGACGACCTGCGGCAGCAGCCACGCCGCGCCCATGTCGGCGCCGGCGAGGCCGACCTTGACGAACAGGAAGGCGAGCTTCGCCTTCTCCGACATCACGCGGAAGTCGCACGCCAGCGCGATCACCGCGCCGGCGCCGGCGGCGACGCCGTTGATGGCGGCGACCACCGGCTTGCGCAGCGCGCGGATGGCGCCGATGAGCGCGCCGGTCATGCGCGTGAAGGCGAGCCGCCCGGCGGCGTCGAGCTCGAACAGCGGGCCGATGATGTCGTGCACGCTGCCGCCCGAGCAGAAGCCGCGCCCCGCGCCGGTGATGATCACCGCGTGCACGTCGGGCTCGCGCTCGAGCGCGAGGAACGTGTCGCGCAGCTCGGCGTAGACTTCGAACGTGAGCGAGTTGAGCGAGTCGGGGCGATCGAGCGTGAGGGTGGCGAGGTGATCGTCGACGGCGTAGCGAAAGGTCTTGGGCTCGAGCATTGGTTTGACCTTTAGTCGGGCACGACCGCGAGGCCTTCGATCTCGACGAGCGCGCCGTCTTCGAGGAGGTCGGCGACCTGCACCAGCGCCATCGCCGGGAAGTGCTTGCCGAGGTGCAGGCGGTAGGCGGAGCCGATCTCCTTGAGCGAGTTCTTGTAGCGGCGCTTGTCGGTGACGTAGATGCGCAGCGAGATCAGATCCTCGGGTTTGCCGCCGGCGCACTCGAGCGCGACGACCAGATTGGAGAGCGCCTGCGAAAACTGCGGCGCGAAATCGGACGACACCAGTCGGTAGCTCGCGTCCCAGCCGATCTGGCCGGCGAGCGCGATCACGCGTCCGCGCTCGGCGGCGGCGTGCGAGAAGCCGATCGGACGCGCCAGCTCGGGCGGATTGTAGAGCGTGGCCATCAGCGCACGCTCCGGAGGCGCGCGACCTCGGCCATGAAGCGCTCGACTTCCTCGTCGGTGGAGTAGAAGTGCGGCGACATGCGGATGCCGGCCTGCGGGCGGTGATCGCACAAGAAGCCGGTGGCGTTGAGCGCCTTGGCCACGCGGTCACTTGAAGTTGGGCCGTCGAAGTCGAAGCACACCGTGCCGCCGCGCTCGCCGGCGGCGCGCGGCGTGTTGAGCCGATAGCCGGCGGCGTCGCAGAGCTCGATCACGCGCGCGGTCTGGCGCAGCGATTTTTTGCGGATGCGCTCGACGCCGATCTCGCCGATCAGCTCGGCGCCGGCGCGCGCCTGGTAGAGCGCGGCGACCGCGGGCGTGCCGGCCATGTAGCGCCACACGCCGTCGGCGAAGCGCTGCTCGGGCATGGTGAACGCGAACGGCTTCTCGTGACCGAACCAGCCGGTGGTGCGCGGGGAGAATTGTTTGACGCGATCGGGGCGCACGTAGAGGTAGCCGGCGCCGGGGCCGCCGCACAGCCACTTGACCGAGCCGCCGCACGCGAAGTCGACGTCGAGCGCGGTGACGTCGACGGGGACGGTGCCGGTCGATTGGTAGCAGTCGAGTACCACCATCGCGCCGACCTCGTGCGCGCGGCGGGTGATGGCGCGCGCGTCCTGCAGCGCCGACGAGCGGAACAGCACGTGCGAGATCGGCACCACCAGCGTGCGCTCGTCGATGGCGTCGAGCATGCGCTCGGTGGGCACGCGCACGCCGTCGTCACTCGGCACCACCACCACGTCGGCGCCGCGCCGCCGCTCCTCCTGCCACACGTAGCTCACCGACGGAAATTCCAGCTCGGAGTAGACCACGCGGTTGCGCGCGCCGGCGTAGTCGAGGCAGCTCGCGATCAGCGCCTGGATCTGCGAGACGTTGGTGGCCATCACCATCGTGCCGGCGGGCGCGTTGATGATGCGGCCGACGCGCTCGGCGGCGCGATCGACCTCGGGCAGCCACTGCTCCCAGGCGTTGATGCCGCGCTCCACCCACAGCGACGCGAACTCGGCCAGGTGCGCCTGCGTGCGCCGCGGCATCGCGCCGAGCGAGTGCGACACCATATATACGGAGCGTTCGAGCGCGGGGAACTCGCCGCGAAACCCGAGCAGCTCGTCGCGCTCCGCCGTCGCGTCGCCGGCGCTCATCCGTGGTAGCCCTTGTCGGCGCCGTACGGGTGGGTCTTGGTCCACTCGGCGAACAGCTCGTCGCGCACCGCCCACAGCTTGGGGAAGAAGCGGTGCTTGAGCCCCTCGGCGAGCAGCTCGGACGGCTTGCCTTTCAGCGACGGCGTGCCGGCGCCGATCTGGCGGTACACCAGCATCAGGTGGCGCTGCCGCCAGCTCTGCAGGTTCTGATCGTAGTCGAGCAGCGCCTCGGCGAGGTTGAACAGCTCGGCGTGCTGGTCGGGGAATTCATAAAGTGAACGAAGATTCACTTTATGAATCTCCATTACAACTTCGAACGCCGGCCACACCTCCTCGGGGAGCTGCAGCATGCGCTTGAAGCCGGGCGACTCCTGGCCCGAGCCGCGCCCGAGCGCGTTGCGGATGGTCATGTAGTCCCTGGGCGCCATGGTATCGAGCAGCATGAGTTGATCGGCGAGCAGCGTCTGGATCGCGCGCACCCGCGCCAGCGCGCGCATCGCCCGCGGCACGTCGTCCGCGCGCATACGCTCGGCGGCGAAGGTGAGCTCGTGCTCGCACAGCTTCATCCACAGCTCCGCCACCTGGTGCACGATCTGGAACTGCAGCTCGTCGTGGCACGACAGCGCGGCGGCGGGTTTCTGCAGCGCCAGGAGCTCCTCGGTACGGAGATACTTCTCGTAATCGGTGAGCGGACCCGACCGTTCCATGCCGGCAGGGGTAGCACGCGCAGGCGGGCGGCTTCAAGCGCGGCGCGGCGGGCGCGAGTCCGCGGCTCGACGGGAAGTCCGCACACGGGAGTTTGCAAACCGAGGTGCGGACTCCCAGGCGGGGCGCGTCAAGTGCGCGCCGCCGCTCGCCCGCTCCGTCGGCAAGCGGCGTGCACAGGGCGGCGGCCATGCGAAATTCCGCGCGCGCGCTGGCTCGAGTCGGCCTGGTGCTGAGTGGTTTGACCATTGCGCTGCCCGGCTGCGGCGGCGACATCGACGGCGGCGGGCAGTCGACGCTGCGCACCGAAGAGGGGCTGAGCGGCTGTCACGGCGTCGCGTCGTCGTCGATTCCGGCGAGCGGCGACTATTTCCTGACGACGTTCGGGTACAGCCCCTCCGACGACGGCACGATGTCGTGCGGCACCAAGACGCTGCACGGCTCGTGGTACTACGCGGCGTCGCGGCAGCGCTACGGCTGCGGATCGCACATCAAGATCGAAGCGAACGGCAAGTGCGTGGTCGCCAAGACCGACGACTATGGGCCGGACGCGTGCGTCGAGGCGGCGGCGGGCGGGCCGATCATCGACGCCTCGCCGCTGGTGAACGAGCACCTGTTCGGGCAGTACTCGGCGGGCTGGAGCGATCACCGCCGCATCCACGTCACGCAGGTGTCGACGTCGGTGGCGCTCGGGCCGTGCGACGGCGCCGCGCCGCCGCCGCCGATGAATCCGCCGCCCGCCGCCGGCTGCCACTCGTCGACGCTCGCCCGCGACGTCGCCGACGGAACCTGCGTGCAGTCGGCCGCGGACTCCGCCTGGTACAAGTGCGAGAGCGGCTCGTGGCAGGCGGGCCACTCGGGCTGCTCGTCGAGCTACGCGTTCTGCACCTCGAACACGCTCGGCCGCGACGTCCCGGCGCGCACCTGCGTCGAGTCGAAGTTCGACCACGTCTGGTACCAGTGCGGGTCGAGCGGCTGGGAGACGCCGGTGGCGAACGGCGCCGGTCCGGTGGGCAGCTGCTCGGCGATGTATTCGCTCTGATTCGCTGATTCAGTGATTCGATTCGTCAATTCGCCGTAAATCTACTCGCTCTAAATCACTCGTAAATTTTCCAAATTTTAGCACTCTCCCATGGCTATTGACAACGCCGCGCGCATGGTTACTGTGACCGCCGCGGAGGGAGAGGATGCCCACCTACGAATATCGCTGCAACGCCTGCGGCCACGAGCTCGAGGCGTTCCAGAAGATCACCGAGAACGCGCTTCGCGAGTGCCCCGTGTGCGGCAAGCCGGAGCTCGAGCGCCTGATCTCGGGCGGCAACTTCATGCTCAAAGGCCAGGGCTGGTACAAGGACGGCTACAACCCCGATCCGAAGAAGCCCGCCCGCACCGAAAATCAGCGCGCCGATCGCCTGCAGAAAGCGGTCGACGAGGATAAGAAGAAACCCGAAAAAAAAGTTGAGGCTGCCTAGCGCAGCCGAATTTCCGAACGCACGTCACCCCGCACGGAGGAACTCATGCAAATTCGTCCGCTCCACGATCGCATCCTAGCCAAGCGCCTCGCCCACGAGGACAAGACCTCGGGCGGCCTGTTCATCCCCGACACCGCCAAGGAGAAGCCGCTCGAGGCGGAAGTGATCGCCGTCGGCAACGGCAAGGTGCTCGAGAACGGCTCGCTGCGCGCGCTCGAGGTCAAGGCCGGCGACAAGGTGCTCATCGGCAAGTACTCGGGCTCGGAGATCAAGATCGACGGCGAAGAGCACATCATCCTCCGCGAAGACGACATCCTCGCGGTCCTCGAGAAATAAGGAGCATCCCATGGCCGCCAAAGAAATTCTCTTCGATGCAAAAGCACGCGGGCAGATCGCGATCGGGCTCAACACGCTCGCCAACGCCGTGAAGGTGACGCTCGGTCCGCGCGGGCGGAACGTAGTGATCGAGAAGTCGTGGGGCGCTCCCACGGTGACCAAGGACGGCGTGACCGTCGCCAAAGAGATCGAGCTCGAGAACAAGTTCGAGAACATGGGCGCGCAGATGGTGAAGGAGGTCGCGTCCAAGACCTCCGACGTCGCCGGCGACGGCACCACCACCGCCACCGTGCTCGCGCAGGCGATCTACCACGAGGGCGCCAAGCTGGTGACCGCGGGCGCGAACCCGATGGACGTCAAGCGCGGCATCGACGCCGCCGTCACGGCGGTGGTGGCCGAGCTCAAGACGCAGTCGAAGCCGACCAAGGGCAAGACCGAGATCGCGCAGGTCGGCACCATCAGCGCCAACGGCGACGAGACCATCGGCACGCTGATCGCCGAGGCGATGGAGAAGGTCGGCAAGGAAGGCGTGATCACCGTCGAGGAAGCCAAGTCGATGGAGACCACGCTCGACGTGGTCGAGGGCATGCAGTTCGACCGCGGCTACCTGTCGCCGTACTTCGTGACCGACGCCGAGCGCATGGAGGCGGTGCTCGATGACGGCTACATCCTGATCCACGAGAAGAAGATCTCGAACATGAAGGAGCTCCTGCCGCTGCTCGAGCAGGTGGCGAAGTCGGGCAAGCCGCTGCTGATCGTGGCCGAGGACGTCGACGGCGAGGCGCTGGCGACGCTGGTGGTCAACAAGCTGCGCGGCACGCTGCACGTATGCGCGGTCAAGGCGCCCGGCTTCGGCGATCGCCGCAAGGAGATGCTGAAGGACCTGGCGGTGCTCACCGGCGGCGAGGCGGTGACCGAGGATCTCGGGCTCAAGCTCGAGAGCATCACGCTCAAGGATCTCGGCCGCGCCAAGCACATCACCGTCGACAAGGACAACACCACCGTCGTCGAGGGCCACGGCAAGAAGGCCGACATCGACGCGCGCGTGAAGCAGATCCGCGCGCAGGTCGAGGAGACGACGAGCGACTACGACCGCGAGAAATTGCAGGAGCGGTTGGCCAAGCTCGTCGGCGGCGTCGCGGTCATCAAGGTCGGCGCGGCCACCGAGACCGAGATGAAGGAGAAGAAGGCCCGCGTCGAGGACGCGCTGCACGCGACGCGCGCGGCGGTCGAAGAGGGCATCGTGCCGGGCGGCGGCGTGGCGCTCTTGCGCTCGCTGCCGGCGCTCGAGGCGCTCAAGCTCGAGGGCGACAAGCAGTACGGCGTCAACATCATCCGCCGCGCCATCGAGGAGCCGCTGCGGCAAATTGCCGCAAACGGCGGCATCGAGGGCTCGGTGGTGGTCGACAAGGTCAAGCACGGCAAGGGCGCGTTCGGCTACAACGCGGCCACGGGCGAGTACGAGGACCTCGTCAAAGCCGGCGTCATCGACCCGACCAAGGTGGTGCGCGCCGCGCTGCAGAACGCGGCGTCGGTGGCCTCGCTGATGCTGACCACCGAGGCGCTGATCGCGGACAAGCCCAAGAAGAAGGATAAGGGCGCGGGCGCGGGGGGCGGCGGCGGCGGTGGTGGCGGCGAGGACTTCGGCGGCGACTACTAGCCTTCGTAAAACGCAGAGAATCGCCAAAGGGCGGCCCTTTACCGGGCCGCCCTTTTTTTTAACAATTCGCGGGGGCTGGTTCGTATGTGAGTCAGAGGATGATGATGAGCCCCCTTCGAATGCTGCTCCTGGTGCTGGTCCTGACCTTCGCGCTGCCGCTCGCCGCGCATGCCTCGGCCGGCGCCTCCGGCGCGGTGGCCCGCGACTGGGCGCCCTGCCTGCTGGCGCTCGCCGCGCTCGGCCTGCGCGTCCGCCGCTTCGCCCGCCGCTCGCGCTAATCCCCCGTTCCGCCTCAGCCGTGATATCCCTCGGTCGTGCAGCTCGACGACTCCACCGTCGCTGAATTTCGCCGCGCCCTGCTCGCCTGGTATCGCCGCGCGCGCCGCGATCTGCCGTGGCGCCGCGCGCGCGATCCGTACGCCATGTGGGTCTCCGAGATCATGCTGTAGCAGACGCGCGTCGAGCAGGCGACCCCCTACTTCGAGCGCTGGATGGCGCGTTTCCCGACGGTGAGTGCGCTCGCCGCCGCGCCGCTCGACGACGTGCTCGCGCACTGGAGCGGCCTCGGCTACTACGCGCGCGCGCGCAACCTGCACGCCGCCGCGCGCGAGATCCAGGCGAAGTACGCCGGCCGTTTTCCCGATCAGCCCGACGAAGTCCGCGCGCTGCCCGGCATCGGCCGCTACACCGCCGGCGCGATCCTCAGCATCGCCTTCGGCCGCCCCGAGCCGATCCTCGACGGCAACGTGGCGCGCGTGCTCGCCCGCCGCTTCGCCGTCGGCGGCGCGCCCGACGAGCGCGAGATGCAAAAGACGCTGTGGGCGCTCGCCGCGCGCCTGGTCCCCGACGGCGACGCCGCCGACTTCAACCAGTCGATGATGGAGCTGGGCGCGCTCGTCTGCGTGCCGCGCGCGCCGGCGTGTCTCGTCTGTCCGCTGGCGAAGCAGTGCGCGGCGCACGCGCGCGGCGTCGAGGAGCAGTTCCCCGCGCCCAAGAAAAAAAAAGCGCCGCGCCCCGTCGACGCGGTGGCGCTGCTGCTCGAGCGCCGCGGCCGTCTGCTGCTCGTGCGCCGCCCGCCCGCCGGCCTGTGGGGCGGCTTGTGGGAGCCGCCGACCGGCGAGCTGCGCCCGGGCGAGGAGCCGGCGCGCGCCGCCCGCCGCGTGGCGAAATCCTGTACCGGTCTCGGGCTCGCGGACATCCAAGCTGTGACGCGGTTCGAACATGTGCTAAGCCACCGTCGTATGTGCTTCCACGTCTTCCAGGCGGCCCCACGCGGTCGCATCCGCCTGGAGGGTTACGACGCCGCGCAGTGGCTGCCTCGCGCGAACGCAAAAGAGCTTGGAGTGGCGGCATGGACCTGGCGTCTGTTCGACGAGCCCGCAAAGATGAAGGCAAAACCAAGGAGCCGCGCGTGAGCCCGCGCCCCGAGGCCGAAAAGAATTTGATCGCGGCGTACACGAGCATCCTCGACACGCTCGCGGTCATGGGCTACCCGACCAAGACCGACGACAACTTCGCCGAGACCGCCGAGCGCGCCGCGCGCGCGATGCTCGAGCTGATCAAGCCGGTCGCCGAGATCCAGGACGAGATCGACGCCATGCTCGAGCGCACCTTCCCGGCGCGCTACGACGAGATGGTGATCTCGAAGCACAACATCTCCTTCGGAATGTGCCCGCACCACCTCTTGCCGGTCATCTACCGCATCTCGGTGGCGTACCTGCCGGGCGAGCGCGTGCTCGGCATCTCCAAGCTGTCGCGCTTGGTGCACATCCTCGCGCGGCGGCCGGTGCTGCAAGAGGACATGACGCACGAGCTGGCGCAGATGCTCCACGAGCGGCTGGGCGCGCGCGGCTCGGCGGCGTACGTCGAGGGGCTGCACCTGTGCATGGCCTCGCGCGGCATCGAGGCGCACGAGGCGCGCGTGGTCACCAGCGCGGTGCGCGGCGTGTTCCGCGATCAGCCGGCGACGCGCCAGGAGTTCCTCGACCTCGTCACCGCGCCGCAGATGAACCTGCTCTAGTCTGCGGCAATTTGCCGCAGGCGCCGATCAGCCGGCCGTCTTCGCATCTTCCAATCGATCGAGCCGCCGCAGCGACGGGAACAGCCCGATCGACGCCGCCACCACCGCCAGCGTCCCCGCGCCGCCGAACACCACCGCGCGCACCGCGCCCAGCCACTGCGCGGTCACGCCCGACTCGAACTCGCCCAGCTCGTTCGAGGCGCCGATGAACACCATGTTCACCGCGCTCACCCGCCCGCGCATCTCCGGCGGCGTCGCCAGCGGGATGATGGTCATGCGCACGAACACGCTCACCATGTCGGAGGCGCCGATCACCGCCAGCGCCGCGAGCGTCAGCAAGAAGTTTCGCGAGACGCCGAAGACGATCGTGGCCGCGCCGAAGATCGCCACGCACGCCATCATCGTCGCCCCCGCTCGCCGCGCGACCGGGTGATACGCCAGCCAGATCGCCGTCAGCGCCGCGCCCACCGCCGACGCGCTCCGCAGAAGCCCGAGCCCCCACGGCCCGACGAGCAGGATGTCGCGCGCGAAGATCGGCAAGAGCGCCTCCGCGCCGCCGAGCAGCACCGCGAACAGATCGAGCGTGATGCAGCCGAGAATGATCCGCTGCCGCCAGACGTAGCGCACGCCCGCCAGCACCGTCTTCCACGACAGCGCGCTCTGCTCCATTCGCCCGAGCCGGATGCGCATGTCGCCGATCAACAACAGCGCCACGAACAGCTCGACGCCCGCCACCATATAAACCGTCGCGG
The DNA here is from genome assembly GCA_035652295.1 of Polyangia bacterium. GTDB lineage: Bacteria > Myxococcota_A > Polyangia > Palsa-1104 > Palsa-1104 > DASREC01. The sequence continues at coordinate 22,049 of DASREC010000307.1, forward strand.
CGCAGCGCCACGCATAGAGCAGCCCGCCGATCGCCGGCCCGATCACGTTGGCGATCTTGAACACCGTCGAGCCCCACGCCACGGCGTTACCGAGATGCTCCGCCGGCACGAGGTGCGGCATCAGCGCCTGCCCCGCCGGCCCGGAGAACGCGCGCGACGTCCCGAGCAACACCAGCACCGCGTAGATCCCATTCGCGTCGCCGATCGGCCGCCGCGACAGCACGTAGAGAATCCCCGCCGCGATCACCAGCGCCGAGTTGCACGCCAAAAGCACCGCCCGCCGATCGAACCGATCGGCCACGTGCCCCGCCACCAGCGTCAGCCCCGCCACCGGCACGAACTGCGCGAGCCCGACGAACCCGAGATCGAGCGCCCGCCCGGTGATGGCATAGACCTGCCACCCCACGGCGACGTTGAGCATCTCGAGCCCTAGAATGGTGGCAAAGCGCGCCGCTTGAAACGATCGAAAGTCGCGCGAGCGAAACGCGGCGCCGGGTGAATGCACGCTAATGCACTACTGCGTCATTTCTTTTTAGCCAAGGCCTCGTCAATCAGCTTCTTGAACTGATCGACCGGCACCGCACCGACGAGCCGCGTGCCGTTGATTAGGAACGTCGGCGTGCCCTGCGCGCCGGCTTTGGCCGCCTCGGCCTGATCGCGCGTGATATGCGCCTTGAACTTCCCCGAATCGAGCCCGGCTTTGAACTGATTGACGTTCAATCCGATCTCTTGCGCGTAACGCTCCAAATCGGCGCGCTCGAGCGCCTGCTGATTGGCGAACAGCTTGTCGTGCATCTCCCAGAACTTCCCCTGCTCGTTCGCCGCCAGCGCCGCCTCGGCGGCGAGCTGCGCGTGATTGTGAAACGGCAGCGGCTGCATCTTGAACGCAATGCGGAGCTTGTTCCCGTAGTCGGCTTCCAGTTGTTTGAGGGTCGGACCGACCCTCGAGCAGAAGGGTCACTGGAAATCCGAAAACTCCATCAATACGACCGGCGCGTTCTTCGGCCCCTTGGTCGGCGCGTCACCGACGGCGATCTCGACGTGCTCCGGCGGCGGCGCGGCCTGTCCCTGCGGCGCCGCGGGTGCGTTCTTCGGCAACGTCTCCAAAATCTTTTCGTAAAGCTTGTCCATCGAAGTGCCGCTCTTGAGCACTTCGTCGCCGTGCTTGAGCTCTTTGTCGATGACCGCTTTGAACGCATCGAACGGCTGCGCGCCGCTCAAGCTCTGTCCATTGATGAAGAACGCCGGCGTGCCATTGGCGCCCACCGCCGTCCCCGCTTTGGAGTCGGCTTCAATCTGGCTCTTGTATTGATGCTGATCCATCGCCGCTTTGTAACGCGCCATATTGAGCCCGACCTCCTCGGCGTACTTGTCGAGATCGGCGCGCTCGAGCTTCTGCTGATTGGCGAAGATCTTGTCGTGCATGGGCCAGAACTTGCCCTGCGCGTTGGCGGCCATCGCCGCCTCGGCCGCCTCCATGGCGTGGTTGTGGAACGGCAGCGGCTGATTGCGGAACGCGATGCGAACGTCTTTACCGTAGGTGTCTTCAATCTGCTTGAGGGTCGGACCGACCCTCCCACAGAAGGGTCACTGAAAGTCTGAATATTCGACTATCGTGACCTTTGCGTATTTGGGTCCTTTGATCGGCGTCCATTGCGCCAATTCGACCTTCTGCGGACCGGCCGTCGGCGGCGGCGCGTCGTTGCCCGGCTTCTTCACCGCCGCGACGATCTCGTCGGCGCTCTTGCCCTGCTTGGCCATCGCCACCGCGGTGGCGATGATCGTCGGCGCGCGCGGGCAGCCCGGATCCTCTTTCTTGCACTTGGCCACCGAGCCGTGCGGGCAGCCGCAGTCGCAAGGCTTCTCGTTGAGCACCTTGAGCGCGACGTAACGCTGCGCCGCGGTCAAGCCGGCGAACTGATCGGTCGCGCCCAGCTCCGCCTCTTTGATCCAATCGGCCGGGATATCCTTCGCACCGCCGGTATCGTTGGAGGCGGTGGTGTTCGCCGCTCCCGGTTTGGACTCTCCGCCGCCGCCGGGCCGCGAAAACTCGCGCCCGACGATGAACCCGACGGCGAGCCCGGTGATCAGGGCCCACAGGGTATTTGATTTCATGCGCGATAAATTAGCACGAACCGCGCGCGCCGTCGCTATTGTCGGCGCGGCTAGCGGGAGAGCGTGACCGAGTCGAAGGTGTTGCCGTTGAGATCGCGCGCGCTCACCTGCGCCTGTCCGCCGCTCACGTCGATCACCAGGTAGTGGTGCAGCGACTGCGAGAACAGCGTCTCGCGGATCTTGCCGGCGCCCTCGAGCGGCGCGCCGCCGCCGCCGGTGACGAAGTAGGCCAGCGCGTCCGAAGCGCCGCGCTCGTAGAAGTGATCGTGCCCGGCGAGCGTCGCCTCGACGTGGTGCGCCTTGGCGACCGGCGAGATGAACGACTTGGCGTCGTCATTGACGCCGTGATTGATGGTGGTGCCCGACGAATAGGGACCCCAGTGCATGACCACGAACTCGTGTTTGGCGCCGCGCTGCTCGGCGGCCGTCAGGTCGGCGTCGAGCCACTTCGCCTGCGCGTCGAGCGCGCCGTTCGAATTGAGCACCGCGATGTGAACGTCGCCGTAATCGAAGCCATAGACGGTTCCGCCGAACACCGATTGGTCGCCATAGGGAAACAGCTGGTCGTAGCGCGGCCCGCCGCCCGAGTCGCTCTCGTGATTGCCGAGCGCCGGCACGAGCGGCGTGCGGCGGACCAGGTTGTACTCGAGGTTGAAGAACGACTGCCACTCCGCATCCGACGACGAATCGACCAGGTCGCCGGTGTTGACCAGGAAGTCGGGGCCCTCGGTCTGGATCGCCTCGACCACGCGGCGGTGCGCGTCGCCGTCGGTGCGATTGTCGCCGTAGACCACGAAGCGCACGCGCTCGCCGGGCCGCGCCGCGGTCGAGAGCGTGCCGTCCTCGCTGTGCGCCGCGCCGACCTCGACGTGATACGGATACGACTGCGACGGCGAAAGCCCGGTCACGTGCGCCACGTGGTGCGCGTCCGCGCCGCCATCGAACGCTTTGCCGTCGACGATCGCCTGCGACGGCGCCGGCTGATCGGTCTCCCACACGACGGTGATGCCGTCCTGCGTGGGCGCGACCAGCCACGGGCCTTTGATGATCTGCGGCGGCGATCCCGCCGGCAGTTTGGCCACGCCGTCGAGCGTCGGCAAGATCGCCAGCGACGTGACGCCGTCGCTCGGATGGATCGCCACCGCCAGCACGTTGCCGCTCGCCTGGAGCACGCCGGGCGAAACCGTCAGCGTCGCGGTCGGCGCGCTGCCGTCGCCGCCGGTCCACGCCACGCCGTTCAGGTACGCCGTCCATTTACCCGACGTTTGAACTTTGAGCGTGACGTTTTGATATCCATCGAACTGTGGGCCCAAATCGAATCGGCGGCGCGTGTACACCGTCGGCATCGCGCCGTCCGAGCCGGGCGCGAGCGGCCCGACGGCGCCGGTCAAGGTCGCCCACTTCGAATCGTCGAAGCTCTGCGTGGCCCAATCTTCCGGCGCATTGGCGACCTGATAGCGGATGGTATCGGTCGCGGCGACCAGGTCATACGTCGTCGGAGCGGAGCACGACGCGGCGGCGAGAACCAACAGTGGGAGCGAGCGGTTGAACATGGCGAGAGAGGATGCTGGACGTTTACGACAGTGCAAGCAATTCTCGCCTATTGAGCGGCCGGGTACTCCGTTTTTGCGATATCGAGCGCCTGCGCGAGCCCCAGATAAATGCCGCCCGACACGCCAAAGCCGACAAACCACGCGT
>DASREC010000308.1:0-10311 GCA_035652295.1 Polyangia bacterium
GTGCGCGCCGGGGCAGATCCCGCAGTGCCAGCAGAACATGTGCATCTGCAACCCCGACCTGCCGTTCGGCGACGTGGGGCGCTTCCAGTCGATGCAGATGATCGGCTCCGACGCGTACGTGGCCGCGTACAACAACACCTACGGCGATCTGATGATCGGCCACATCACGCCGCCGGGCGTGATCTCGAACTGGGATTTCGTCGACGGCGTGCCCGATGATCCGCCGGACAATCCGGCGTCGCACGTGCGCGGCGGCGTGAGCGGCAACGGCGACGACGTCGGCCGCTACACCTCGATCGGCGTCTCGCCCTCGGGCGATCCGGTCATCGCCTACTACGACCTCACGCACAAGGCGCTCAAGTTCGCCTCGTTCGGCGCCATCCGCTGGCACCAGCACACCATCGACAAGGGCCTCACGGCGATGGACGACGTCGGCCGCTGGGCGTCGATGAGCATCGGGCCGAACGGCAACCCGGCGATCGCGTACACCGCGATCGTCTACTCGAACACGCAGTCGGGCCAGCCCGAGGGCCAGCTCCGCTGGGCGCAGGCGAAGACCACGCGGCCGCAGGGACCGAGCGACTGGTCGGTGGTGGTCGTCGACTCGCGCCCGCTGCCGAAGATCGCGTCGCCCGACATGGGCTCGTCGAGCGCCGACGGCGGCGCCAGCGCGCCCGCGCCCGGCGACGTGCTCCTGCCCGAAGGCATCGCGCTCATGGCGTCGGTCGCGCGCAAGAGCGACGGCACGCCCGGCATCGTCTACTACGACCGCACGCGCGGCAACCTGCGCTACGTCGAGCTCGACGCCGCGACGATGAAGTGGGGCGTGCCCGCGATCCTCGACGGCGAGGCCATGGACGGCTCGGACACCGGCGACGTCGGCCTCTACCCGTCGCTCACCTACGACGAGCAGAACGTCGGCCACATCTCGTACGAGGACGCGACGCGCGACAACCTGCTCTACGTCAACATCAAGGACAAGACGCCCGAAGTCGTCGACGACGGCTACCGCCCGATGGACGAGATGACGCAGGACGGGCTCAACTCGCCGGTGTATCACCTGGTCGGCGACTCGTCGTCGATCGCCGCGGCGTCCGGCGCGATCGTGATCGCGTATCAGGACTCGACGGTGCTGCAACTGCGCGTCGCGCAGCTGGGGCAGAACGGCAAGTGGACCACGCAGGTGGTCAAGGGCCACAACATGCCGTTCGCCGGCTCGTACGGCTTCTACGCCAACCTGCGCATCGCCAACCGCCAGGGCATCATCTCGAGCTACGCGATCAATCAGCACCTCGACACGCCGCTGTTCTACGTCGAGGTGTTCGCGGTCGATCTCGGCCTCATCATGTAGCCATGGAGCTCGGGCTCGAGGGACGGCGCGCGTTCGTCGCCGGCGCGTCGGCGGGATTGGGGCGCGCGATCGCCGACGGGCTCTTGGCGGAACGCGTCCGTTTGGCGATTTGCGCACGTGGAGCCGAGCGGCTCGAACGCACGCGCGACGAGCTCGTGGCGGCGCGCGGCGGCGAGGTGCACGCGATCGCGGCCGACGTCTCCGACGGCGCGCAGGCGGTGGGCGCGATCGCCGAGGCGGCCGACGCGCTCGGCGGGCTCGACATCTTGATCGTGAACTCGGGCGGCCCGCCGCCCGGCCCGTTTCGCGCGCACGACGAAGCGGCGTGGCGCGGCGCCGTCGACTCGCTGCTGCTGTCGTCGGTGCGCATGGTGCGCGCCGCGCTGCCGCACCTCGATCGCTCGTCGCAGGCGCGCGTCATCTTCCTCGCGTCGCTCGCGGTCAAGCAGCCGATGGAAGGCCTCGTGCTGTCGAACTCGGTGCGCGCCGCCGTCGCCGGTCTCGCCAAGTCGCTCGCCGACGAGCTGGCCCCGAAGATCCTGGTCAACGTGGTCCTGCCCGGCGTGATCGACACCGATCGCATCCGCGCGCTCGATGCCGCCCGCGCCGCCGCGGCCGGCCGCCCCGTCGAGGAGATCGCCGCCGAGCGGGCGCGCGCGATCCCGCTGAGACGCATCGGGCACCCCGATGAATTCGCCGCGCTGGTGGTGTTCCTCGCCTCGGCGCGCGCGAGCTACATCACCGGCGCCTGCTTCCAGGTCGACGGCGGAGCGTGCCGCTCGCTCCTGTAATCGTGCGCGGCGCGCCGACGCATCGCGGGCGGCCCGTCGACGTCGCGCGGCTCAACGCCGTCGAGCCGCCGCGCGCGGCCGCGCCGTTTCCGTTTCTCGTGGTGCCGGGCTACACGCCGCGCTTCGGCTGGCGGGCAGGCCTGCACCCGCGCGCGGCGCTGCGCCTCGAGACCGCGCTCGGCGATCTGCGCGGCGGCCTGGCGCCGGCGGTGATCGTCTCGGGCGGCGCGGTGCACTCCGACGACAACGAGGCGATCCTCATGCGCGAGTGGCTGCTCGCGCGCGGCGTCGAGCCGGCGCGCATCCTCGTCGAGCCGTGCGCGCGCCACTCGACCACCAACCTGCGCAACGCCGGCCGCATGCTGCTCGAGCTCGGCGCGCGCGAGGCGCTGATCGTCACCTCCGCCGGCCTCGCCGGCCAGGGCCGCTACTTTGGCCACCCGTGGATCTCGACGTTCCACCTGCGCTGCGTCGTCGAGCTCGGCTACCGCGTCGGCGAGCTCGAGCGCCTCTCGGCGGTGCACGTGCGCTTCCGCCCGTCGCCCGACGTGCTCCGTCCCGGCCCGCGAGATCCGAAGGATCCCTAGAAAAAAATCAAGCGCGCAACTTCTATACGGCTTGGTCGATAATCTTGGAGCGGACGAGGGGACGGCTGGACCGGTGGGGGGGATCGGTCCAGCCGAGTCCGCGCTTCACTTGGCCGTCGAGACCGATCGATGCGGCGGCCGCTCGACCGGCTTTCCCGGCGCGAGCGCGAACGACAAGTTGTTGAAGGTGACCTCGCCCGAGCCTTCGCCCCGCAGCGGCGCCGACGGCAGCGCGCCGTAGATCGCCAGCGGCCCCGACGGCGGAACGATCGCGGCGCACACCCAGAGCAGCGTGCCCTGCTTGACGATCACCTCGGCGAAGAAGTCGCCGCTCTCGGTGGCGCGCACGTCCTCGAGCGAGCTGGTGCCCGGCTTCCAGCACTCGCCGTCGGTGACGTAGACGCGCGTCTCGCCCTTGGCATCTTTCGGCGCGGTGACGTGGCCGCGCAGCTCGACCTCGGCCGGCACGCCCGCCGCCGCGATCGCCGGCGACACGCTCGGCGGCGGCGGCGGCGCGGGCGGCGACGATGAGCGCGAGCACGCGCCCGCGAGCAGCGCCGAGATCGCGACGGCTCGACGGAGGCGCATCATTCCTGCTGCAGGATCCGCCGCTCGAAGTCGGCCCAGATGCGTTTGTCGTTGCGGCAGTCGTACGAGCGGCAGATGCCCGGCCGATGCGGATACACCCCGCAGCGCCGTGTCTCCGGCTCGCTGTGGTTGCAATATCCGTCGCTGTCGCGCTTGCGGATCTGGTACGGCTTTCCGTAGTCCCACGTGATCACCCGCTCGTCGAGATCCTGCGCCGAAAGACAGACCGTGAGCTTGCAGCAGCGCGCCTGGCAGATGGGAATGATCGACGCGCAGTCGATCTTGGGCAGATCCTCGAGCGCGTACTTGTCCTGCGCGCGCGCCAGCTGCACCACCGGGCGCTCGTGCAGCCGCTCGACGTGCGAGTCGAGCTCGCGCTGCCGCCGCCGCTCGTACTCGCCGTGCGGCAGCGCGCCCGAAGCGACCAGCGTCTCGACGAGCGCCTTGAGCGTCGCCGCCACGTCGGCCTGCACCAGCCGCGATTCGATCAAGTTGTGGAACACCAGGCGCAGCCCGTCCTCCAGCTCGCCGCGGCTCGGCGGAGCGCTGGTCGGCTCGAGCGCCATCACGGCGTCGTCGGGATGATCGGACATGCGCGCGATAGTATAGCTGGGCCTTGACAGCGTCGGGAGCGTGAAATAGCTTCTGCGGGCTTCACGCGAAAGTGGCGGAACTGGCAGACGCGCAGGATTCAGGATCCTGTGGGTAAAACCGTGAGGGTTCGACTCCCTTCTTTCGCACTCCGACGACAAACTCACTTTTTTCTCGGCTCACCACCATCCTTCGGTTTCCGCTTCCTGGCCAGTATCTGGCCAGAATCACCTTTCACAGCGTCCAGAACCAGCTCGGCCGCGCGCTCGGTCGGCCGGATGTACTTGTTCGTCGTGCTGACGTTCTTGTGGCCGGCGAGGTAGGCGATTCCGGCGAGGTTGGTGCTGTTCTCGGCTAGGTACGTCAGACGCGAGTGCCGGAAGTCGTATGGCGAGATCCGGTCCGCCTTCTCCGGTGGCAGTTCCGCCGCTCTGGCTGCCGCGCGCAGCACGTTCCGGTGGTCGTGCCGGCCGAAGATCAAGCCGATCTCCGGACAGACTGCATCGAGCGCGACGCGCGCGTGCTTCGTAAGCGGCAGCCGCCGGCCGAATCGCGCTTTGTCGATCTCATCGCGGAGGACGAGAGATCCTGCGCCGCGCGTGTAGTCTTCAGGCGCGCACAGCTTGTCGAGCGTCTCCGGCCGCAGCGCGGTCTCCCACGCAACGACGAACCGCGAGCGAACCGGATACTTTCTCGGCGCACGCGGCGCGCTGCGCCACTCCGGCAGATGCGCGATGACCGCGTTGATCTCGTCCTTAGTGAGAACCAGGAAGCGATTCTTGTGCGGCCGCGAGGTGTCTGGCGTGCCGACACTCGTCTTTGGCGGCGACTCGATCACGGGCAGCTCTCCGACCAAATCCTTGGTCTTGCACCAGTTGAGGAAGCCGCGCAGCGCGGACAACTCCTTCAAGACGGTCTTCCGACGGACGCGCCTCAGCCGATGGCGCGTGTAATCCTCGACGGTCTCCGAGGTGATCGTCGACAGCGAAGTGAAGAAGGGCGTCCAGTGAGCGGTGACATAGATCCCGTATTGGGCGATGGTTGTCGAATCGAGCGTGGCTTCTATGTCTGCGAGCCATTCGGCTGCGAGTTCGTCGAGCGGACGTGGCGAGCGGCGAGCAGCTATCGACTGCCGCTTCTTCCACCGGCCGGAGGTGACTTGCGTGTAGATGATGGCCGCCGTGACCGAAGCCTCGCCAGGATCGCTCTTGCCCGTGGAGATGTTGTAGCGGCGACCGCCGTGCGTGAACCGAACGATCCAGTTTCCATCGGGTGTGTTTCGATAACGCTTCCAACCTTCCGGTCTTCGAGCCATTGGTTGATGTCCTCCGTGTGGTAGAAATTCCGGCCCCCGATCGCGATGCGCGGCAGGTGCTTGCCGACATGGCGCTCGAAGGTCCGGATGGCCACGCGGCACATCAGCGCCGCCTCTCTGCGCGTCACCAGCGGCGACGCGACGCTACTCGAACCGACGACTTCTCTCCGCCTGCTCGACGTATCGCCATGTCGAACCTGCCACGCCAGTTCTTTCGCCGATGCCGCGGACTCAGCACGTTTTCGCGCCACGAATCGCCGACGGACCGCCTCTAGACGCTCCGCGCGTGAAGAGACGCCACTCGTCGTCACGAGCCCGCCCCATTGGTCAATACGTCGATGAAGCGGCGTGCCTGTTCCGGCCATCGCCGACGAAAGACTTCCCGCGGGTGCCAGAACGCCAGCAACGGATGCTCGTCGAGATCGACCAAGCCGTTCCGGGTGCTCGGCGTGCGGAGCGCCAAACGTAGAGCGGCGCCGCCCTGCCGGTTACCGTAGGAAAGTAGAGACTCGACGAGACTGCGCGACGCTTTCGTGCGCGCGACCAGTACGCGATGGCGCGCGAATGGATTCGGAAGCGACTCGATGTCGCGAACGCCGAATGCTGGCCAGCAGAGTCTGACTTCGACTCGCGTCCACGGACCGTCGGTGCGGCGAGCCGTCCGATCGTAGATGCAAATCGTCGCGCGTGCCCGGCGCCGACCGAAGTAGTACGAGCACGAGCCGTCCTCGTGCGGGAACAGCTCCAAGTTGCGCGCGTTCGGATGCACCACCAGCAGGTCTTGAACGGCGACCGGAAGATCAACGGCAACGTCGAATCTGGTCACCCTGCACTGCGACAAGTCGAACGCACTCGTGATGTGTCTGAAGCTCGACCGAAGCGTGCTTTCGTCGAGGAGGGCAGCCGCTTTCACCTCCATGCGGTAGGGAGCCATCGTGGCGAACCTGGGCTCGCGTTGTAGGATGAAGCTCGGACCAACTGTGCAAGTTGTTCGATACGCGCTCGTCGCTTTCGATCGATGCCAGCGCCTGTTCCAACCGGTGACGGCCTGTGCGCGAGCCCATTCTTGTCCGTCAGAGACGCTCTGGAACGTGCACGAGAAGCCGTCGATGCGCAGCTCAGCATCCTGTCCGCGAGAGGCGTTCAGGATTAGCGGGGTCAATACAGGCAGCGATCCACCGCCGGCCAGGCCGAGCAGCCTGTGCAACTCATCTGGTGACGGAGACGCGCGGCCTTGCAGGATCCTACTGACGCGTGAATGTGATAAGCCGCTGTAGAGCGACAGCCGGCGACGGGGTTCCCCCATCACGCCGCAGAATCGAAGCAGGTCGACGATCGTCTTCATGCGACCGTGGTACCGACCGCGCGCGAACTAGCAAAGGGAGGAATAACCGACCTATTCTTCCGCCGCTCAGTCCTCCCATTCGTCGTCCTTGATCAACCTCCGCGACGCACGCAAATCGTCCTGGACCGTTTCGGTCGATATCTCTTGAACCTGGCTGTCGCCTTTGCAGGCGCGCGCGACAATGGCAACTGCGGCGTGATCCACCTCGTCTGGATTCGTGGCGAACGTTCCGATCTCGTGATGAAAGAGCCCGTGGTCGAGTCCAAGGCGTGCAGCGATCGCTTCCGTCGACGGCTCCCTTCCCGCCTCGCGTTCACCCTTCAACCAGTCGCGCACTTCTTCCAGGCTTTCGTTGATCTCGCGGTGGGCACGGTGAATCTGGCGGAGACCGCGCCATGTCTTCCGTCCAGGGCCGACGCCGGCAACAGCGGCCGCGACGGCATCCAACTTCATCGTCGCCAGTTGGGAGCGATCAACTGTCCGTGTTGGTTCGTTGTCTTCGTCGCTCTTGTTTTTCCAGCGGAGATGCTGGCGCGAGCCAATCAACGCCTCCATCTGCCAGCCGAGCATCTTCGCAGTCGCCAACGGCTCGCCGAGGTAGCGCACATCTCGAAGGATGAGCTGAAGAAGCGCATGATCGTCGCCCGCCAACGCACGCCTCGCGAGCGCGCCGTTCTGAGCAATCCACTCCTCCATGCTGCGTGGAGGTTGATCGGCCGGTCGGATCCGCTTTCCGGACTCTGCCCAATGAACCGCCAACCGCGATCGGAAGCCGAACAGCGTCGGGATGCCGTGCTCCTCATCGGCGAGATAGAGGAGCAGCATTTCGAGTTCGTCACGAACGCCGTCCGGCATCGGCAAACTAATGGGAGCGGGAAGGTCGCACAGCATGACGCGCGTCTCCCATGCGCGCGCAAGGGGTGTCTATCAAAAAATTCGCGCCCGGTTGAGCCAAGAGGTAGCGCAGCCTGCCGTGCGCGGGAGTATCTAACGACGTTTCACGCGCACTCCGAACATATGCTCTGCGGAGCCGAAGAGACCGGCGATCACATGGATGATGTTGACGGTTAGTCCGGAAGGCCTTGGTAGTCGAGATCAGAAGGATTCTTCTTGCGACATCGTTTCGGCGTTGGAGTTGGTGTCGGCGGTTTGGGTGTCGACGGCGGACAGCATTCGCACCGAATCTCGGGTAACGGAATCACCGGCGGACATAGTAGTGGCGTTATGGGAGCGTTTGCTTGCTGGGAGGCTTGCGCGTTGGAGCCACTGTGGAGCGTGTATGTGTAATGAACAAGGACGCCCAATCCGATGGCGAAGAGCAATTGCTGAAGCATCGACGGGTACCGGACTTGTCCAACTGTTATGCGAGGCTCTGCCTTGCTCTGCTGCATAGTGCCGCTCAGCATGTCGAGCGTAATGACGCCGAAGACAATCGAGAATAGCAACAGCAACCAAGCTGCCAAGAGTTCTCGCGGCCTTCCGCTATCGCGGAAAATGTCTTTCGCAAACGTGACCGAGAGGCCAATAGTCGCTGTCGAGAGCGTGATGATTTGCTTCGTGACATCGGCGGCAAAGTCGAATGCCTTTTTCGTCTTATCAGCGGGTTCGATTGCCACTAGTCCGCCTCATCAGCGCAGAACGGCCAGAAATGCGGGCATAGGCGTCTAAGTATTCCGGCCAGAGTTTTCGAGCTAATGGGGTTGCCTGGGCTTTCCTGTTTCGCGAGTCGGATCAACTTCTCTAGCTGTTCTTTTGCTCGTTCGATCGCTACATGATCTGAAGGATCGATTCTGGTGGCCGCCTCCCGTAGTTTTTCGATAAGAAAATTTCGACCAGCGGGGGAAATGCCTGCTGGATACTTGGATAGCTCGCGACGAGACGTTTTCAGCAACTCTCCGTACACTCTACCGGGCATCTACCAGTCCTCCAGCCATGTCCGATACTAACGCGCCCGACACCTAATGAGCGAATGTGGCCTACTTGGCGAGCGAGGAGCGTACGCTTGTTCGAAGGAAACCGCCACCGCGGCAAATTGCCGCATCACATCTGTTCAGCTATCGATGACATGTTTGCCGCCGTTCAGAGTGGTACCGTTCGCACGGGGAGATCACATGGCCGAACAGAAGGACGATTCACAGAACGCGAACCGTGAGATGGTTCCAGCTGTGCCAGATGATTTTGCGCGACTGAGCCGGCAGAGTTCGGCCCGTCTGTTAGGTCGCAGCACTCTTGCTCTGTCATCCGTAAGTGGATTGGCCCTGATCGGTTTAAAGTTGATGCATGTCCTCCAGATACAAAATGGATCTTTTGTAGCATCGCTCGTTCTGGTTGGGTTTTCGACGTTACTAGGCGCTCAGCAAATGGTGGCGCCAGGCACGATTCCATGGCAGTCGCTCGTTTCCGTTAGCGGACTTGTTCCGCTACTGGTCGGGCTCGGTTTTGTTGCTGTTGCTGGTTCAGGAGGTCGGGCCGAGCCCAGGCGGGCTAACGTTGAACTACGGCGAAGCGACATCGATACAGAACTATTTCAAGAGGCGCATGCACAATTGTTAGCGCTTCGAAATGACCACGAACTCGGACCGGCGATCGACCGGATCATGGCGGACCACGACGTTTGGGAGGAGTTGCATAACGCGATACAACATGCGTCCTCAAATATCGCTTCCCATGAGGGAGATGCTGAGGCACTGAGTCGGGCCAAGGGAGCGACCGATCTTCTTGTCAAGGAGGTTGCGATCGAAGTGAGTCACGATAACCGAGAGTTGCCGAAAACGGCGGTTGGCCGAGTATTCCATCGTCTATGTCCGTGGTTCTGGCCTTTCTGCGGTGATTGAAATGAAGCGCGCTCACGTCGCCGCTCGCGTATAGCGTCGTTTGAACAGAACGTTAGGCCGGCTTGCCGGAATCGGTCATTTCCGGCAAGCGCAGCGCGCGGAGCGGTCCTCGACGAGACCGGCCGGTCAAATTGCACCTCCGTTTTCGGCAAGCCGCTGGCCGGTCCGCTCCACAGCTCGGCGCGCGGCGGCCACGGTACAGCCGAGCTGCGCGGCTACTGCGCTCCAGGAGGCTCCTGAAGCGCGCAGAGAGACCACCGCGCGCGCCTGCGGCGCGCTGGTGCTCACCGGCCGGCCGAGACGCTTGCCGGCCTTCCTGGCTTTGTCCAGGCCGAGCCGCGTCCGCTCGCGTATCAGCTCGCGCTCGTACTCGGCGATCGCTGCCAGCAGCGTGAGCAGCAGCCGCGACATCGGATCGCCGTCCGGCTTGATGTCGATACCTTGGGTGATCGCGATGAAGCGGCAGCCGGCGTCCTCCAGCGCCTGAATGTTGGCGAGCAGGTCCAGCGCTGACCGTCCGAACCGATCGAGCTTCCATACGAACACTGCCGTCACCTCTCCGCGGCGCGCAGCTTCCAGCACGCGAGCGAGGCCCGGCCTGTCATTGCGTGCGCCGCTGCCCTTCTCCTCGATCTCTAGCGCGACGCTGAAGCCACGACCGATCGCGGCTGAGCGCAGCTCGTCGCGCGCGTTCGTCGCGTCCTGGTCGAGCGTCGAGACTCTGTGATACGTGGCCGCTCGGAGATTGGAAACAGCTCTATCCATCGAAGCAAGATGCTTCGCAGTCATGGTCTTCTCCGGGTGTTGGTTGACGGATTGGTCGCCGTTCACGAAGTGCCCAGTTTCGTGCTCATCACCTGCATGGTCGCGTCGTGGTCGAGCACGACGAGCGCGAGCAGCCGCCTGATC
>DASREC010000309.1:0-12933 GCA_035652295.1 Polyangia bacterium
CGGAGCCGACGTCGGGCTCGGTGAACGCGGCGGCGGTGAGCAATTCGCCCGAGGAGATCTTGGGCAGGAAGCGCTGCTTCTGCTCCTCGGTGCCGTTGGCCATGATGAGCGAGCCGGTGATCAGCATGCGCGTCATCACCGAGCCGACCGACAGCCAGCCGCGCGACAGCTCCTCGGTCACGATCGCCATCGACAGCGAGTCGAGGCCCATGCCGCCGTACTCGGCGGGGAAGATCAGCCCGAAGTAGCCGAGCTCGGCCATCTTGCCGATGACCGGCATCGGGATCTCTTTTTCCGCGTTGTCGAGCTCGTCGGCGATCGGGAGCACCTCGCGCTCCACGAACTCGCGCACGCTGTCGCGGATCTGCAGGTGCTCTTCACGAAGCATGAACCCTCCGCCGCGTTATCTGATTAACAACCTCATTGCATTCTTAAGCAGGTGCCGTTAAGCTGTCAACAATGATTATCCGCCGTCCAGCGACGGTAAAGTGCGATTGACGCGGCACGGCAAGATGATTCGTGATTTACTTTGTTAACGATCTTGTAAATCACGCGGAGGGCGAATGAGCGCGCAACGGGACCACCTCAATATAGGGCGCCGGCTGCGCGAGCTACGGCTCGAGCGCGGCGCGCAGCAGGCCGACGTGGCGCGCACGCTCGGCGTCTCGCCCGCGTATTTGAACTTGATCGAGAAGGGCAAGCGCGCGGTGCAGCTACCGCTGTTGTGGAAGGCGCTGTCGCACTTCAACGTCGAGATGGAGCCGTTCATGGCGTCGCTCGGCGAGCGCAACGCGCCCGACGGCCTGGCCAAGCTGCTCGACGAGCCGCTCCTGCGCTCGCTCGGCATCACCCACGAGGATCTGGCCGACTTCTCGGGCGAGCCCAAGCGCACGGCGACGCTGGTGGCGCTGTTCAACCTCTACAAGAACACGCGCACGCAGCTCGACCACGTGATGGCGCAGCTCGCCTCCGAGCAGAAGGAGACCACCGCCGGCGTGGCGCGCGCGCGCATCGGCTATTCGCCGTTCGACGAGATCACCGATTTTTTGCAGGCGCACAAAAACTATTTCCCCGAGCTGGAGGAGGAGGCGGGGCGCATCCGCGTCGACCACGGGCTCGAGCGGCGCATCCTCTCCGACGAGCTGGTGAAGATCCTGCGGGCGCGAAAAGTCCGCGTCGACTTCGTCGAGCCGCGCAAGGGATCGGTGGTGCGCAAGTACGAGCCGCGCACGCGCAAGCTGACGCTGTCGACGGCGCTGCTCGAGCAGCCGCTCAAGTTTCAGCTGGCGGCGACGGTGGGGCTGCGCGTGCTCGACGAGTCGCGGCTCGACGAGCGGCTGGCCGAGGCGTTCGGGCCCAAGCACGGCGAGACCGCGCGCCTGATCAAGATTCACTTGGCGAACTATTTCGCCGGCGCGCTGCTCCTGCCGTATCGCGAGTTCATCACCGAGGTCGAGCGCACGCGCTACGACGTCGAGCTGCTGTCGAACCTGTTCGAGATGAGCTACGAGGCGGTGGCGCACCGCGTGTGCAACCTCGGCGATCCGAAGCGGCCCGGCCTGCCGATGCACTTCGTCCGCTGCGACGTCGCGGGAAACATCTCCAAGCGCTACTCGGCGACCGGGCTGCGCTTCCCCGAGGGCACCGGCTCGTGCGCGAAATGGGCGGTGCACAACGCGTTCTTGAACCCGTCGGTGATCACGCGCCAGTACAGCGTGTTCCCCGACGGCGCGGCCTACTTCTGCTTCGCGAAAGTGGCGGTGCAACCGCAGCAGGGCTCGCTCGTGCGCGGCTCGATCTACTCGATCGGCCTCGGCACCCACGCCGACGCCGCCAAGCACCTGGTCTACGCGCAGGACATGCCGTTCGTCGATCCGCAGCGCATCGGCATTCCCGTCGGCGTGAGCTGCCAGTTCTGCGAGCGCACCGACTGCAACCAGCGCGCGGCGCCGAGCTACAAGTTCGCCTTCAACGTCGACGAGTACACCAAGAAGGACAACTTTTTCAGCCCGCTGCTCGAGCACGAAGGCAAGCCGTAGGAAAAGTTTTTCTCGGCCGCGTGCAAACCGGCGCGGCGACGCGTGGCACGTCGCTGGCAATTCACTTCCTTTAATGGAGCCGCCTGCCACGCCCATCGTGCCGATCGACCCGGTGCGCGCGCAGAAGCGGACCTTCGGCGTGCTGTTCCTCGTCGGCGCGTTTCTGTTTTTGTGGACCATCTCGCCGATGTGGGTGCCGATCTTCCTCGGCATCCTGCTCGCGGTCGTCGCCACGCCGCTCAAGCGCCGCCTCGAGCGGCGGCTCGGCGGCCACCCGCGCCTGCTCGCCGCGGTCATCTCGGCGGTGACGCTGGCCATCGGCGTGGGCACGATCGCGCTCATCGGCTTCGTGGTCGTGCGCGAGCTCGTCGAGTTCTTCTCCGGCCCCGATCAGCAGTACGCCGGCGAGGCGATCAAGTGGGTCCACTCGAAGCGCATGACCGGCATCCTGTCGCGCTTCGGCGAGACGCCCGATCACGTGGTGACCGCGGCGCGCGAGAAGGGACGCGAGCTGCTCACGCACCTGAGCGGCGTGCTCGGCAGCCTGCTGACGGTGACCTCGAACGCGGTGCTGACGCTGATCTTCACGTTCATCACGTCGTACTACCTGCTGCTCGACGGCGGCCGGCTGGCGACGCTGGTGGTGCGCCTCTTGCCGCTGCGCCAGGACGAGACGCGCTCGCTGATCGCCGACTTTCGCGAGTCCACCGTCGGCATCCTGCTGTCGATCGGCGTGGTGAGCCTGTTTCAAGGCGTGTCGGCCGGCATCGGCTTCGCCGTCTTCGGCGTGCCCAAGCCGCTCGTGTGGGGCGCGCTCACCGGCGCGGTGTCGCTGATCCCGGCCGTCGGCACCGCGCTCATCTGCGTCCCCGTCGGCGTCCTGCAGATCGCGACCGGCCACGTGTGGAGCGGCGTGGGCGTGCTGGTCTATTGGCTGATCGTGGTGGTGATGGTCGCCGACTATGTCCTGCGGCCGCGGGTGCTGCGCGGGCGATTGCGCATCCCCGATCTGCTGGTGTTGATCGGCGTGTTCGGCGGGCTCGAGGCGTTCGGCGTGCTCGGCCTCGCGCTCGGCCCGCTGATCGTCGCGCTGTTCGTCACGCTGGTGCGCATCTACGAGCGCGACTACCGCCCGCCGACGCGCCCGCTCGATCTGCCCGCGCGCTGATCGATTGGCGCCGGCGCCGCGTCAGGCGTCTTCGCGCAAGGCTTTGGCGACTTCCGGCCAGGCGATGTCGCCGAGCTCCACCGTGGGGTGAACCGCGCCGCACGCTTTGCAGGTGCGCAGCTTTGCATCGCCATTGAAGCGTTGTACTGCGCTCCAATATTGGTCTTGAACGATCCCCGCGCTGATCTCAGTAGAGTGCAATTCGCCGGCGCATTGAGGGCAGTACCAGACGACGGCTTCGCGCGAGGGCGGCTCGGCTTTGAGGCGGATTTGCAGGTTTTCGCCGTCGGGCTGCAATCGGCTCGGCACGCCCGCCGGGATATAGACGGTATCGCCGGGAACCAGCCGCAAACGATCGGGCTCGATGTCTCTAAAGAAGATGTGTCCTTCTCCCGCCATTTGAATCAGCACTTGATCGGTTTCACTGACGAGAAAGAACGGCTGCGGCAGGCGATTGCGGCTCAGGTGCGGCATCGGGTCGGTGCCCGCCGGCCCGACGGGATAGTCGTCATAAGAGCCCCACGCGTTTGGCGCCTCTTTGAAGACGTTCAAAGTCTTTTTGCGTTCGAGCGCCATTCAACCGCCTTTACGCGCCGACGCCGCTTCCATCGCCGCGCGCGCGCGATTGGCCAGCTCGGCGTATTGCGCGTAGCGCCGCCAGCCCACCAGCTCCGTCGGAAAACGCGGCTGCGCGGCGCCGCACTTGGCGCACGCGCGCGGCGCGGCGTTGAACTCGTCGGCCGCGTCCGCATAGAACCGCACATTGACCAGCTCGGGATAATAACGATGCTCGGGCCCCTGCCAGACGTCGCGGTCGACGCGAAACACGACTTCATTGCACTGCACGCAGCGCATGACGAAGCCTTCGTTCTGCGGCGCCGCCGGCTTCATGCGAATGATGATCAGCGCGATCTGATAGCTCTTGGCCTCGGGCCCGTTGGCGTTCTTGAGGAACGTGGTCACGCCATGCGTGCCCTGTTGTAAATAGAGCTGGCCGGGCGCGAGCAGCGCGCCCTCGCCGGCCATCGCCAGGATGACCTCAGTGATGTCGTTATAGTGATAGAAGTGAACGCGCGGCATGTCGGGCAGCGAGAGCGACAGCGCCGCCGTCGGCACGATGTCGCCCGGCCCGAAGTACGGAAACAGCGGCAGCTGCTCGAGCATGCCCTGGTGCGCGAGCATGTTCTCGAACACGTTGACCTTGAGCGGCCGCTTGCCCGGCTGAACGCCTTTGCCGAACCACTTCGTCATGGCGCCGCTAGCCGCCGCTCATCTTTCGCAGGTCCTCGTGCGTGGCGGCGAACTGCACCTCCTGGATCTCGTCATAGGGAAAACCGACGCGCTCCAACTCGCGGCCGACCGCCTCGCTCGACGCGCCGTCGTAGATGTTGACGATCGTGCCGGCGGCGAGGTTGACGAACGTTTGAACGAACGTCGCGTGCTTGCCTTTGAGCACCTCGGGGATGTTGCGCTGAAAGTCTTCCTGGCTCACGCCCGGAGCGTGGTGGATCACGAGATAACGCGGCATGGTCGAGCCCCCTTGGGTTTTACGTGACCACCGACGGTAACGCCGCCGGGCGTGCGGCGTCAATCGGGGACGTACGAGACCAGCATGCCGGCGCGGATCGACTCGCGGTAGCGGGCCTTGACGGCGGCCAGGATCTCGGGGCCCCAGCGCTCGCGGCATTTTGCCGCATCCGGCCAGCGGAGCACGATCAGCGCGAAGCGGCCGGCCGCGACGTCTTGGACGATCGGCGCGGGGTCCCACAGGCCGGCGGTCTGGAGCTGGCGGTATTCGAACGGCTGATAGAGGACCGGGCGGCCGGCGGCAACCAGCATGGTCATCGCGTCGTCGGCCAGCACCGGGCCGGGCGCGCGCGCCACCTCGGCGGCGATCGCGGCGTAGCCGGCGCGCTCGTGCCAGCCGACGCTGAGCTTCCATTGCATCAGGCCCACCGTCGAGAGCGCGGCCCACGCGGCCTGCGCGGCGAGGAGCGGGCGCAGCCATCGTGTGGGGCGGCGGCCGTCGTCGCGAGCCGCGCTCGCGCCAAACAGCACGATCGCCGTCACCAGCTCGAGGAAGTAGTTGTGCCACGAGCCGACTTTGCCGACGGTGAGCGCGGTCAGGAGCGCGCCCGCGGCGTAGACCGGCAGCGCGCGCCGCGCGAACTCGGTGGGCGCCGCGAGCCCGCGCGTGGCCAGCGCCAGCGCCAGCGTCAGGCCCGAGATGGCCACGAGCCGCCCGCCGAACTCGAGCACGCGCAGCCACTGAAAGTGGTTCACATTGGCGAGCATCGTGTGGAAATAAAAACCACTATTGGAGTAATGATTGAAAATCAAAAACAGCGCCAGGCACGCGCCGCCGACGGAGAAGACGAACGCGATGGATTTCTTACGATCGACGTGCCAGAGCCATACGGCGCCGGTGAGCGGCATGGCGAGCGCGAATGTTTGACGCGTGAAGATGGCGCCGACCGCGCACGCGGCGGCGGCGGCGAGCCAGGCCCACGATCGCGCGCGCGTCTGCAGGATGAGGAGCGCCGCCAGGCTGAGCGCCAGCGCCAGCGAGTCGACGCGCGCCACGATCGCCCATTCGACCACGAACAGGTTGCCGAGAAACAGCGCCGCCGCCAATCGGCCCGCGGCGCGGCTGTCCCACGCGCACCGCGCGATCGCGGCCGCCAAAAACGCGCTCGTTACCGTCGAGAAAATCGAGATCAGCCGGCCGGCGAACAGGAACCGCGCACCGCTCGCGCGTCCGAGCGCCGCGGTCAGCGCCGGGTAGAGCGGCGGATAGTTGTTGATGACCCACGGCGATTGGCTCCACATCGGTCGATAGAGAAGCTCGCCCGCGGCGATTCGTCGCGCCTGGTCGGCGAGCGGGCCTTCGCCGTAGTCGAGGGCGAACGGGAACCACAGCGCGTAGGCGGCGAAGAGCGCGAATATCAGGATCGAGGCGGCGAGCGCGGCGAATATGATTCGGCGGTTGTTCAATTACGGCGTAAAAACGTCGACCACGTTGGTGTAGCTGTTGCCGCGCGACGGCCCGCCACCGACGGCGTAGAGCGAGCCGCCGAGCGCCGCCAGCCCCATTCCGTGGCGGCGGTGCGGATTGGGCGCAAACGGCCGCCATTGTCCGTTTGCGAAATCGAACCCCTGATTATCGGCAAACGTGGCCGGGTCGGGGCCGATCCACTGCTCGCCGCCGATCGCGTAGCACGTCGTACCGAGCACGTTGGCCGCCAGCCCGCCGCGCGGCGTCGGCAGGTCGGGGAGCACGGTCCATCGATTGAGCGCGGGATCGTACGCCTCGGCGGCGGCCACCACCGTCTTGTCGTTCAGCCAGCCGCCGACGACGAGGAACTTGCCCTGGAGCGCGCACGAGGCGACGTGCTCGCGCGCGGTCGGCATCGGCGCGAGCGCGGTCCACTGGTCGGCGGCCGGATCGTAGACGTAGAGATCGTTCAGCGCGTCGGGCTCCTGCTTGCCGCCGCCGGCGACGTAGATCTTGCCGTCGATCGCCTGCGCCGTCGCCGAGCCGCGCGCGAGCGGCTGATCGGCGAGGCGCTTCCACGTCGCGCCGTCGAACGAGTAGGTGGTCGGGACCGGCGCGAAGTTGAGCGTGCCGCCGATGATCCCGGTGAAGCCGCCGAGCACGTAGACGGTGTCGTTCGACAGCGCGACCGCCAGGTGGTGGCGCGGCGCCTCGGCGGGGAGCGGCGGGCCGTCGAACCACATCTGCTGCGCGGGATCGTAGACGTCGACGTGATCGCTCACGCAGGCGTTCGCGCCGTCGGGGCAGCCGAGATCGCTGATGCCGCCGATGAAGTGGATCTTGCCGTGGAGCGTGACGGCGTAGGCCTCGAACCGCTCTTGCGGCAGCGGCCGCGCCCCGGCCCAGCTCCCAGGCCCGGTGCCGGCATCGAGCGGCGACGGTCGCGGCTGCGTACAGCCGGCGAGCAACAGCGCCGTCATTAATGAAGCGCGCACTGGAGAGCAGCCTACAACGGGACCGCGCAACCCGCGAGTGGGCGCCGTCACGGCGCGCATGGCTCGCAACGCCAGTGCCTTCGCGTTCAGAAGTTTTAACAATGAGATCAGGAGATCAAGAGGTCAGAAAATTAAAATTTCTGACCTCTTGATCTCCTGATCTCATTGTTAATCATCTTCACGTGCTTTACGCCAGCGCTCGCGCGTGCGACGGAGAGCCGGCGCGCGAGCAGCGTTAGCGCAGCCAGAACGGCGAGCGCCAGCGCAGAAAACGGCGAGGAAGGCGATGACGGTGCCTGCGGCATTGTGCCGCTGATGGAGCAGCCGCTGGCGCCGGACGGTTTCATTCCGCCGTCGGGCGCGCCGCTGTCGGGGGCGCCGCCGTCGCCGGGCGGCGTGGCGCTGCCGCAGTCGCGGTGCTCGGGCGCGGCGCCGGCGCGGTCGAGCAGCGCCAGCACGTAGCCGCCCGCGCCGAAGCCGACCATCGGCACCGCGCCGGTGTAGCCGCCGATCGGCCCGTCGCTGGCGAAGGTGTTGAACAGCTCGGGCAACAGATCGTAGTTGGCGTTTCCCTGCGACGTGACCCAACCGAGCAGCGCGTCGGCGGCCGAGACGCGGCCGAGCTTGCGCATGGCCGATTGCGCGCGCAGGTCGATCACGATCCACTCGTTGGAGTCGTACGACGACGCGGCGTTGTCGTTGCGCATGTAGCCGCCCGACGCGACCTGGAGCTTCTGCAAACCGTCGAGCTCGGCGGCGGCCAGCGGATCGCCCGGCGCGAACAGGTCCCAGTTGAGCGCCTCGAGCGCCGCGCCGTCGTGGTATTTGCCGGCGGCGATCCCTTCGACCGAGCCGCCGAGGTAGAGCTGCCCGTCGACCATGTGGGCGCGAATGGCGCCGGGGATCGCGCCCGCGCGCACGGCGAAGTGATCGGCGACGGCGCCGTCGCCGCTCGCGCGCGCCAGCGCGGCGAAGTCGCACAGCCCGCGCGCCGCCGCCAGCGACGTATAGGTAAAGTGCTTGCGCTGATTCCAATGCGATTCCCAGATCGACGTGTCGGGCGCGACGATTCCCGTCGAGGATTCGAGGTTCAGCTCCAGCGGCGCGGCGATCTGGCTTTGCAATACGGAATAGATGGTCTCGCCGGCGCGCGTCTTTTGCGACAGCCACGCCGCGTCGCCGCTGGCGTCGACGTACGTGCGCGCGGCCCACAGGTACGAGCCCCAGCCGTCGAGCTCGATGTTGGGGCCGTCGGCGTTCCAGTCCGACTCCTCCTGGCCGTCGCCGAAATAACGCGTTATCGAGATGCGATAAGGCGCGCCGACGTACGATTGATATTGATTGGCCTCGGCGTTCAGAAAGAACTCCAGCGCGCGTCTGGCCTCTGCAAAGTGGCCCATACGCGCCAGCGCCACCGTGGAGTATTGCGCGTCGCGCACCCAGCCGATGTGCCATTGGCCGGGCGGCAGGCTGGCGAGGATCATTCCATAGCCTTTTTGTTTCGGCGTCTCGGAATACGGCTCCAGAACCTGGCTCATTCGCAGCGTCGTTTCGGCCTGGCGCCAGATGCGCGTTTCTCCGTCGGCGAGGCCGGCGGGCGGCGGTTTGCGCCAGGCCTCCCATTCGCTCTCGGCGTCGCTCAGGACTTTGTCGGCGGCGCGGCCGGCGAGGAATTGCGACCAATTGGTTTGCGCCGCCGCGACCGCGGTCGGATCGGCGACGAATTCGATGGCCAGGCCCCACCACGCGCTCTGACCGGGCTGTAACGTTCCGAGCGACTTTTGAAACTCGATGGTGAGATCGGAGCCGGTGCAGGTTTGCGGCGTGCCGATTAAATCCTGCCCCATTTTGACGCGCATATAACCGGTGCCCGAACAGTCGGCTTTATCGAAGCCGCCAATCGGCGTATAGACCATCACGCCGCCGCCCGCGCCGGTCTCGGTGGCGACGCCGCTCGTCGTCGCGATGCTTTCTCCGTCGATGCCGGGCGCGTTCGGATCGGTCGCGGTGCCGAGGTGGAAGTTGGGATTGGCGAACGCGTCGACGGTCGCGGCCGCGCCGCTGTTGTTGACGGCGTGAACGATCATGACGAGCGCATTGCCCGAATAACCGAATGGCGCGAAATAGTACGATTCGGCATTGACGCCGTTTAGAACGGCATTGGATTGAATGATGCCGTTTTGATTGACGTAGCCGGCCGACGTTTGCGGCAGGTCCCGCAGCCACGCGCCGCTCGTGCCGGCGCGCAATCCGAAGTAGACGTCGAACGCGAGGTTGCGGCGCTCGATGCCGGTGCCGTGCGGGTCGAGGCCCGGGCGCAGATAACGATACGGGCGCTCGAGGAATTGAGTGACCTCTTTGGCGTTGGCGTCGAAGACTTGAAAGCCAAAGCCGTTTCCCGTCGGCAATTGGCTCCAGGAGGGAACCGGCGGCATTGCAAACGCATTGAATGAAACCGCAAACGATAGAACGACAAACGCGGAACGAAGGCGATTCACGGCGCCAGGACCTGGCTCGAATGGCCGGCGAGATTCAAAGACAGCGCCGCGCTCGACACCGTCACCGGCGGGCCGCCGAGGCGATCGGTGAGCACGGTGCCGCTCGCGAGCGGAATCGACGCGGGCACCGGAACCGAGACCGTGCGCGGATTCCAATTGCGATTGATGACGACAATCGCCACGTCATTGCCGGCGACGCGCGCATAGACGTAGAGATCGTCGTCAATCCACAACGTGGAGCGATTGCCGCGGCGAAGCGCGTTCAATTCGGCGCGCGCGGCGCCGAGGCGCTTGGTGTGATCGAGCGTGGCCTGCTCCGACGCGGTATAGCCGCTCCATTTCATGAAGCGGCGATTGTCGGGATCGGCCGCGCCCGGGATTCCGAATTCGTCGCCGTAATAAACCAGCGGCACGCCCGGCGACGTGGTGACGAAGGTGAGCGCGAGCTGCAGCTTTTGATAGGCCGAATCGTCGGGCGGCAAACTGGGCGGATTGGTCCACGCCTGCGCTTGCGGATCGGCGGCGAGCATTCCGGCGGCGATGGTCAAGAAACGGGGAACGTCGTGATTGCCGAGAAACGGCGACATCGGCGCGGAGCCGAAGACTTGATCGGACGACGCGGTCGACGCCTCCAGGTTTCGCAGCGACGAGGAATAGGAGGCGAGCGTGTTGACCACGTCGAAGTAGATCGGGAAATCGAACTGCGCGTGCAATTCATTCGGGCCGATGAAGCTGTTGATGAGGTTGCGATCGCCGTCGAACGTTTCGCCGACCAGATAATAAAGCGGGCCGGCGTGCTCGAACGTGTCGCGCAGCTTCGAGCGCAGGCGGCGCGTGGCGGCGGGGTAGAAGTGCTTGACCGCGTCGACGCGGAAACCGTCGACGTCGACTTCGCGCGCCCACCAGATCGCGTCGTCGATCATGGTGGTCATGGCGTCGAAGTTGCGATAGTCGAGATCGGGCAGGTACGCGGTGAACCAGCAGTCGAGCGCGTGCGTGGTCCAATCGCAGTTGGTGCCGCCGCAGACGCACGAGCCGTCGCCGTTGAACCAGCCTTCCGATTGGTGTTGCACGTAATAGGGGTTTTCTTTGTGGACGTGATTCAAAACCGAATCGATTAAAATTCGAATGCCGTGTTTATGGGCGGTTTTGACCAGCGCTTTGAGGGTATCGATGGAGCCGAAGCGCGATTGAGTCTGGCGGCCGGCGACGGGCCAATAGCCGTGATAACCGGAGTAGAGATAGCCGCCGGTGCCGACCTCGCTGTGATCGGGATTGGCGTTGGGCGGCGAGATCCAGATGGTGCGCACGCCGAGTGAATCGAAATAGCCGGCGTCGATCTTTTGCTGAATGCCGGCGAAATCGCCGCCCTCGTAATTGGCGCGCGGATCGACGCCGCTCGACGGCGAATCGTTTGACGGGTCGCCGTTGTTGAAACGATCGGTAAACGCGAAATAGAGCAGGCCGTCGCGGAAATCGAACGGCTGATCTTCGATCCAGAAAGGGATGTCGAGCTGCGCGGCGGCGTGGCCGGCGCGATCGGCGGCGTTGACGGTGACGCGGTGCTTGTCGTGCGCGAGGCCGGTGGCGTCAACGGTGATGACGCCGCTCGCGTCGACCGACTGCATGGCGGCGGGCGCGCCGTCGAGCGTGACCGCGAGCGCGCCGGAGTCGAGGCCGGCGGCGGCGTGGCCGTCGATGTACTGCACCTCGACGTGCAGCGCGCCGTCGGCGGATTTGGAGAGCGCGCGGAATTGCAATTGCGGGAGATTGCAGTCGTCGACCTCGACCACCGAGTTCTCGACGCCGCCGACGTACTTCGAGTACGGGTTTTGCGGATCGAGCTGCCAGGTGCCGTCGACGACGATCTTGTAGCCGTAGGAGCCGGGCTGAAGCGCGACGTCGGCGTGGTAGGCGCCGGCCTTGTCGGGGCCGGTCATCGGCGTCTGCGTGGGATCGAACTTGTTCCATTCGGCGCCGAGCGAGACCGACTTGGGCTGGCCTTGCGGCGTGAACGCGAACGGCGTGGTGCAGGCGCGCACCGGCGGCGGCGCGGCGTCTTGCGGGCCGAGATCCGCCGGCGCCAGCGGAACGGCGCCACATCCGGCGAGGGCGAGCGCGAGAAAACGAAACGAGCGCACCATTTCAACCACCGCCCTGCGACGACTTTGTTTCCATTTGGTAACTCAAGTCAGAGTGCCGTGTCAAGCGGACCGGCCGCTCTCGTCAGGATCGCACGATTTACCGTCGCTGCGCGCGAATCAGATGCGGCCGAGGGCGTGGTCGAGGCGGGCGCGCGCGGTGGCGACGTCGAGCGCGGCGGAGATCTGCTGGAACTGCGCGTTGACGAACGCCAGCTGCGCGTCGTCGAGCTCGATGATCGAGCCGACGCCGGCCTGGTAGCGGCCCTCGGCGAGATCGCGGCGGTCGCGCGAGGCCTCGAGCAGCTTGGCGGCGGCCAGCACCTCCTCGTGCGCCGACTCGAGCGCGGCGCGCGCCTGCGCGGTCTCGAGGCGCAGCGAGTTCTTGAGCGCGCGCTCCTGCTCGAGGAGCTGGCGGCGGTTGGCCTCGGCCTCGCGCACCTGGCCGTGCACCAGCAGCGGGTTCATGCCGGACAGCGGATACGAGAGGCCGACGGTGATGGTGACGTTGGTGGTGAGCGAGCCGAGATCGGAGCCGGCCCACGACGGGCCGAGCTGGAGCTGCAGGGACGGCAGGTAGCTGCCGCGCAGCGAGCGCGCGGTGTCGTCGAGGCTGCGGGCGCGGAGCGCGAGGTCGCGGGTCTCGGGGCGCGCGCGCAGCGACTCGGCGAACAGCGCCGGCTCGTCCTGGGCGGGCGGCGCGGTCGAGTCGGGCTCGGGCGGCGGCTCGAGCGTGTAGTCGTGCCACTCGTCCTCGCCGAGTGCGGCGGAGAGCGCGGCGCGCGCCGACTCGACGGCGCCGCGGGCGCGCGCCAGCGTCAGCTCGGCGTTGGCCTCCTCGGACTCGGCGGAGGCGACGTCGATGCGCGTGCGCGTGCCGACCTCGAGGAACGCGCGCGCCTGCTCGACGTGGCGCTGCTGCGTGGCCACCGCCTCGCCGGCGACGCGCTGCTGCGCCTCGGCGGCGAGCAGGCCGAAGAACGCCAGCTTGACGTCGAGCGCCACCTGCAGCCGCGAGCTGTCGACGGTGGCGCGTTGCGCCTCGACGTTCGAACGTGCCGCGCGCCAGCCGTAGAAGGTGCGGCCCCAATCGAAGA
>DASREC010000310.1:0-3275 GCA_035652295.1 Polyangia bacterium
CGTCGTTCCCGCACGGCGGCTCGCTCTACGATCAATTCTTCGAAGCGCCGTGGATCATGGCCGGCGATCTGAAAGTCCCCGCCGGCCTGATGCTCGACAACCTGTCGGCGGTGATGATCCTGGTCGTCACCGGCATCGGCTTCCTCATCCACGTCTACTCCACGGCGTACATAGAGCACGACGAGGGCTACACGCGCTTCTTCGGCTATCTGAACCTGTTCACCGGCGCGATGCTGATCCTCGTCCTCGGCGACTCGATGCTGGTCACGTTCGTCGGCTGGGAGGGCGTCGGCCTCTGCTCGTATCTATTGATCGGCTTCTGGTTCGACAAAGAGGCCAACGCGTCGGCGGGGCGCAAGGCGTTCGTTGTCAACCGCATCGGCGACTTCGCGTTCCTGCTGGCGATGTTCCTGCTGCTCGACGTCGCGGGCACGGTGCGCTACGGCGCGCTCGCCAACTTCCGCGAGATCTTGCAGCAGCCGCTGTGGTTCGGCGTGCCGACCGCGTACTACGTCGGCATCCTGGTTTTGATCGGCGCGACCGGAAAGAGCGCGCAGATCCCGCTCTACGTCTGGCTGCCCGACGCGATGGCCGGCCCGACGCCGGTCTCGGCGCTGATCCACGCCGCCACCATGGTGACCGCCGGCGTCTACGTGGTCACGCGCCTGCACTTTGTCTTCGAGATCGCGCCGGCCACGCTCGCCACCGTCGCGGTCATCGGCGCGCTCACCGCGCTGTTCGCCGCCACCATCGGCGTGGCGCAGCGCGATCTGAAAAAAGTCCTCGCCTACTCGACCATCAGCCAGCTCGGCTTCATGTTCGTCGGCGTCGGCAGCTACCTCTGGACCACCGGCACGTCGAACTATCAAGCGGGCGTGTTCCACCTGGTCACGCACGCGTTCTTCAAGGCGGGCCTGTTCCTCGGCGCCGGCTCGGTGATGCACGCGCTCGGCGGCGAAGGCGACATCACGCGCATGGGCGGGCTGCGCAAGCACCTGCCGCACACGCGCCTCACGTTCCTCATCTACTGCCTGGCGATCGCCGGCATCTTCCCGTTCGCCGGCTTCTGGTCCAAAGACGCGATCCTCGCCGGCGCGCACGCGGCGACGTGGCCCGCCTCGCCGCACGCCGGCGCGCTCGAGCTATTTTTCGCCAATCACCTCGGCCAGCTGATCTACGGCGTCATGCTGGCGACCGCCGGGCTCACCGCGTTCTACATGTTCCGCCTCTACTTCCTCGTCTTCGGCGGCGAGTTCCGCGGCACCGAGGAGCAGAAGCACCACCTGCACGAGAGCCCGCCGGCGATGACCGGCGTCTTGTGGGTGCTGGCGATCGGCTCGATCGGGGTCGGCTTGCTCGGTATCCCGGATGTCGTGTACGAGGGCGCCGATCGCTTCGGCCTCTGGCTCACGCCCGTCGTCGTCCCGCAGGCGCGCCACGAAGCCGCGGGTGAATTCTGGATCGCCGCCGCGATCGCCATGGCGGTGTCACTCGCCGGCATCGGCCTGGCGTGGACGCTCTACGGCCACGGCTTCTCCGCGCGCGTGCGCTCGTTCGTCGCCGCGCTGCCGCGCACGTACAAGCTGGTGCTGCACAAGTACTACATCGACGAGATCTACGACGCGCTGATCGTGCGCCCCTTGCGCTGGCTGGCGATCCTGCTCGACGCGTTCGATCGCTTCTTCATCGACATGGTGCTGGTCAACGGCACCGGCATGCTCATCGGCGGCGTCGGCAAGCTGGTCAAGTACATCCAGAACGGCGACGTGCAGCGCTACGTCATCGGCATCCTCGCCGGCACCACGCTGCTGGTGCTCGTCGCCGCCAACTGGTCGGTGTGGAACGGCCGCAAGTTCACCGTGCACGTCGACGGCCGCGTGGTCGAGGTCGACGCCACGCGCGGCGCGAGCGACAAGCGGCTGCGCTACCGCGTGCGCTGGGAGGGCGACAAGGACTTCGGGCCGGCGCAAGCGGACAACGTCTTCAACCACCGGTTCGAGACGCCGGGTAAAAAGAAGATCGCGGTCGAGGCGATCGATCCGCGCTGGGGCACGAGCTGGAGCGAAGAGCGCAAGGTGGAGATCAAATGATCCTCGCGCTCGTCACCTTCCTGCCGCTCGCGGGCGCGCTGCTGCTGATGCTGCTGCCGCGCGAAGAGGAAGGCCTCCTGCGCGGCACCGCGCTCACGGTCTCGCTCATCACCTTCGCCGCGTCGCTGCTGCTGCTCGGCGACTTCGATCCGACCGGCTTCAATCACGTCATCGACTGGGCGTGGGTGCCGTCGCTCGGCATCCACTTCCACCTCGGCGTCGACGGCATCTCGCTCTACCTGGTGCTGCTGACGACCTTCCTGATGCCGATCGCGCTGCTGTCGTCGTGGAGCGCGATCTCCAAGAAGGTGCGCGAGTTCGTGGTCGCGATGCTGATCCTCGAGACCGGAATGATCGGCACGTTCCTGGCGCTCGACCTGTTCGTCTTCTACACGTTCTGGGAAGTCATGCTGATCCCGATGTACTTCATCATCGGGATCTGGGGCGGCGATCGCCGGCTGTTCGCGTCGATCAAGTTCGTGCTCTACACGATGGTCGGCTCGCTCTTGATGATCGTCGCCATCCTCTACCTCTACGTGCGCGTGCACGACGCGTCGGGGACGTGGACGTTCGACTACGCGACCACCGCGCGCCTGGTGCTGTCGCCGAACGAGCAGCTGCTCTGCTTCGGCGCGTTCGCGCTGGCGTTCTGCATCAAGGTGCCGCTGTTCCCGCTGCACACGTGGCTCCCCGACGCGCACGTCGAGGCGCCGACCGCCGGCTCGGTGATCCTGGCCGCGGTGCTGCTCAAGTTCGGCACCTACGGCCTCCTGCGCTACGCGATGCCGTTCTTCCCGTCGGCGTTCGCGCGCTGCGCGCCGCTGCTCGCGGTGCTGTCGGTGATCGGCATCGTCTACGGCTCGCTGGTCGCGTTCGCGCAAAAAGACATCAAGAAGATGATCGCGTACTCGTCGGTCGCGCACCTCGGCTTCGTGGTGCTCGGCCTGACGATGTGGAACGCGAAGTCGATCGACGGCGCGATCTACCAGATGCTGGCGCACGGCATCTCGACCGGCGGGCTGTTCCTCGCCATCGGCGTCTTGTACGAGCGGCGCCACACGCGGCGGCTCGAGGAGTTCGGCGGGATCGCGGCGGTGATGCCGCGCTACGCGGGCGTGTTCCTGATCATCACGCTGGCGTCGATCGGCCTGCCCGGCCTGTCGGGCTTCGTCGGTGAGTTCCTGG
>DASREC010000311.1:0-8538 GCA_035652295.1 Polyangia bacterium
ATTCAAGCCGCAGTCGCGGATGTCGGGTTCACCAATCAAGGAGCGCCGATTGGCGCGGTGGCGCCCTATCCCGGCGCCGTGTTCGTGACCACGCCTCAGGCGGATGCGTCGCTCGTTCAACTGTGGTTCCGCACCGACACCTACGAGCCGAGCCTGACCAGCATGTGGCAATCTTCCACCGGGCGCTGAGCCTCGCGGCCAGTTGCTACAACCCGGCAGCCCGAGCTTCTTTTGTCATGACGGGGACCAGCCGGCCTCCACTTGAACACGAGGAGACGGTCGGCTGATGGTGAACGTCGGGATCGTCGTGGTGTTCGCGGCGTTCTACCTGCGGTTCCTGAAGCGTCCATGAACGCAGAACCTACCGCGAGCGAAGTTGTCCAAAGAGCGACGATGGGCCGCCTCTGTCCACTGTTGTTGTCGCTGATACTCGGAGAAGTCTCTCCTGCGCGCGCGCAGCTACCGGATCCAACGGAGAAGCTGACTCGGGTTCTCTCCAAAGCAAGAAGGATCTATGTCGCCGCGCTCGGCGCGACAACCTGCTCGTCCTGGGACGTTCGACCGAGCGCGCGCGGCTCGGCCGTAATCAGCACGCGCGACGAAAGCGGCGACCTCGTCTCCTACTTCGTCGAGGTCGCCTCGGCTCGAAACCCGGGCGGCGACGGACAGCTCCCCGTATTGATCCGGCTCGGACCGACGGTCACGCCGAAGCGCAAGGATGTTCTCGCCGGAGCGATCAGCTGGGGCGAGCAGCTCTGGCTCGGCCGCGCGACCAGCCAATACGTCGAGGTGGAGGGCGAGCGCTGGTTCTTCGACCGCGTCACCTGCTCGCGAACGATCGCCAAAGAGCGATTGCGCAAGAATCAACTGGTGCCGGTCAGTCACTGACGCTACGTACATCAGCTGCGACGCCGGTGCACCCGCCGGAAACCTGGCGCGTCGACGATGGCTGGCAGAGCGGGCTCTCGAGCATCGCCGTCGACGGCAGCGACGTATTCGTGTGGGGGGCGCGCGGGCTTTGGCGCCGCCGCGGCAGTGGTCCGTGGCGAGTCGGTGGCGCCGGATCGCCCGGCGCGCTGATTGGAGGTGTTCTTCGGTTGGCTCACCAGCTCGACGGATCGCGGCGTCAGCTTCAAGATGATTCAGGGTGGCCCGGGCCATTCGGAGTCGGCGCTCGCCGGCGCACCCGGCGATCTCTACGTCGCCGGCGTGCAGTCGTCGCTGCGGCGCGACCTGGATCGTGTACTCGACCGCCGAGAAGTTTCGCGGAATCTGGGGCGCGAGCGCGAACGACTTCTGGATGGTCGCGGAATCCGGGAATGCCTATCACGTCACGTCGCCCTGACTTTCCGACCACATGGAGCTGGGTCAGGCGGGATCCGCGTTGGGCGCCGCTCCGCAGAGCTTCAATCCTTCATTGAACTCGTCGAGAGCACAATTGTAGTCCCCGACCGCTTGCGCGCCGAAGCTGGTCACGTCTTCTTCGGTCTTGACCTGGGCTGCCCATTTGTCTCCAGCTCTGAGGTTCTCCATGCCGGCGTTGTGCTTCTCGAGCGCGGCTGCGTTGTGGTTCTTTTGCAACAGAGCATAAAGCCGGTTGCCCGCGGCCATCGCCGCCTGTTTCGCAGTCGAGAGCCCCGACTTGACGGTGTCGTGCGTGGCTTGAACCGTCTGCGCGTGCTCGGCGTCGGTGACGATGTGAACCGGCTCCGCGACCGGCTCCTTCTTGCGCAGGTCCCTGGCTTCAGGCTTGGCCTCGGACGCTGGACCCGGCGCGCCGGCGAGCGCGCGATTGTAGCGATCTCTGTCAGGCTTGTACTGCCAGTACTTGTCTTTGCCGAATCCATTCTCTTGCGCGAGCTTCGCCATCTCGTCGTACTCCGGCTCCCAGGTCCGATATAGATCGCGAATCTGGATCAGCCGATCGTTATTGGCATATATGTCCGAGCCGCAGTCGCCATCTTTATAGGTCGCTTGAATCGCGTCGAAGAGCGCAGTCTCTTTGCCTTTGAACGCAAAACAGTCGCTCAGCTTGGCGTTGTACTGATCCAGTTTCTCCGCCGGCGACAGCACGTCCGCGCTGCCGCCTTTGAGCACTCGCAGCTGCGCTTTGATTTTTTCGGTACGGCTATTGATGGCCCCTAGCATCTCGGCTTGCACGGCCGGTTGGGTGAAGCCGCTGCCGCTGCCGATCGCGTTGTCCATCTCCTGCAACTGCGCGAGCAGCGCATTGCCCTTCTCGACGCCTTTATCGGCTTCGGCCTTCTCGAGATCCGCGAGCCCCGCTTCGCACGGGGCGAGCACCACCGCGTCGTACGTGTCTTTGTACTTGGAGAGCCCGCCGGGAAATTCGTACTTGTTGCCCGCGCCCGCGCCGTTGTCGCGCGCCGCGTTCACGATCGCCTCTTTGCTGTTCCCTCTTCCGACGTATTTTGCGAGCGCTTTGGCGGTCGGGCCCGCGCCGCCGCCCGCGGTCTTGATCTCACGACCCGCTTTCGCCCAGTCGTCGATGTCGCTTCCGTTCGCGGCGCCCGCGGCCATCCACTTGCCCCAATCATTGCAAGCCAAGGATCCGAGATAACCGAGATCCGGCTTGCTGATGCCGATACCGGTCACATCATGATCGTCGGTGTCCTCCGGCTCTTTTGCGCCGGTCGCCTTGTCGATCGCGCCCTTGTCCTTCTTGTCTCCCATGCCGGGCGCATTGGCGCCGATCCACTTCGCAGCGTTGGTGGATTTATCTTCACTCTTGGCGTCGAACGACGCGCTGCCGTCGGTGCCGACGTGCGCGACCGCGGTGTCGGTGCGCGATTCGCCGACCTTCATGTTACCGACTTTGAGCGAATCGCCGCCGGCATTGGTGCCGGTATACACGTGCTCGGTGGTCTTTCCCTCTTTGTCCTTGACGTCTTTGTCGGAGAAGCCGTGGCTCATGTTGATTCCCGCTTCCGCGGGACCGATGCCGATCGTGCCGTCTCCCCCGTCGGAGGTGCCTTTGGTAGTCGACTGTCTATTGATGGTATCCGGATGATTCTTTGCGAACGTTTCAAAGTCTTTTTGGCTCTTGCACTCGGCGAGCTCGGCCTGCAATTGGATGTCGTTGGGATCGATCGCGAACTCGTAATCGCTCGAGCTGGTGCTGGTGTGATTGAGGCCCATGTGCGCTTTGACCGGTCCACTGCTGATCGAAGCGCCGCCGCTGATTTTGGTGGTGTCTCCTTCGCTCGGTTTGTAGATGAGCTTCCCATTCACTTTCTCGACGCGCACCGACGACTGGTGCGTCTGATCCACGCCGCCGTCGACGCCGAGTGAATCTCCACCGCCGTCTTTACGTCCCAGGTTGACGTTTGCGCCCGCGGACGCCGTCTTGTCCACTTGAACCGCGTCGCCGTCTTTCATGTTCTTGAGAGTGTCGGGGTTCGTGACGCCCTCGGTCTCGGCCAGGTACATCTTCTGCGCCGATTGCCAACCGTTCTTTCGTCCCTCGGTGATGAGCGCGAACTCTTTACCGCTGCCGCTCCCCGCTTTGAGCGCATCGGCGTAGGCCTTCGCCTCTTCCGCGCTCAGGCTGTGCTCGACGGTAAAGGCGACGCGCCCCGACGCGTTGACGCCGATGCCGGCGGTGCCCTTGCTGTCGCCGGGCTGCGCCTCTTTATCGTATCCCGCCGAGCCGCCGACCTTCACGCCCAAATCGATGGACGTGACGACCTTGAATTTCGTCGGGTCGGCAGGATCCGGCACGATGTTGCAACTGACGTTGCTGTCGAGTCCCCCCACCACGCCGCCTTTGAAGCCGCTCGCGGTATTCTTGTCGGCGCTCGCGTCGGCGCCCGCGCCCGCCGTGAGCGAGCCATCCTCTTTCTTTCCCGCGCCGGCGCGCGCGGATACTTTGCTCGAGTCGGTATCCCCCGCCGCGTTCTTGACGACACTGGTGTTCTCTTGACTCGCGGTGAGCTTGCCGTCTTTGCGTTCGAGCGCGCTCTTGCTCGTATCGCTCTTGCTCGAGCCGTCGGCGTTGGTGACCGCGTTGGTGTTGGCGCGCGAGGCGCCGCCCAGCCCTACCTCGGTCGATTGCTTTTGCTCGGTGCTGGATTTCTTTCCGTCCTTGTCGTCTTCGGTCTTCTGACTCTTCTCGTCATGAAAGCCGGTCTGATCGACCTTGGTGGTGCGCTCTTCGCTCTCGTGGTGGCTGCCGTCGGCGGTGACCTCTTCACGTGAGCTCGACCCGGTCTTACCTATGCCCTGCAAACCGGCCAGCTTGCCGCTCGTCTCTTTGTTGGTAATCGCTTTGCCGTCTTTATAAGTAGTCTCGGTGTAGCTCTCCTCTTTCTTCCCCGATTTCGGCTTGAGGTCATTGGCGCTGTATTCAAACTCGCCTTTGAGCGCGGTGTTATCGTCGCTCTTCTGGCGCGCCAGGATCTTGTTGTAGGTCTCGGGCGTCGAGCTGGGGTCGTCGATCGCAGCCAAATCCGCTTTGCACTCTTTGAGCTTCGCCTCGACGACTTTGAGCTTGTCATCGATTTCTTTCTTTTGCGCTTGCAGCTCGACTTTCTTTGCATCATCGACCGTGAGCATTTTTTGATCGAGCTTGTCGCTCTCCGCGGCAAGCCGCGCATGGACTTTGAGCCCGTAGTCGACTCTGGATTCCACCTCGGGGCGCACCTTCATGGCGGCGCTTTTGGGATCGGCGCCGGGCGTCCACTCGCCGGGCGCGATGCCGTTCGCCGTTCCCGCCGCGGGAGCGGGACGTCCCGCGACCATTGAATCCGCCGCCGCATCGGCCGCATTCTCGGCGGCATCGCCCGACCCGCTCGCTTCCAACTTCGCCTGCGGCCGAACCGAGCCGTTCGCCTGCTGTACCGTGTGCGCCACCTCGTGCGCGAGCAGCCGCTCGCCGGCCGCCGACGACGGATCGTATTTTCCGGCGCCGAAGTGAATGTCTTTGCCGATCGTGAACGCCTGAGCGCCGACCGCGGCGGCCGCCGCAGTCGAGTCGCCGTCGCTGTGTACGCGCACGCCACCGAGATCGGCGCCGAGCGAGCCCGAGAACTTCTGCGCGATCGCCGCCGGCAGCGGGCGCCCGTCCGACGACGAAACTTCGTCGCGGCGCTGCTGCATGCGCCGGCGCATGGCGAGCATTTGCGCGCGGCCTTGTTGACCGTCGCTTTCGTTCGCGTCGACAGCAGGGTCTGACGCCGCCGATTGACGCCTGTCGTGCCTGGAGTCGATGGGCATCAGCCCCTCCGTTTCATGATCGGTTCTGCCGACTCGTCCGCCCGACGAGGTAAGGTCCGGCGCGCACGAAATGCCACGAGCGTTCGTCTCGATTTGAGACGCGCCGCCTTGATGGAATCAATGCCGAATGTGTTTACACGCGCGCGCTTCGTGTAAACGCGGGCCATGCGCCCGCGAAGGACATCCAGACAATAGCGATCGCCGGCGTCGATTTCT
This sequence comes from Polyangia bacterium, assembly GCA_035652295.1. Taxonomy (GTDB): domain Bacteria; phylum Myxococcota_A; class Polyangia; order Palsa-1104; family Palsa-1104; genus DASREC01. The sequence continues at coordinate 5,452 of DASREC010000311.1, forward strand.
GACCAGCGACGGACACGGACGCTGAAGTCGCGTTTGCACGCGACCGTGGCAGCTTTGGCAGGAGATTCGCCGGCGCTTACGACCGATCGATGCGCACGAGCTTTCTCGCGGTGACGGTCGCGCTCGCAGCGTGCGGCGCGCAGCCGGCGCCGACGAGGCGGCGATGAGCGACGCGCTGGCGAGCGCGGGCGTGCCGGCGCGCCCCGACGTGGTGCAGCTCTGGGATCCGAACGCGAACGGCCGCTTCGGCGTCGAGCTCGACGGCGCGCTCCTCCGTGCCGGCGCGCCCGATCGCAGCTACGTGATCCGCCGGCTCACCGATCCGCACGCGGGCACGCTGATGCCGCTCGCCAACGCGTGCAGCTGGACGCCGGCGTCGGTGCGCGCGCTCTGGTGCTGGATCGCCGGCCTGCGCCAGGACGGCTCGAATGCCTACGATCCGATCGACTACGGCAACTGTCCCGACGGCCCCGATCTGAGTCAGGCGCGCTTCGCCGACGCCTCCTGCGCCGCGCGCAAGTGACCGACGTTCGAGTCCGCGGCGCTGCGGCTGCCCGAGCTGGCGCGCGTGCTCCTCGAGCACGGCCGCCGGATTGGTGGGCTCGGTTATCCCGTCGGCGCCGACGACTGGCTGTTTCCCAGCCGCAATCGCAAGCTGAAGCAGCCTTCGTCGCTCGTCACTGCGATTCGCGAGAGCGCGAAGACCGCCGGGCTCACCAAACGCGTGGCGGCGGCCACGTTGGAAGGCTACTTAGTCGGAGCGGGCGACCGGGCTCGAACCGGCGACAGCCTGCTTGGGAAGCAGGTACTCTACCAACTGAGTTACGCCCGCGAACTACGGTAACGCTAGCCAATCCACCGTCGCTGTCAAGCGCGATCGCCGAATCAGAAGAAGTCGCCGCCGGGCAGCTTGCGCACGGGATGCGCCCAGGCGTCGCGCTCGCGCGGCGAGAGCACGCGCTCGTGGACGGCGATCTTGAAGACGTTCTCCTCGTGCCACGGCGCGTACATGTGGAAGACGCCGTGGTCGCCCGACGAGCCGCCCCACGAGTTGACCACGCGGAACTTGACGATCGGCGATGACAGGTCTGCGCGGTCGGCGACGTCGAAGCCGACGATCGCCATCGCGTGGTTGGCGGCGGCGACGCCGAGGAAGATGTCCTCGCGGCGCGGCAGATCGCGGATCGGGCTCCGGCCGTAGACGCGCGCGCGATCGAAGATCTGCGGGTGCATGATGCCCGAGCGCAGATCGATGTCGTTGCGCCCGACGTCGCCGGAGAAGCCGACGGCGAAGCCGAGCTCGATCGAGCGGCGCACGAGCTCGCGGAAGCGCGCCATGGTGACGTTCAGGCGCGCCAGGTCGAAGAAGCGACGCCCGCGCCCGCCGGTGAAGTCGCTGGCGCGTTTGCGATAGACCGCGCCGGCGTCGAGGCGCGGGTTCGAGATCACCACGCGCCACTCGCGCGCGTGGAAGCCGAGCACCTCGCGCGCATAGTCGCGCGGCGCGAGCGCGCGGCCGCGGTGCGAGACCGTCGGCGGCGGCGCGCCGAGGTGCGCCACCAGCATGCGCACCACGTCGGCGAGCGCGCGCTCGCGGATCGCGTCGTGCGCCGCGCCGCGCTTCATCATCGCGCGCGCGGCGCGGGCGAGCCGCTCGTGCAGCTCGACCAGCAGCTCGGCGGTGTGCAGCGAGCTGGCGGTCTCCGGCATGCGGCGCGACGGCACCACGCCGTACTTGTCGATCAGCTCGAACGCCCACTCCCATTCGCCGCCGTCGCGCAGGCCGCTCACGTCCTGCTCCAGGTGGCGGCGCAGCGTATCGGGATGCAGCGGCTCGCGGCGGCGGAGCGCGGCCGACATGCGGCAAAGTGCCGCATGCGTCTTCTCGATCATGTTGAAGAAGTGCAGGTACGTCTCGGAGAAGCCGCCTTCGCGGGCGATCGCGCGCGTGCGCAGCGCCAGCGACTTCATCACCACCATCGGCGCGAACAGCCAGCAGCGGCCCGACGACTGCTGGTTCTCGACGGCGCCGAACGGCAGCGCGCGCGCGTAGCGGCGATCGTGGCGCGCCAGGATCGCCGGGTTGCGCGCCACCGGCTTGAAGCCGCGGCGGTGCACCTTCTTCAGATCGACGCCGTCGCGCTCGAGCGTCGCGCGCGCGGACTCAGCCGCGCGGACCAGCCAGGCGTCGTCGAGCTCCACGCGGCACGACCGTATCACGGAAGCGGCGCACGCGCGCCAGCCCGACCAGCGCGATGATTGCGAACGGCGCGAGCGGCATCGGCGCGCGCGCGCGGCCGCCGAGCTGGCAGGAGCAGCCGCTCTTCGCGTCCACGTGCCCGCCGCCGCCGTTGTTGCCGCCGCCGCCGGCGAGATCGGTCGACATCGTCGCGCCCGCGAGATCCGTCGACGACGACGCGCCCGCCAGATCGCTCGACGACGACGCGCCGGCGAGATCCGTCGACGCCGTCGCGCCCGCGAGATCGGCCGGCCCCGCGCCCGCGAGATCGACCGAGACCTGCGACGGGTTGACGAAGTTCTGCAAGTCCGAGAGCGAGCCGTTGAACTCGTCGAGATCGACCGCGGTCGCGGGAATGCCGGCGACCGTGCCGGTGCTGCTGTTCTGCCAGAAGGTCCAGTCGCTCCACGACGGCGTGGGAATGCTCGGGCAGGTGGTTTGCCAGTTGGCGACCCACAACGTGTAGCCGCCGAAGCCGCTCGGATTGCCGAGCGTCGAGAGGAACGACGACGACGTGTAGACGATCGGCGTGCGGCCCGTCGTCTGCTGCACGCGCTGGAGCCACGCGAGCGCGCCCGCGGCCACCGTCGAGCCCGAGAGCCCGTCGAGCACCTCGAGGTCGAGCGTCGGCGGCAGATCGCCGGGGCCGGGCACGCCGGCGTGCTGCACGAAATAGTCGGCCTGCATCACCGCGTCGACGGCGGGGCGGAAGAAGTGGTAGGCGCCGCGCACGACGCCGTTCGCGCCCGCGCCGCTCCAGTTGGCGGCGAACTGCGGGTCGACGAAGTTGACGTTCTCGGTGGCCTTCATGAACGCGAAGTCGATGCCCGCGCCTTTCGCCGACGACC
>DASREC010000312.1:0-12986 GCA_035652295.1 Polyangia bacterium
GCCGAGGCGCCGGCCGACGATCCGGAGCGCGCGGCGGTCGAGCAGCTCCTCGAAGAGCTGAAGGGGATGAGCAATCCGCCGGCGGTCGCGCCCGCGCCCGCGCCGGTGATCGTGGTGGCCGCGCCGCCGCGGCCCGTCGAGAAAAAGTCGTTCATGCAGCGCCACTGGTGGATCATTCCGGTGGGCGCGGTGGTGGTGATCGCCGGCGTCGCGGTCGGCGTCTACTTCGGCACGCGGCCGGGCGACGCGTGCGCCGACGCCGGCGGGCGCTGCTTGCGCGTGATGCCGTGAAGCGCGCGCTCGCGTTGCCGCCGAGGTCGCGTGCGCTCGCGTTCGCGTTCGCCGCGCTGGCGAGCGGCTGCGGCCCGACGTCGCTGCTGTTGCTGGTGCAGAACGATCCGAGCGCGCCCGCTCCGTCGTCGCTCGACGTCGCCGCGTTCGGCGCGCGCCGCCTGAAGCTCGCCGGCGATCCGCTGCCGCTCTCGGGCGCCGCGCTGCCGCTCACCATCGGCCTCGACGCGCTCGATCCCGTGCCGCCGAATTTTCGCGTGCTGGTCTCCGGCCTCGACGCGGGGGGCGCGATCGCCAGCCAGGCCGCCGGCCGCGTGCCGCTCTCCGCCGGCGTCGAGAACCACGCCACCATCACGCTGCGCGCCGGCCGGCTGCCCGACTGCAACGGCGACGGCGTGCCCGACGCGATCCAGCTCTGCCCCGGCTTCAATCCCGACGACGACTGCTCGTCCGCGAGCGGCGCGCCCACGTGCGCCGACGGCGGCGGCCTCGATCTCGCGCCGCCCGACGGCTCCGAGACGCTGCGCCGCTGCCCGGCGGCGAGCCTGTTCTGCGAAGACTTCGAGAACTGGACGTCGACGATGTCGAGCTGGATCGGCCACACCATCTCGCCGCCGAGCGCGTGGTCGGTCGACGCGATGGCGAGCGCGCCTCCCGCCGGCGGCGCGTTCTCGGCGCACGTCACCACCACGTTCCAGGCCGCCACCGTCAAGAGCGAAGCCGACTACCGCCACGTCTTGCCGCAGACCACCGCCGGCGTGCTCACCGCGCGCATGTACCTCTACCTGCCCGCCGCCGTCGGCGACGGCGATTATTATTTGTGGCTGCTCAACTCCAAAGGCGGCGAGGGCGTCTTGCTCGGCACGGTGGTGAACGGCGGCCACCTGAGCTGGCACGTGCTCACCGACGGCGGGCTCGAGCAGGTCTCGACGGACACGCCGCCCATCGGGCGCTGGGCGTGCGTCGAGCTCGACGTCGATCAAGAGCCCACCGGCACGGTCAAGCTCTACGTCGACGACGCGCTGGTGATGACGGTCGGCGGCGACACGCGCGTCTCGAACACCAGCGGCGATGCGACGCAGCAGGGGATCGATCGGCTGGCGATCGGCTACGTGACGGCGGTGAACGTGACCGAGCAGGCGTGGATCGACGACGTCGCCGCCGGCACCGCGCACCTCGGCTGCGAGTGAGCCGAGCTACTCGGCGTCGCGCTTCGGCAGCTCTTCGCCGAGCCACGCTTTGTAGGCGGCGCGCTCGCCGTCGGTCGGATCCTCGACGGGAACCACCGAGAGCTTGTCGTGCGGGCGCTCGCCGAGCGTGATCTCGACCGCGCGTAATTCGTCGCGGCGAAAGACGGTGAGCGCGACGCGATCGCCCGGCCGCGTCGCCGCCAGCCGATCTTTGAGCGCCGACAGATCGACGCGATAACCGCCGTACGCGATGATCTCGTCGTTGGCGTAGAGCCCGCCCTCGGCCGCCGGCCCGCCGTCGAGCGCGCCGCTCACCACCACGCCCGCGTCGCCGTCCTTGAGCGTGGCGCCGAGCCAGCCCGGCACCGGCTCGCCCTCCTCGACGCCGTCGTGCGCGCGCTCGAGCCCGAGCCCGACGGTGCGCAAGAGCGGCTCGGCGTCCAGCTCGCCGCGCCCGCGCACGAAGCGCTCGAAGAAGCCGCCGAGCTCCACGCCCGCCGCCTCCTCGACGAGCCGCTGCACGTCGCCGTCGGCGAATCCCGCGCCGCGCGCGCCGAAGCGCTTCCACAGGAGACGCATGGCGTCGTCGAGCGTGCGCTCGCCCATGGTGCGCGAGCGAATTTCGAGATCGAGCAGCAGCGCCACCACGCCGCCCTTCAAATAGTACGAGATGGTCGAGTTCACCGAGTTCTCGTCGGGGCGATACAACTTGATCCACGCGTCGAAGCTCGACTCCTCCAGGCTCTGGCGAAACCGTCCGGGGATGGCGGCGATCTTGGCCAGCTCCTCGCCGAGCTTGTCGAGGTACGCCTTCGGCTTCTGCAAGCCGGCGCGCACCAGCGCGTAGCGATCGTAGTAGCTGGTGACGCCCTCCATCACCCACAGCGAGCGCGTGTACGCCTCGCGCTGGTAGTCGAACGGGCCGAGCGCGTCGGGATGGATCCGTTTGACGTTCCACAGGTGGAAGAACTCGTGCGAGACCAATTCGAGGAACTCTTCGTATTTTTTTCGCGGCGCGAAGGCGAACGGCGAGGTGAGCAGCGTCGACGAGCGCGCGTGCTCGAGGCCGCCGTAGCAGTTGGGCGCCGACAACAAGATGAACGTGTAGTCGGAGTAGGGGACGCCGCCGAAGAGCGCCGCGTGCGTTTCGATGATCTTCGAAATGTCGGCGGTCAATTCGCCGCGCGGCTTGTCGACGCCGCCCCAGATGGCGAGGCGGTGCGGCTTGTCGAGCGCGGTGAACTCGACCAGCTCGTGCGTGCCGACCTCGAACGGGCTGTCGACCAGCTCGTCGTAGTTCGCGGCGACGAAGGTGTGCGGCTCGCCCGGCGCGGCGTCGAGCGCGACGGTGGTGCGCCAGCCGTCGGGCGCGTTCACGGTGACGCGCGCCGGGCGTCCGGCCAATGCATCCATATAAAGGAAGAGGCAGGCGCCGTTCCAGAAGCCGTGCGTGTCGTCGAGGTGCGCGGCGCGGACCGTCAGGTCGTAGGCGTAGACGCGGTAGCGCACGCGGATGCGCCTGGCGTCGCGCGCGTCGACCTGCCACGTGGCCTTGTCGCGCTTGGAGACGGCGAGCGCGCGGCCTTCGCCGTCGTCGGCGGAGACCTCCTGCACGTGGCGCGGATATTCGCGGATGAGATACGAGCCGGGCGTCCATACCGGGAGCTTGAGGTCGAGGAGCGCGCCGCCCGACGGAAAGCGCGCCTCGACGGCGTAGAGGTGGGCGTGGCGATCGCGCAGCTCGACCGTGTACTCGACGGGATCCATGCGCGCTGGTTTATCACGGCCAATCGAGGCGGGCGAGCGGGGCGGCGTCGCGCGCGAGCGTGGCGTGCGGGCGCGCGTCGAGCACGCGGCGGCGCACGGCGGCGCGCTCGAAGCCGAGCGCCAGCAGCTCGTCCCAGCCGCGGCGATCCTCTTGGCCGGGCGAGACGTCGTTCTCGTCGAACAGGCGGGCGGCGAACACGCGGCCGCCGTGCGCGCGCGCGGCGTCGATCTCGCGGCCGAGGCGCGCGAACGCTTCGTCGGCGCCGTCGCGCGCGACGTAGTAGCAGACGGGGAACGGCTCGACGCCGGGCGGGCCGAAGAAGCTGATGTACTCGTCCCACGAGTGGCCGGGGAAGATCACCAGGTCGCCGTCGCGCAATTGGCGCGCGCTCGACTCGGCGCGGAAGCGCGTGCCGTCGGCGTCGCGGCGCGCCGGCAGGATTCCCGTCGCCAAATTGATCGCGAGCAGGTAGCCGAGCACGCCGGCGGCGATCGCGCGCCGTCGGGGAAGCGCGCAGGTGAGCGCGCCGGCCAGCAGCCACAGCGCGGGCAGCACGAACAGCCAGCGCTCGGGATCGGAGCCGAAGAAGGCCAGCGCGAACAGCGCGTAGGGGGCGATCCACCAGGCGCCGAGCCGCCACTCGAGCTGCGGCAATTTGCCGCGCGCGGACCAGGTCAGCGCCCCGAGCGCGGCGAACGGCAAGAGCCCGAGGAGGAACTGGCCGAGCAGGCGCGGCGCGTCGGCCTCGTGCAGGTAGGGCGCGTAGACCAGCGACTTGCACAGGCCGTAGACGGCGTCGGCGAGGCGGTAGGCGCCGGCTTGATAGCGGAAGCCGTGCGCGGCGGTGCCGACCCAGCGCAGCGCGCCGGCGAGATCGTGCTCGCGCACCGCGAACGCGGCGTAGGCGTAGACGTCGAGCGCCAGCGCGCCACCGACGGCGAGCGCGGCCGCGGCGTGCGCGAAGCCGGCGCGGCGCGACGGCGCGTGCGCGAGCAGGTACGCGGCGGTGAGCGGGGCCAGGAGCACGTGCTCGACGTGGCACAGCACCGACGCGCCGACGAGCGCGCCGCACGCGAGCGCGCGCAGGAGCGTCGGGCGCGCGCCGTACGCGACCAGCAGGCGCACGGTCGAGAGCAGCGCGACGGTGGCGGCGGCGTAGGCCTCGACGTCGGCGGCCTCGATCCAGTAGCCGTACGACAGCGCCAGGCCGGCGGCGGCGAACGTGGCGGCGAAGCGCGCGTCGTCGGCCGATCGCCCAGAATCGCGCAAAACCCGCCTTACGATGCCGTATAACAGCACCACGCCCGTGCCACCGAGCAGCGCGTCGCCGAGCCGGCCGGCGCGCAGCCCGTCGCCGTGGAACAGCCGCGTGAGCGCGCGCAAGAGCGGCATGAACGCGAGGTGGCCGGCGGCGAAGTTGTGCGGCAAGAGCTTGAGGTAGCCGAGCCCGTCGGGATTCACCACCGCCGGCGCGGTGGCGAGGTAGAGCCAGGTGGCCAGGCCGCCGAGCACGAGCTGCCGCCGGCGATCGACGTTGGCGTCCGAGGCCACTAGTCGAAGAACGCTTCGTTGCGGATCTGCCGCTTGCGATCGACGCCGCGCGCGAGCAGTTCCTTCTTCACGTCGCGGATCATCGCGCCGTTGCCGACGAGATAGAACGTCGGCCGCGTCAGCTTCGGCAATTCGTCAACGATCGCGGGCGTGATGCGGCCGCGCGCGCCGGTCCACGCGGGCGCGGCGCCGGTGAGATAGCGGCGCACCTCGAGGCGCGGATGCGCGCGCTGCCGCTCGTCGAGCTCCGCGCGCCAGAACAGATCGGCCTCGTGGCGGTTGCCCCAGAACAGGATCACGCGGCCATTTTCGTTGCGCTGCAGCAATTCGTCGAGCATCGCCAGCACCGGGGTGATGCCGACGCCGGTGACGCCGAACACCACGTCGCCCGCGTGCGCGAAGTCGAGCACGAAGAACCCCATCGGCCCGGTGAAGCGCACGCGCTCGCCCTCGACGAGCCGCGCGAACCACTCGGACGCGAGGCCGCCCGGCACCACTTTGATGATGATCGAAATGTCCGCGCGGCCCGGCGGCGACGCCAGCGAGTAGCTGCGCAGGATCGGATTGTCGTCGGCGTCGCGGCCGACCGAGAGCGAGATGAACTGCCCGGGGCGGAACGCGAGCGGCTCGTCGGCGCGCAGCTGGTACTCGATGACGCCGTCGGCGAGCGGCGCGATGCGCGCGACCGTGGCTTCGTGGACGTTGCCCGGCACGGGTGCTAACTTACGCGCATGTCCGTTTCCCGTCGAGCCCTGCCGTTCGCCGTCGCTGCGCTGGTGGGCGCCGGCTGCCAGACGAAGCCGGAGGCGCAGCCGGGCGCGCCGCCGCCGAGCGGGTTGCCGCCGCTCGCCGCCGAGGAGGCGAAGGCGCCGCCGGGCGATCGGCCGGTGCACGCGCCGATGGGCGGCGATCCGCTGGCGATGCCGCCGGGCCACGGGCAGGCGATGCCGCCGGGACATCCGGCGATCGATCCGGAGCAGCAGATCGATCCCGAGGCGGCGACGCCGGGCGACATCGCGTTCGATCCGAAGGCCGTCGTCTCCGGCGTGCTGCGGCTCGACGACAAAGTGAAGGCGAAGGTCGCCGAGGGCGACGTGATCTTTTTGGTGGCGCGCGGCGCCGACGCGTCGGGGCAGCCGGGGCCGGTCCTGGCGGTGAAGAAGATGAACGCGGGCAAGTGGCCGCTCAGCTTCACGCTCGACGCGCGCGACGCGATGGTGTCGGGGACCAAGCTGCACGGCAAGGTGATCGTCACCGCGCGCGTCGACAAAGACGGCGACGCGATCTCGAAGAACCCGGGCGACGTCACCGGCGTCTCGCGCGCGGTCGACGTGCCGGCGTCGAAGGTCGTGGTCACGCTGGACACCGTTTTATGAGGGACGTCAAAGGCGAGATTCTCGCGGCGGCGGCGCAGGGCGGGACGTTTCTCGTCGGGCTGTTGCTGTCGCTGGTGATCGGGATGGTCTTGGCGGCGCACCTCGACGGGCCGGGCGGGCTGCTCATCGCGACGGTGATCTCGGGCGCCGGGCTGCTCGCGGCGGCGGCGTTCTCGCAGACGCTGCGCGACTGGCTGCTCGACAAGCGCTTCGCGTCGCGCTGACCGAGCGTCAGTCGCGGCGAACGTTAGCCGCCGCTGACTGTTAGTCGGCGCTGACGTTGGCGAGGTGGGCGCGGTCGTTGAGCGCCAGCACCGTCCAGCGCCCGTCGATTCGCCGCAGCCGGTGCAGCGCGCAGTTGTCGGTGCGGAAGAACAGCCGCTCGGCCGCGTCCTCGAGCCCGAGCACGTGCAGCAGCAGCAGGTAGATCGTGAGCGCGTGCGAGACCAAGAGCGTGCGCCCGTGCGGAAACTTCGCCAGGACCTGATCGAGCAGCGCGCCGGCGCGGGCGGCGCACTCGCCGTGCGTCTCGCCGTCGGGCGGGCGCGCGCCGGCCTCGCGCCGCATGAGCGCGGCGAACGCCTCCGGATGCCGCGTCTCCGCCTCGGCGAAGGTGAGCCCGGTGAGCACGCCGACCGATCGCTCGCGCAACGCCGGCGTGCGCGCCATCGCGATCCCGGTGGCGCGGCTGATCGGCTCGGCGGTCTCGACGGCGCGCACCAGGTCGCTCGAGAAGATCGCGGTCAGCCCCTCGGCGGCGAACGCGCGCACAATAGCCTCGGCCTGCGCGCGGCCAAACAACGTGAGCAGCGTCGGGCCGTGGCCGCCGAAGCGCCCGCCCTGGTTGCCTTCGCTCTGTCCGTGACGCAGGAGCAGGATCTCGGCGCCGCGCATGGCTATGGTATACAACGTCGGCGAACGGCGAAGAAAGGACCCCGATGCCGAACTACGAGAAGCTGCGCGAGCTGGTCAGTCACCGCGTCACGTTCGATTACGACACCGGCGCGCGCATCGTCGGCTACGTGGCGGCGACCAAGCCGGCGGCGGGGCCGGTGCAGGTGCTGGTGATGTCGCGCGTCGACATCCTCGACGACAAGGGGCGCGTGATCGAGCACCACGACGAGTTCTCGTTCGTGCCCAACGTGATGGTGAGCTTTCGCTTGACCGAAGGGCCGTCGTAGCTACCAGTCGCGCGCACGGTCGGCGAGCGCGCGCAGCTCGGGCGGCAATTTGCCGCACTCATCGTCACCGTGGCCGTAGCCGTGGCCGTAGCCGTAGCCGTAGCCGTAGCGCGCTGGGCCCATGCGCCGGCGGCTGGACAGCGCCTCGAGCAGCGCGTGGAACTCGGGCGGCGGCGGCGCGCTCTCGACGGGCGCGAGCTTCCACTCGGCCGGATCGGCGGTTTCGAACCGTTTTAGCGGGGCGGAGAGGGCGGCGCGCTCGGCGGCCAGCAGGTCGAGCTCGTCGCGCAGCGTGCGGTCCATGCGCTCGGCGGCGGCGATCCAGCGGGCGCGCTCGCTCGCGCGCGGCGCGTCCTCGGCCTGGCGCATGTAGAGCAGCAGGCTGCGCGCGGCGTCGGAGAGGCGCTCGCGCACCGTCGGCTGGCCGCAGCGCTCGCAGTGGTGCACGCCGCGCCAGCGCATCAGGCCTCGAGCTCGCGCTCCGCCGGCTCGCCGATTTCGCCCAGCGTCTCGACGGCGGGACCGTCGCTCTCGGGCGGCAGGTTCTCCCAGATGACGCGGCTGAACTCGAGCGCGCCGGTCAGGTGCTCGACCGCGCGATGCAGGTTTTTCCAGAGCTGCTCGCGCACCGGCGAGCGCTGCGCGTCGGCGAGCGCGTGGTCGGCAGCCTCGAGCGTCGAGACGAATTGCGCGAACGCCTCGGCGCCGATCCACGCGCCGTAGTCCTCGTCGTCGAGCGCGTGGCCCGCGGCCTTGTCGAGCTGCGCGCGCGCGCGATCCACGCGGTGCGGAAGATCCGACTCCACCGCGGCCGACGCGTCGACGGCGATCTCGCCCGTCGCCAGCTCGAGGTAGTCGAGCACCAGGCCGGCGGTGTAGCGCGGAACGAACACGGCTAGCGGCGCGCGTCGGCGGTGGCGCGCGGATTCATCAGCGTCACCACCTTCGGCGCGCTGGTCTCGGCGGTGGGGCTCACCACCTGCAGGCCGGCGGTGCGCTTGAGGACGAAGTCGACCGCGCGCGCCCGCTCCTGCATCGACGCCGACTCGATCGGCAGGTACGGCATGCGGCTCTGCTCGAGCATCAGCTTGATCATGCCGTCGATGCGCAGCACCGAGTCCCAGGTGACGCCGGCGCGCACGCCGTCTTCGCGCAGCAGCTCCTGGTGCGGGCGCAGGTAGAAGACGATGCCTTGCGCCACCCAGTCCATGTACGCCTTGAATTGCTCGGACGAGATCAGCTCGCCCACGATCATGGTGTGCTCGGCGGCGTAGGCGAGGTTGTCGAACGCGCGATCGGAGACGAAGCCGGTGCCTTGCAGGTGCTCGACCTGCACCTGGCGCTCGAACACGCGGCGCTGGTATTCGGCGACCAGGTCCATGTCGGTGCGCAGCACGTCGAGCCCGGTCTCGAGCTCGGCGAGCACCATGCGCGCGACCTCGGTGATCATCGGCAGCCCGTAGCGGCGGCTGACGTAACGGGTCATGGTGGTCTTGCCGGTGGCGTGGGCTCCGACGAAGTAAATTCTCATGTGGAAGAGGAGTATCATGTGAGACGGATGGGCGTCAATGGCTATGTATGGTAGGGTAGTGTCAATAAACGCAGCGAGATCATTAAGGGCGGGTCGATGAGCGCATGGCGTGGAGCAGCCTTTTTTAGCTTGACTTTTTCTGCGTGTGCTGGATCGGGTTTTCCCGACGTCATCGACGCGACCCACATCGCCACGTCGTTCGGCGCGCCGGAGATCGAGCGCATCCGCGACGCGGGCTCGACGCGCCTGCCGATGCAGGGCCCGTGGCGCGGCGAGAGCGACGGCGTGGCGGCGCCCGGCGAGCTGCTGCTGATCGAAGGCGGCGGCTTCGGGCGGCAGCCGACGATCTCGATCGGCGGCCGCGCCACCGCGATCGCCGCGCGCACCGACGGCGGCGGCATCCTGGTGCGCGTGCCGACCGGCGCTCCCGTCGGCGAAGTCGAGATCTCGGTGTCGCAGGCGAAGGGCCGCGCGCGCAAGACGTTCCGCCTGCGGCGCCTCGCGGTGGTGGTGCACGACGACAGCGTGCGCTTCCTCGAGGTGGCGCGCGACGGCGCGAAACTCTTGCCGGCGTCGCTCGCGCTCGACGGCGCGTCGCTGGTGCGGCTGTCGCACGACGGCAGCGCCGCGTTCGTGCTCCAGTCGCGCGCGGCGCGCGGCGATCAGATCGTCGCGCTCGATCTCGGCGCGGCCGGCGGACCGCGCGTGTCGATGGAGCGGCCGCTCTCGCACCGCGCCACCGCGCTCGCCGCCGCCGAGGACGCGCCGGTGTTCGTCGCCGTCGGCGAGGGCAAGCTCACGCTGTTCGACGCCGCGTACGCGCCGCGCCCCGCGCCGTATCCCGCCACCGCGCTGCCGAAAGAGTTCGCCGGCGCGCGCGCGTTCGAGCTCTCGCCCGACGGAAAAGTGCTCGCCGCGCTGGTGCCCGAGGGAAATCGGCTGGTGGTCGCCGACGTCTCGCAGCCGCCGTCGATCAAGTTCGTCACCGCGGTCGATCTGCTGCCGGCCGAGCGGCTGCCGCTGGTGACCGATCTCGCCTTCTCCTCCGACGGCGAGACGTTGTGGGTGGTCTCGGGCGACAATGCGGCGACCATGCCGTCGGTGCAGCCGACGCGCCTCACCGCGGTGCGCCTGCTCGTCGACGGCACCAACACCACCGGCGGCGCGCGCGCGCGCATCACCGAAAAATTGATCTCGGTGTGGCGCACGCAGACGGTGCCGGGCGCGTCGGCGCCGCTGCGCCTGGCGATCGCGCGCGGCCAGCCGCTGGCGTCGGGCACCACCATCCGCATGCCGCCGGAGAAGGCGGCGGTGTTCGTCACCGCGCTCGCCGACGCGCTGTTCAAGCTCGGCGAGCTCGATCTCTCGACGGCGGCGGGCGCCAAGGCGGCGCTCAAGCTGTGGCATCCGCCGGCGCCGGGCATGATGGTGCGCGCCGACATCAACGGCGGCGGCGGGCCGCTGTTCACCACGCCGCAGATCATGGCGGCGGTGGATCTCACGCCCGACGCGCAGCTGGTGGTCGCCACGTCGGTGCGCGTGTCGCCGGCGCCGGCCACCGACAGCGTGGTGCTCGACTTCGGCGTGACCGTGTCGCCGATCTGGGGAACGCCCGAGCCGCTGTTCTTGTCGTTCGGCCCGCTGCGCGGCTCGTCGTCGCTGAAGCCGCCGTTCCGACTCGGCGAGGTGAAGATTCAGCCGTGAACGGGCGGCGCGCGCGAATTACATCGGCGCGGGGAAGAGGCCGGGGCAGCCGGCGATCTGCATCTGGCAGTTCATGATCAGGCACTGAAAGATCCCGGCCGTTCCGCCGCCGCCGAGCCCGCCGCCGATTCCGCCGTCGCCGCCGCCGGCGAGGCAGCTCTGCGCCGCGCACGCCACCAGCGCGCCCGCCTCGAGGAGCCCCTGCGGATCGGCGCCGGTGAAGCACGCGCCGAGGCAGGTCGCGTTGGTGGTGCCGCACTGGATCGCGCACGAGACGATCTGCCCGCACGACTTTCCCGCCGACGCGAGATCGTCGGAGGCGGCCAGATCGGCCGGCGTCATATTCGCGCCGTCCGACGGCTGCGAGAAGTCGAACGCGCCGGTGGCCAGCTCGTTGCCTTCGTTGCAGCCCGCCGCCGCCAGCGCGAGCGCGAGCATGTAGACCGCTCTACTCAAGCGGAGCCACCGCCGCTCCCGTATCGAGAATGCGGAACGTGACGCGCCGATTCTTGGCGCGGTTGGCCGGCGTCATGTTCGGCACCAGCGGCTGCGTCGCGCCGTAGCCCTCCGACTCGAGGCGCGCCGGATCGATCCCCTGCTTGATCATGTATTGCACGACCGCCGCGGCGCGCGCCTTCGACAGCGCCAGGTTCAGCTCGGCGTTGCCGCGGTTGTCGGTGTGACCCTCGACGCGGATCTTGCGCAGCTGCGGATTCTTCACCATCACGTCCACCACCTCGTCGAGCAGCTGCTCGCCGTCGGGTTTGATCTCGGCGTTGTTGGTGCCGAAGTGGATCGTCCCCTTGATCGCGATCTCGGTCTTGGTGAGCGACACGTGCGACGTGGCCGGCTTCTTGTGCAGCGTGACGTCGACGCTCTGCACCTGGCCGGCGGTGATCGAGATCTGCCGCTGCTTCGAGAGGTAGTTCTGCGCCGTCACCTCCATGTTGTAATCACCGCCGGGCAGCTTGGCGTTGAACGCGCCCGGCCCTTCGAGATCGGCGTCGATGGCGTTGCCGCCGCCGACGGGCGAGAGGCGCACGTTGGCCGCGACCGGCAGGCCGGCGTCGTCGGAGACCTTGCCGCGCAGCGTGCCGTTCTGCGGCGGCTTGGCGGTGAGCAGTGCCTCGATCGGCGTGTCGCGGTTGGCCACCGCGGACGTTTCGATACGCATCGAATTGTAGTCGTCGCGCGAGACCTCGACGACGACGAGGCCCGGCGAGAAGCCGTACGAGGTGAACGTGCCGTCGTCGGCGGTCATCTGCGGATTCTCGCGGCGGTTCAAGTAGCGCACCGTCGCGCCGCCGAGCGGCTTCTTGGTGGCGGCGTCGCGCACGATGCCGCGCACCTTGCCGGTGATCGGCCCGCGGCTGATCTCGCGCGTGATCGTCTTGGTCACGACTTTCGTCTTCGGCTTGGCCTGACCGACCGGGTCGTACGCGTACGCCGCGCCGAACGTCAGGTTCCACTGCGGCACCGGCGGCCCGTACTGGAACCCCGGGCTCTGCGCGCCGATGTCGATGCCCGCGTCGAGGATCAACCCCGCCACCGGACGCGCGCGCAGGCCGAGCGTCACGTACTGCTGGATGTTGCCGGTGAGCCGATCGCCCGCGACCGCGTTCTTGAGCGCCGCGAGCACCACTTGATCGCCGTCGCCCACCGACGCGTCGACGTGGTACTCGAAGAACGGCTGAAGCCCCCACGCCGTGAACGCCACCGGCGCGTCGGCCGCCAGCGAGATGCGCACGCGGCTCGAGCCGATGCCGTAGGCGAACGTCTCGACCACGCGCGAGCGGATGCAGGGATCGTTTCCCGTCGAGCGCGCGCACTGCCCCGCGGGCAGGAGCTTGATCGAGTTGTCGAGGTAGAAGCCGAGGTTGAAGTGGAAGCGCAGCGGAACTTTCTTGGTCGCCTCGAGGTGGCGCATATCGAACGACGCGATCGCGTCGACGGCGAAGTTGGTCGAGTTGCCGTCGAAGCTGATGCCGCTCACCGAGTTCAGGAAGCGCACGCCCATGTGCAGCGCGAGATCGAGGAACTTCGCCACCGGGTAGCGCCCCTTGGCGCCGAACGCGAAGTCGCCGAGCGACAGGATCACTTCCGGATCGGTGCGCCCCGCGTCGGTGCGCGTGTTGTGGTTCGACGCGTTGAACACGCCGAGGTACGCCTCGATGTACTTCCACGGCGTGTAGTTGATGATGAGGTCGCCGGTGAAGCGGTTGTTGTGATCGCCCTTGAGCATGCCGTTGCCGGCGATCAGGAAGTTGTCCTGGGTGAAGCCGCCCAGGTGCAGGCCGATGCGGAAGGTGTTGGTGCGGCCCGACTCACCGGTGATGGTGCGGAACAGGCCCGTCGGGCCGTTGAGCGTCGCCGGCACGACGCGCTCGTAGATGT
>DASREC010000313.1:0-5488 GCA_035652295.1 Polyangia bacterium
GCCGGCGTTGAGGAGCGCTCCTCGCGTCTGCGCGAGGATGCCAGCGACGAATCGAGCGAAGCACGTGCCGCGCGCAGTCGCTGCTGCGCAGCAGCAGCGGCGAGCACGGCGTATGCGAGCGTCCGGCGAAAAACGATCTTCGCGCCCGCCCGCGAAAGCAGCGGGCGTCAGTAAAGCTCGTCGTACGCTCGAACCATCCCTTGCTAGGATCTTGCCCGCCGTCTATTAATGTGGTCGCGATGAACACCGCCACCGGCTCCACCGATGCCGCCGGCGCTGCTCCCAGCGTCCGCGTCGCCGGCTTCTTCCGCCGCGCCGCGGCCGGCTTCGTCGACGGCGTGATCCTGTCCGCGGTGTTCCTGCTCCTCGACATCCTGGTCGCGCTCGCCCTGCGCCAGCCGCTGCCGCGCTGGTCGCAGCTCGGCCCCGACTACCTGCTCGACGTGGCGGTGAACGGCGACGCGCTGGCGCAGATCGGCCTGGTGCTGGTCGGCATCCTCGGCTTCCTCTACTTCTTCATCTTCCATGCGCTGCGCGGCCAGACGCCGGGCAAGCGGCTGCTCGGCGTGCGCGTCATCGACGCCTACGGGCAGCGGCCGTCGCTCGGCCGCGCGCTGGCGCGGACCGCGGCGTACGTGCCGTCGGTGATGGTGCTGGCGCTCGGCTTCTTGTGGATCGGCTTCGATCGCGAGAAGCGCGGCCTGCACGACTGGATCGCCGACACCTACGTGATCACCGAAGAGCGGAGCGGCTCGTGACCTCGCGCCTGGCGTCGCTCCTGGTGCAGGACGGCCTGGTCAGCGCCAAGAAGATGGCCGAGGCGTTCCAGCGCCAGGTGATCTACGGCGGCACGCTCGACACGATTTTGCTCGAGATGGACGTGCTCGACGAGGGCGTGCTGATCGAGGCGATGGCGCGCGCCTCGGCGCTGCCGACGGCGGGCGATCTGCCGGCGGCCGAGCAGCTCAAGGGCGCGGCCGAGTGGCTGCCGCGCGCGCTGTCGGAGCGGTTTCGCGCGGCGCCGGTGGCGCTCGACTCCAACGTGCTGCGCGTGCTGGTGACCGATCCGCCCGATCGCGTGCAGCTCGACGAGCTCGGCTACCTCGTCGGGCGCAGCATCGATCCGGTGGTGGTGCCGGAGCATCGCTTCGTGCAGCTCGTCGAGCAGGTCTACGGCGTGCCGGTGCCGGCGCGGCTGGCGAGCCTGTCGGCCAAGCTGCTCAAGCGCAACCACGGCGCGCCCGCGCGGCCGCCGTCGCTGACGCCGACCGATCTGCGCAAGCCGGCCGAGCAGCCGCTGCTCACGCCGAACGAAGCGGCGGTGCTGCAAGCGCAAAGCTCGCCGCAAATTACACCTCAAAGTTCATCGCAAAGTTCACCGCAAAGTTCGCCGCAATCCTCGACGGAAAAAGCGGCGCAACCGGCGGCACAAGAAACTGCGATTAACGCCAGCGAATCGCGCGCCGCCGCGCTGGCGCACGCCACCGAGCCGCGCCGCACGGTGGTGAGCGACGTGCCGATGCCGCAGGCGCCCAAGCCCATCGCCGAGGGTGAGCCTCCCGCAGGGACGGTTCGATCAGGCGTCGACCAGCGGGAGGCGAACACGCCGCGCGCGACGCCGCGCCAGTCGGGCGCGCCCACCGCGCCGCTCGGCGGGGACGTGGCGGTGCGCGTCGACCCGGGCACGCCCGGCCCGGCGACGCCGATCCCGCTCGACGAGGCCGCGCGCCTGATCGACGGCGCCGGCGATCGCGACGCCATCTTCGAGGCGCTGTGCCGCGGCGCGCGCTCGCAGCTGGCGTTCGCCGCGCTGCTCACGGTGCACGGCGACACCGCCGTCGGGCGGCTGGCGCTCGGCGCGGCGTGGCTCGATCGCGAGGCGCTGGCGCGCGTGTCGGTGACGCTCGATCGCCCGTCGCCGTTTCGCGCGGCGGTGCACGGGCGCGCGCCGTACCTCGGCCGGCTCGGCGAGGAGAACCTGGGCGCCACGGTGCTGCACGCGCTCGGCCGCCGCCCGCCGCTGCCGGCGGTGCTCCTGCCGATCGTGCTGCGCGATCGCGCGGTGGCGCTGCTCTACGCCGACGCCGGCGGGCAGCCGATCGACGCCGCGCTGCTCGCCGGTTTGTCGACGGCGACCGCGGGCGCGGCGCGATCGTTTCAGCGCTTGATCCTGCGCGCCAAGGGCGGCGAGTACGCCAAGGCGCCGTCGACACCGTCGGGGAAATTGTCGACCGCGCCGCAGTCGCCGTCGACGCCGCCGCAGCTCACGCCCGCGAGCGAGCCGAGCGGCAATTGGCGGCGCCCCGAGCCCGGCGCGGGCGGCGGCCTCGACACCGTCGTGCCGGCCAAGGCGCGCCCGACCATCCCCGGCTTCCCGATGCTGTCGCAGACCATCGCCGGCGAGGTCGGGCGCAAGAACGGCGACCACGGCGAGCGCGGCGCCGGCGACAAGAACGGCGCGCCGTGGAGCGACTCGCTGCACGAGGCCGACACCGACAAGATCGTCCACCGCGACGGCGCCGCGCGCACGGGCGCGGGCGATCTCGACGCGCTGGTCGAGTCGGTGGCGTCGGGAGACGAGCGCTCGAACGTCTCCGCCGACGCGCTGGTGGCGCTCGGCGAGCGCGGCGCGCGCGTGGCCATCGCGCGCATGCCCGGCCCCTTGCGCCTGGCGCGCCACACGCTGCGCGGCCCGACGCCGCCGCTCTCGGAGCACGGCCCGCTGCTGGCGCTGATCTCGCGCTTCGGCGCGCTGGCGGCGCCGCTGCTCGTCGCGCGCGCCAACGATCCGTCGCTCGAGGTGCGCTACTACGCCACGCTGGCGCTCGGCGAATTGCGGCTGCCCGAGTCGATCCCGACGCTCGGCCAGCGCGCGCTCGACGGTGACGCCGGCGTGCGGCGCGTGGCGCTGGAGATGCTCGTGCGCGCGCCCGCCTCGCCGCAGCTGCGCACGCTCACCGAGTCGCTGCGCGGCGAATTGCCCGGCCCCGACTCGAACCGCCAGCAGTACGCCGCCGAGGCGCTGGGCGCGCTGCACGACGTGCCGTCGGTGCCGCGGATCATCGAGCTGGTCAAGCACGCGAACGCGCACGTGGTCGCCGCCGCGCGCCAGGCGCTCCTCGAGATCACCAAGCAGGACTTCGGCACCAGCCGCTGGCGCTGGCGCAGCTGGTGGGAGCGCCATCGCAACCAGCCGCGCGTCGAGTGGATGCTCGAGGGGCTCGGCCACGCCGAAGCCGAAGTGCGCCTCTCGGCATCCGAAGAGCTGAAGACGATGACCTCCGAATATTTCGGCTACCACTTCGACCTGCCCAAGCGCGAGCGCGAAGAGGCGCGGCGCAAGTGGATCGATTGGTGGCGCGCGCACGAGAAGGGAAACGGTCGATGAAAGTGGAAGTTGACGTGATCCGCCCGGCGACGCCGTCGGCGAACGACGAGCGGCGGCGCAAGCTCACCTGGTTCGCGATCGCCAACTTCGTGGCGGTGCTGTTCTGCGTGGCGATCTTCTGGGCGTTCCTCGCGGTGCCGGAAGGCACGGTGTTCGACGGCGCGATGGGCTCGGTGTGGCGCTTCTTGCGGCGCCACGAGACGGCGGCGGCGCTGGCGGCGAGCCTGCCGTTCTTCGCCTCGCTGCTCGTCGGGCAGTTCGAGATGCGCAAGGCCCGCGCCCGGCGCGCGCGCCGCGAGGCCGAAGAGAAGCGCGTGCGGCTCGAGGAGGCGCGCGCGGCGCAAGAGGCCGAGCGGGCCGAACGTCGCTCGCGCGCTTGACGCTCCCCCCGCCTTAGCGGCAAGCTCCCGCTTCCATAAGGGGAGGTCTCATGCGAAGAATCGCGCTGCTCTCGCTCCTGCTGCTCGCCCCGCTCGGCTGCGACGACAAGAAGGGCGCGCCCGCCGCTCCGTCGGCGCCGAGCGCCAATCCCGCCGCGCCGTCGGTGCCGTCGGCGCCGAACGTGCCGGCCAATCCCGCAGTGCCGGCGAATCCGAACGATCCCGCCGCGCAGATGCAGAAGGCGCTCGGCGGCATGTTCGGCGCGCAGAACAACCCCAACGCCAAGGCGGTGAGCTGGCGCGATCTGGCGCCGCTGCTCGGCGACGACCTGGCCGGCTGGAAGGCCGACGGCGACGTCAAGGGCGAGAGCACGCAGATGGGCGCCTTCTCCGTCTCCGAGGCGCGCCGCAGCTACAAGAAGGGCGACTCGAGCGCGACGGTGAAGATCGTCGACACCAGCATGAACACGATGCTCGCCGCCGCGTTCAACATGGCGCGCATGGCCAACGTCGACGCGTCCGATCACTATCAGAAGGGCATCGACATCGCGGGCGCGCCCGGCGTCGAGGAGTGGCACTCGGGCGGCAAGAACGCCAAGGTGTCGGTGCTGGTCGGCGGGCGCTTCATCGTCGAGAGCAACACCTCGGGCGTGCCCGACGCCAAGCCGCTCGTCGAGCTCGTCGGCAAGCTCGACTTCGGCAAGCTCGCCTCCCTCGGCAAGTAACCCGTCCGTACGGATTTGCTCGACCACCGCTGCACTCCGCGCGCAGGCGGGTTGGGCGCGCCTCCGCGAAATCGCCCGTTACCGATTTCGCTCCGGCGCGCCCAACCCGCCCGCACGCTCCGTTCCGCTGCCGCGGCGGAGGTTCGTAAAGACGCTCCGTTTGACGATTCTCGTGGGTTTACGCTGATCGAACCTTGCGGGTAGCGGAGTGGAGCGTGCGGGCTGCGGCAAATTGCCGCCGCGCGCAGTTTCGCAGGGCGCGTCTGCGCGACCGAGAATGTTTGAGCACGGCGGCAAATTGCCGCAGCCCGCGCGCGGAACGCAGCGCCGTCATGCAAGCACAGCCGCATCCAGCGCGCGCCTCACGGCGTCGTAGTCGTTGGGGAGCTCGACGGGGCGGTTCGCATATTTCGCGTCTACGCCTTCGAGGGCGCGCTCGTGGTAGCGGACCTTGAAGTCGGTGAACTTGAGGCCGTTGGCCGTCGAGATCACCACCACGCGCTCGTGGCGCGCGATGTCGCCGCGCTCGACCAGCTTGATCAGCGCCGCCAGCGCCACGCCGGTGTGCGGGCAGTTGAACATGCCGGTGCGATCGGCGCGCGCCGCCGCGTCGGCCAGCTCCGCCTCGCTCGCCTGCTCGACCGCGCCCGAATATTTTTTCAGCGTGCGGATCGCCTTGGCCACCGACACCGGGTTGCCGATCTGGATCGCCGACGCCAGCGTCGGGCGCGCCGCCACCGAGTGGTACTCCCAGTTATTTTTGTAGGCGAGGAACAGCGGATTGGCGCGCTCGGCCTGCGCCACCACGATGCGCGGCCGCTTGGACGTGAGCCCGAGCGCCTCCATCAAATCGAAGCCGGCGCCGAGCGCGCTCACGTTGCCGAGATTGCCGCCGGGAATGATCACCACGTCCGGCACCTGCCAATCGAACTGCTGCACGATCTCGATCGCCACCGTCTTCTGCCCCTCGAGGCGCAGGCTGTTCATCGAGTTGG
>DASREC010000314.1:0-3084 GCA_035652295.1 Polyangia bacterium
GAGTACCCGAACGATCTGCGCTACACCAAAGAGCACGAGTGGGCGCGTGTCGAGGGCAAGGTCGCCACCATCGGCATCACCCGCTTCGCCGTCGAATCGCTGGGCGACATCACCCAGGTCGACTTGCCGAGCGAGGGCGAAGAGATTACCAAGGATCAGGTGTTCGGCACCGTCGAGAGCGTCAAGGCGGTGTCGGATCTGTTCGCGCCGGTGAGCGGCAAGGTCGTCAAGGTCAACACGCCGCTCGCCGACTCGCCGCAGGACGTGAACGAGGACTGCTACGACGAGGGCTGGATGATCCAGGTCGAGGTGAAGCACCACCACGAGCTGGAGTCGCTGATGACCGCCGAGCAGTACGTCGAATACTTGAAGGAGCAAGAGTAGCGCTCGATGAGGTACATCCCGCACACGGAGGACGACGTCGCGCGCATGCTGCGCGTCGTCGGCAAGCCGACGGTGGCGTCGCTGTTCGAGCACATTCCGGAACGGCTGCGCGCGACGCGCCCGCTCGACATCGCCGCGCTCGACGAGGGCACGCTGCTCGCGCACCTCGGCGAGATCGGCGCGCGCTCGACGCCGGCGATCGGCGCCACCACGCGCGACGGCGCGGCGCTGGCGTTTCTCGGCGCGGGCTGCACGCCGCACGTGATCCCGTCGGCGGTGGACGCGCTGCTGATGCGCTCCGAGTGGTACACGAGCTACACGCCGTACCAGCCGGAGATCTCGCAGGGCACGCTGCAGGCGGTGTTCGAGTTCCAGACCATCGTGTGCGAGCTGCTCGGCCTCGGCGTGGCCAACGCGTCGATGTACGACGGCGCGTCGGCGGCGGCCGAGGCGGCGCTGATGGCGCGGCGCGTGACCGGCAAGCGGCGGGTGCTGCTCGCCGGCGCGCTGCACCCGCAGTACGAGCACACCATCGACACGTACCTCGCCGGGCTCGAGCACGGCGATCACGAGTTCGAGTCGATCGTCGGCTTCGGCGCCGACGGGCGCGTGGCGCAGAAGGTGCTCGCCGAGCGGCTGGAGAAGACCAGCGACGTGGCGTGCGTCGTGGTGCAGACGCCGAACTTCTTCGGCGTCGTCGAGGATCTGCCGGCGCTGGCCGAGCTCGCGCACGCCAAGGGCGCGCTGCTGGTGGTCGTCAACACCGAGCCGGTGGCGTTCGGCGTCATCAAGTCGCCGGGCGCGGTGGGCGCGGACATCGCGGTCTCCGACGGGCTCGGGCTGGCGATTCCGCCGACGTGCGGCGGGCCGGGCGTCGGGCTGTTCGCCGCGCGCGCCGAGCACACGCGGCAGATGCCGGGGCGCCTCGTCGGCGAGACGGTCGATCGCGACGGGCGGCGCGGCTACGTGCTGACGCTGGCGACGCGCGAGCAGCACATCCGCCGCGACAAGGCGACGTCGAACATCTGCACCAACCAGGGCTTGATCGCGCTGGCGTTCACCATTCACCTGTCGCTGCTCGGGCGGCGCGGCTTCGCCGAGATGGCGCGTTTGAATCTGGCCAAGGCCGAATATGCCAAGCGGCAAATTGCCGCACTTCGCGGCTTCGAGCTGGCGTTCAGCGGCCCGACGTTCAACGAGTTCACCATTCGCGTGCGCGGCGGCGACGCGCGCGCGGCGGCCGAGCGGCTCGCCGAGAAGTACATCTTCCCCGGCGTCCCCGCCACGCAACCCGGCTTCCTCGACGGGCACGAGAAATTGAAAGACCTGCTGATCGTCGCGGTCACCGAGCGCCACTCGAAAGCCGATCTCGATCGGCTGGCGCGCGCGCTCGACGAGGTGTGCCCATGAGCGATCAGCAGACGAAGACCGGCACGCCGATCCAGACGCGCCAGCTCCTGCACACGTCGCGGCCGATCTTCGAGCAGGGCGCGCCGGGCCGCTCGGGCGCGTCGCTGCCGCCGCTCGACGTGCCGCCCGCCGACGAGAAGGCGCTGTTCGGCGCGCTCGCCCGCGACGCGCAGCCGCACCTGCCGGAGGTCAGCGAGGTCGAGGTCACGCGCCACTACACGCGCCTGTCGCGCTGGAACTACGCCATCGACATCGGGCTGTACCCGCTCGGCTCGTGCACCATGAAGTACAACCCGAAGGTGAACGAGCGCGCGGCGCGCATGCCCGGTTTCGCCGGCGTGCACCCGGCGCAGCCCGAGTCGTCGATGGACGGCGCGCTCGAGATCATGTGGCGCCTCGAGCGCGTGCTGTGCGAGCTGGGCGGCTTCGAGCGCGTGACGCTGCAGCCGTCGGCGGGCGCGCAGGGCGAGCTGGCCGGCGTGATGATGATCCGCGCGTGGCACACGTCGCAGGGCAAGCGGCCGACGAAGGTCTTGATCCCCGACTCGGCGCACGGCACCAACCCGGCGTCGTGCACGCTCAACGGCTTCGAGACCGTCGCGCTCAAGACCGGCTCGGATGGTTTGCTGCACGCCGACGCGGTGCGCGCCGCTTGCGCCGAGCACGCGGGCGACGTCGCGGCGATCATGATCACCAACCCGTCGACGCTCGGCCTGTTCGAGGAGCAGCTCGGCGAGATCGCCGACGTGGTGCACGCGGCGGGCGGGCTCGTGTACATGGACGGCGCCAACTTCAACGCGCTGCTCGGCAAGGTGCGGCCCGGCGAGATCGTCGACGTCATGCACATCAACCTGCACAAGACGTTCACCACACCGCACGGCGGCGGCGGGCCGGGCTCGGGCGTGGTCGGCGTAAATAAGAAGCTGGAGCCGTTTCTGCCCTCGCCCACCGTCGAGAAAACCGATCGCGGCTACCAGCTCGACTTCGCGCGGCCGCAGTCGATCGGGCGGCTGCGCGCGTGGTACGGCAACTTCGGCATGTTCGTGCGCGCGTACGCGTACATTCGCGAGCTCGGCGGCGCGGGGCTCACGCAGGCGACCGAGATGGCGGTGCTCAACGCCAACTACGTGCGCGCGCGGCTCGCCGGCGAGTACCCGCTCGCGTACGACAAGCCGTCGATGCACGAGGTGGTGTTCACCGACAAGAAGCTGAAGAAGGAGACGGGCGTGCAGACGCTCGACGTGGCCAAGCGGCTCATGGACTTCGGTTATCACCCGCCCACCATCTACT
>DASREC010000315.1:0-37105 GCA_035652295.1 Polyangia bacterium
CGCGCACGAATATTTTCGCGAGCCCGGCCTCGGCGACGACGACTTCGCGGCGCAGCTCCTGCCGGACACCGAGCTGCCCGGCACCGATCCCGACGACGCGCGCGAGGCCTGCCGCGCGCTCAAGGGATCGCTCTTGCGCCAGGAGACCTACGCGCTCGACGGCACCGACAAAAGCGCCAATCCCTATTCAGTCTCCGAGCGCAGCTATTCAGTAGTGCAACTGCAGCCGCGCGGCGACGGCAGATACGGCGTCTTCTTTGCGCACGCCGCCGAGTCGCTCGAATATCACTATGAGCGCAATCCCGCCGATCCGCGCATTGGCCACTCTTTGACGTTGGCGGTGGACGCGTTCGGCAATGTGCTCGAGTCGGCCGCGATTGGTTATGGCCGCCGCGCGGCCGACGCCGATCTGTCGACGGTGGAAGCCGCGGCGCAGACGCAGACCCTCATCAAATGGTCGCGCCACGATTTCACCAACGCGATCGATGACGCCCAGACGTGGCGCACGCCGGCGCCCGCCGAGAGCCGCGAGTACGAGGTGACGGCTTTGCCGCTTGCGCCTCGGGCGACGCGCTATTCCGCCGCCGATTTCGCGGGCGCCGCCGCCCTGCCGGCCATCGGCTACGAAGAGACGCCGACGCTGCTGTCGCCGCAAAAGCGACTGCTCGCCGACGCGCGGACGATCTACCGCCGCGACGATCTCACCGCGCCGCTCGCGCTCGGCCGGCTCGAATCGCGCGCGCTTCCGGCCGGTCAATACCAACTCGCTTTCACGCCGGCGCTGCTCACCGCGCGCTACGCCGGCCGCGTCAGCGACACGATGTTGAGCAGCGAAGGCGGCTACGTCCACCTCGACGGCGACGCCAATTGGTGGGCCCCGTCGGGCTCCGTGTTCTATTCGGCGGCCGCGGCCGATTCGCCCGCAGTGGAGCTGGCCACAGCGCAGGCGCATTTCTTTTTGCCGCGCCGTTTTCAGGATCCGTTCGGCGCCAGCGCGACCGTCGCCTACGACCGCTACGATCTCCTGCCGCTCGAGACCGTCGACGCCGCCGGCAACCGCGTCACCGCCGGCGAGCGCGCCGCCGACGATTCGCTTTTGCAATCGGGCATCGACTATCGCGTCCTGTCGCCGGCGCTGCTCACGGACGCCAACCGCAATCGCAGCGCGGTCGCCTTCGACACGCGAGGCCTGGTGGTGGGCACCGCGGTGATGGGCAAGCCCGGCGAGACGGTGGGCGACTCGCTCGCCGGATTCCAAACCGATCTCACCGACGCCGAGATCGCGGCGCACCTGAACGATCCGCTCGCCTCCGCCGCCGACGTGTTGGGCCGCGCGAGCACGCGAGTCATCTACGATCTGTTCGCGTAGCAGCGCACGCGCGGCGACGCGCAGCCGCAGCCGTCGGTGGCGTGCGTGCTGGCGCGCGAGACCCACGACGCCGAGCTGGCGGGCGCGCCGCCGCGCATCCAGATCGCGCTGTCGTATTCGGACGGCTTCGGCCGCGAGATCCAGAAGAAGTCGCTGGTCGAGCCCGACGCGAGCCTCGATCCGCGCTGGGTCGCGAGCGGCTGGACCATCTTCAACAACAAAGGCAAACCGGTCCGGCAATACGAGCCGTTCTTCACGGCCAGCCACCAATTCGAGCTCGCCAATCTCGTCGGCGTCAGCGCGATCCTCTTCTACGATCCCGTAAGCCGCGTGATCGCGACCGTGCATCCCAATCAAACCTGGGAAAAGGTCGTCTTCGATCCGTGGAAGCAGGAGACGTGGGACGTCAATGACACCGTCGGGC
Source organism: Polyangia bacterium (assembly GCA_035652295.1). Lineage (GTDB taxonomy): Bacteria > Myxococcota_A > Polyangia > Palsa-1104 > Palsa-1104 > DASREC01. The sequence continues at coordinate 1,794 of DASREC010000315.1, forward strand.
AGCTCGATCCCGCGAGCGACGCCGACGTCGGCGATTGGCTGCGCCGGCTGCCCGCGGCCGATTTGACGCCGACGTGGCTGGCGCAGCGGCAGAGCGGGGCGCTCGGCACCGCGGAGCAGGCCGCGGCGCAAAAGGCGCTGGTGCACGACGGCACCTCGACGCTGGCGTACTTCGATGCGCTCGGCCGTCAATTTCTGACCATTGCCCACAATCGCTGGCTCCTCGACGGCGTCACCACCGACGATCGCCCGCGCACGCGCCTCGACCTCGACATCGACGGCCAGCAGCGCCGGGAGATCGACGCGCTCGATCGCGTGGTGATGCGTCTCGACGGCGCGCTGCTCAAAGCCAAGAGCCACCAGGCCAGCATGGAGTCGGGCGAGCGCTGGCTGCTCGACGACGTCACCGGCAAAGTCATTTATCTTTGGGACAGTCTTCAGCGGATCTTTCGCACCGAATACGATCCATTGCGGCGGCCCCTCGCGGTGCGCGTAACCGGCGCGGACACGCTCGATCCGACGCGCGTGATCCTCCAGCGCCGCACCGAATATGGCGAGGGCGCGCCCAACGATTCAATGCTCAACCTGCGCGGCCGCGTCTCGCGCGCCTACGACGAGGCCGGCGTCGTGACCCACGCCGAATACGACTTCAAAGGCAATCTGCTGCGCGGCCAACGGCAGCTCACCTCCGAGTACCGCGCATTGATCGATTGGAGCGCGCCGGTCGCGCTCGCGGATATCTTTACGTCCTCTACGCGCTACGACGCCCTCAATCGCGCCATCGAAAAGACCACGCCCGACGGCACGGTCTCCCATTTGACATATGACCGCGGCGGTCACCTGCAACAGGTGGAGGCCGATCTACAGGGCACGACACCGACGGTGTTCGTCGAGACCATCGAATACGACGCCAAGGGACGACGCCGCCGCATCGAGTATGGAAACGGCGCCATTACCAGTTACGAATATGATCCGCGAACCTTTCGCCTAACCCATTTACAGACCACGCGCGGCGCGCCGTTCAATGACGACTGTCAAGATCTTCACTATACGTTCGACCCCGCCGGCAACATCACGGCGATTCGCGACGACGCGCAGCAGACGATCTATTTCCGCAATCGGCGCGTCGAGCCCAGCGCCGAATACACCTATGACGCCACCTATCGATTGATTGAAGCCATGGGACGCGAGCACCTCGGCCAGCTCGCGGGCGGCGCGCTCCAGCCTCCGACTGCGACGAGCCCCGACGACGCGCCGCGCGTCGGCCTGCCGCATCCGGGCGACGGCAACGCCGTGGGCCTTTATGTGCAGCGATATGCCTACGACCGCGCCGGCAATATCGTCACCATGATTCATCGCGGCAGCGATCCGCTGAATCCGGGTTGGACGCGCACCTATTCTTATTCAGAGCCGAGCCAGCTCGAGCCGGGCAAAGTCAACAATCGCCTGACCAGCACGCAAGTCGGCAGTGACCCCGCGCTTCCGTATTCGCACGACATCCACGGCAACATGATCGCAATGCCGCATTTGTCGGCGATGAGCTGGGATTGCCACGATCGTTTGCAATCGACCGCGCGCCAGGCCGCCGGCGCTCCCGCGACCACCTATTACGTCTACGACAGCGGCGGCCAGCGGGTCCGCAAAGCGACCGACGCCGCCACGCGCAGCGAGCGCATCTACCTCGGCGGATTCGAGACCTACCGCGAATACGCCACCGACGGCATAACCGTCACGCTCGAGCGCCAGACGCTGCACGTGATGGACGATCACCACCGCATTGCAATCGTGGAGACGCGAACCCAAGGCACCGACCCGTCCCCCGCGCAGCTGATTCGCCATCAATTCGGCAATCACCTCGACTCGGCGGCGCTCGAGCTCGACCCTACCGGCGCCGTCATCTCCTATGAAGAGTACTATCCATACGGCAGTAGCTCTTATCAGGCGTTGAACACAGAAACGCCAAAGCGCTATCGCTATACCAGCAAAGAGCGCGACGACGAAACCGGCTTCAATTACCACGGCGCGCGTTATTACGCGCCCTGGTTGGCTCGCTGGACGAGCGCCGATCCGCAGCTCCTCGGCGACGGACCAAATCTGTTCGTCTACTGCCGGAACAATCCGATCGTGGGCGTGGACCCGAACGGGTATCAAACGGTGGTCGTGCCGGGGGCGCAGTCCGGCGCACCGGTCCCGCCTCCCGCTGGCGGAGCGATACCGCCGACGCCACCGAGGCCACCGACGCCACCGGCACCACCGGCGCCAGCGGAGACCGTACCCGACTCCAGCGGGAACTACGGCTTGACCACATTTCAAGGCGGCAGCGCAAACTTGCGCCTCCACTGGACCGGCGAGTTCGACTACATCCACTTCGGCAGCACCTCGAGCCGCGCCGAGAGCCACAACTATTACCTCGGCGTGCGCTACGGCTTCAGCGACCACTTCACCGGCGGGCTCGCGCTCACGCCGTCGACATCGCGCGATCCTACCGGCGTATCGTCGTCGACGACGGTGGTGAGCGCCGTCGGCGACATCTCCGGAGTCGAGAACGACCCTGCCGGCCACCCGTTGCTGCGCTACCACCTGTTCCCGAGCATCGGCTTGACGACGCTGGCGGGCGGCGGCGTGGCCCCGACGGGCGGCGTGATCGGCGGCGTGGAGAGCGCCGGCGACAACAACCATATGGTGGGCGGCAACGTCTCGGTCGCCGCGGCGCCGGAAGGATCGGCGGTCGCGCCCGGAACGCCGCCGCTGGTCACGCCGGTCACCGTCGGTGCCACCGTCGCCACGCAGCACCAGCTCGGGCCGTTCACCATCAGCGCGGAGGTGTTCGCCGCGATCGTGATCGCCGGAGTGCGCGGCTCGATCCGCGGCGCCGAGGAGCTGCGCGTGGGCTGGGACGTGGCCGTCGGCCTCGCCCGCCCGGGCACCCGCGGCCCGAACCGGCAGCCGGCGGGCGGCATCCAGGTGATGGTGGGCGCCGTGCACAGCGTCGACTATTTCGGCACCGCGCCGCTCCCGGCCGATCAGGTCTTCATCGGCATCGGCGGCAGCTTGACCGGACCTTAAGCGCGCAGGAGAAACGAATGGCGACCAATATCCTCGACGGAAAGATCTTCTTCGATACCGGCCTGCCGGCCGATAATCTGCTTTTGCGGCTTTATTCAGTCGGGTTTGGCGGCAAACCGAGCAACCTCGGCGAAGCCACGACGGATATGAATGGGGCCTATTCCATTTCATATCTAAAGCCGGGTCTGGCGGCGAGTCTGGAGATTCGGGCAGTCGATCCGCAGCAGCAGGAGACTGTGCTGACGGCGCCCAAGTTCAATCTTCAGGCGCAAGAGACTTCGAACTTGATCGCGCCGTCGAGTCTCCGGCCGCTGGCGTCGGAATATCAGCGGCTCTCCAATGATCTGCAAAAGCAGATTGGCACCATCGATGCGCTGGGCGGCGCGCAAGAGGACGGCGGGCGCAAGGACCTGCAGATCTTGTACGAGGGCACGGGATGGGACGCGCGGTTGGTCGCGCTCGCGGCGACCGCGCAGCAGCGCAGCCAGGCGACCGGAATCGGCGCCGATATTTTTTATGGTCTGTTGCGCACCGGAATGTCCTCGGACCTGAGCCTGCTCACCGCCGCCGGCAAGCAGGCGATCACGGACGCGCTCACGCACGCGCGCAACGCCAATATCGTCGCGCTCAGCGACGCGCAGATCTCGGCCGCCGCGGGCGCATTCGACAAATTGGCGCCAACCTTTCTCGGCGGCGCCAAGGCGGCCGGCGCGCCGTCGACCTTCAGTGACCTGCTCACCGCGTCGGGGATCTCGCCCGCCGATCAGCAGGCGTTTGGGCCCCTCTATTTCTTTCACGACGGCGGAGACGATGTGCTTTGGCAAAAGGCCAAAGATGCGGGTCTCTCCCCCGCGGCGGTGAGCGCGCTCCAGACGCAGGGCAAGCTCGCGCTGCTCACGCTCAACAACGCCACGCTGATCGCGTCGGTGCAGCAGCAGCTTCCGAACGGCGACGTCGCGGGCCTGGTCACGCTCGGATTGCACGACCCGTCCGCGTGGAAGACGCGGCTTCTCCAGCTCGCGGGCAATGACGACAAAAAGCTTCAGGCGCTGATTCCCGACGTCTTTACCGGCAAGGGCTCGGAGCGGCTCGACGCCTATGCCGGCGATCTGGCGCGCCGCGTGCGCACGTCGTTTCCCACGGCGGTCGTGGGCGCGCTGCTCGGCACGAACCTCGTCTTCGGGCCGCGCCACCAGGGGCTCGAGCCGTCGGTGCGCGCCTTCCTTCAGGCCGCTCAGCCGCTCGGCTTCCTGCTCGGGCGCACGCCGGTCGATCGTTTTCTTGCCGCCAACGGCACGCTCGCCGACGCGCCCACCGCCGCGGCCGTCAAACAGCTCCATAGACTCTATCAAGTCAGTCCCTCCAATGAATCACTGAAGGCTTTATTGGATGGTGGATTCGATTCGGCCGCGCAGATCGCCGCGCTGCCGCTCGACGTGTTCGTCGCGCGCTTCGGCGCGGCGTTCCCTTCGCTCGACGAGGCGCAGCTCGTGCACCGCAAGGCGCAGCAGGTGAACGCCGTCACCTACAACATCGTCGCCGCCGCCAAGCAAATCGACGTCGCTCCGCCGATGCGCGCGGTCTCGCCCAGCCCCGAGCGCCGCCGCGAGGCGCGGGAAAATCTGATCGTGCATTTCCCGTCGCTGGCGTCGCTGCTCGGCTCGACCGACTTCTGCGAGTGCGAGGACTGCGGCTCGGTGCTCAGCCCCGCGGCGTACCTGGTCGACCTCTTTCAATTCCTCAGTCCGGCAAATCCGGGCTGGAGCATTTTCACCGGCAATTGGAGCGCGGCGCACGGCGAGGACTACGCGCTGCACCACCTGCGGCCGTTCGAGGCGCTGATGGCGCGGCGGCCCGACTTGCAGAACCTGCTGCTGTCGTGCGCCAACACCAATACGCTGATGCCGTATATCGACATCGTCAATGAGGTGCTCGAGCTCCAGGTCGCGGGCCAATTGGTGGCGGTCTACAACAGTGACGACACGACGCCGTCGGCGGATCTTCTGGCGCAGCCACAACACGTCAATGCCGCCGCCTATACCCAGCTCAAAACCAAAAACTATCCGCTGACGCTGCCGTTCGATCGCCCGCTCGAGGTGGCGCGCCGCTTCTTCGCGCTCGTCGGCACACCGCTATGGCGCGCGCTCGACGTCTTCCGACCGACCGACGCGCTGTTCGCCGCCGGCAGCCCGCCGCCCGCCTACGCGCGCGCCGACGTGCTCGCCGAATCGCTCGGAATCGGTCCCGACGAATATCGACTGTACACTTCGCCGCCCGATTGGTGGACGCTCTACGGCTATGGCGCGGGCGAGGAGGCGGCCGCCGCGAGCGCGCTGACGTCGGCGCGCACGCTCGCCGCGCGTCTCGGAGTCAGCTATCGAGAGCTGGCCGATTTGGTTCAAACCAATTTTCTGAATCCGGCGCCTTACGGCAATGGACAACACATTCAGTTGGTCGCCGCCGATCTCACCGGTTGCGACTTCTCCACCACGACATTGCGTTACGCCGATGGGACGCTCGCCGGCGCGCCGGTCTTTCTCGCCATGCACCTGCTGGTTCGGCTGTGGCGCCGGCTGGGTTGGACGCTGGCCGAGCTCGACGGCGCGCTCGCGCGGTTCGCGCCGGCGCCGTTTGCCGGCGGCAATATCGGGGCGACGTTCAAGACGGCCTTGGTGTACCTCGCGCATTTCGACGCGCTGTTCAAACGGATCGGCGGCGCGCGCCTCGACCTCTTGTCGATTTGGGCGCAACCCGGGACCTCCACGCCGGGCGACCTCGACGCGCTGCTCGGCCGGGCGTTTCAACTCTCGCCCGCCGACTTTGCCGCGCTGAAGCTGCTCTCCGGCTTGAATCCCGCCACGCCTTTGATCGCGGGACCGCTCACGACCATCGATGACGATCGGCTGTTTCAGCAGACGCTGCGCTTCAGCGACGCCGTCGACGCCGTGCGCGCCAGCGGCTTTTCGGTTTCGGATCTCGACTATCTGTTTGCGCACCGTTTCGATCCGGTTGGTCCCTATCGCTTCGACAAAGCCGCGTTCGATGTGTTCGCGCGCAGTCTGGCGACCGCGCTGGCGGCGGTGCGCAGCGACAACGCGGTTCCCGACCTCAGTGTCATGACCGACGATTGGCTGCGTCAAAAGCTCGCGCTCGTGTTGCCGGCCGCCGTGGTCGAGACGTTTTTCGGCATGTGGACCGGCAACCTCGTCTACGAGGCCAGCGTCTCGCCGGTGGCGGCGGCCGATCAGCTGCTTCCGGCGGCGTTCGCCGACGATCCGGCGATCACCCTCAGCTATGACGCGGTCACGCAGACGCAACGACTTCGTCATCGCGGCGTGCTGGTCACCGCGCGCAAGAACGCGCTCGTGCTCGCGCATCCCACGGCCGCGAATCTGCCCGCGCTGCTCGAAGCGGTTCGCGCGCAAGCGGCGGCGTTCTTCGCGGCCCAGCTGCAACTGCGCACGCTCGACGGAAACACCGTCGGGTTCTTGTCGGCGGTTCCCGAGCCCGGTTCCGATTACGTTCACCTGTTCGCCGCTCCCGCCGACGGCGGCGTGACCGATGCCGCCCGGCGCGAGATCCTGGCCGGCGCCTTCTTGCCGTATCTGCGCGCCACGCTCACGCGGCAGCTCATCGCGCAAGCGGTGACCGCGCACCTCGCCGCCGATCACCGCCTGGTCGAGACGCTGCTCACGCACCGCGAGCTGCTCGACGACGGCGACGGCGCGCTGCTCGACGCGTTCGCCGCGCTGCCCGACCGCGGCGTGAGCGCGCGCCTGTTCGCGTCGAGCGACGGCACCGGCGCATCGAGCGACGTCACCCTCGACACCGCCGAGCTGGTCGCGGCGCCCACGACCAACAGCGCGCGGCTGACGTGCTGGCTCGAGGTCGCCGACGCCGGGCCGTATCGCTTCTACCTCCATCTCGACCGAAGCGGCGCCAGCGCCGCGCTCGCGCTCGACGGCCGCCCGCTCACCATGAGCGCGGCCGCGGACGGCGACCAGCAGAGCGCAGTCATCGAGCTCGTGCCCAATGTCTCGTACCAACTGACCGTCGACGCCGGGAGCCTCGCCGGCGGCGGGTTGGCCGTGTCCGTCGAGAGCGAGCACTTGGCTAGGGGTCCGCTCTCGCAATTGTCGTTGCGGCCCGGCGCCGTCATCGATCGGGTCACGCGGGCGCTGCTCCTCGTGCAGAAGACGGTCCAGCTCGTCAAAGGCTTGAAGCTGAACGAGCGCGAGCTGCGCCATCTCCTGTCGCACGCCGCCGACTTCGACGGGCTGAGCCTCTCGGCGCTGCCGACGGCGCCGCTCGATGCGGCGGACGCCGGCGTGGCGGGCACGCTGTTCCAGCAGTTCCTGCGGCTGGCCGCGTATGCTCAGCTGCGGCTCGCGCTTTGCCGCGGCGCCGATGATCTGATCGATATCTTCGCCGCGGCGCGGGCCACGCTGCCGCCGGGGCGAACCGCGGCCGACTTCTTCAGCGGGCTCTGCGCGATGTTCGGCGCGCTGATTCAAATCGACGCGGCCACGGTGTCGGCGACCGCGACGCGCCTCGGCCTGGCGACGGTGAGCGGCACTTTGCCGCAGGTCGAATCGCTCGCGTTCGCCGATGAGCGCGGGCTGGCGCGGCTCTATGCCGGATTGCAGATCATGCAGCAGCTCGGCGCGCCGGTCACCACGCCCGCGCCCGATTCCTGGATCATGCCGGCCCCCACGTCCGCGATCGCCGACGCGATGGTGGCCGCCGCGCGCAGCCGCAGCTCCGCCGACGCGTGGCGCGCCACCGCCAAACCGATCTTCGACGAGCTGCGCCGCCGCCAGCGGGACGCGCTGGTCGCGTACCTCTTCACCAGCGACGCGCTCGCGCCGTACTTCGCCGGCACCGACGGAGGCGACGCGCTCGATCAGCTCTACGAATACTTCCTCATCGACCCGGGCACCGAGCCGGTGGTGCAGACCTCGCGTCTGCGGCTCGCCATCTCCGCCGTGCAGCTGTTCATTCAGCGCTGCTTTCTCAACCTCGAAGGCACCGTGCCGGCCTCCGCGCTCGACGCGAAACAGTGGCAATGGATGAAGCGCTATCGCGTCTGGGAGGCCAATCGAAAGATCTTCCTGTTCCCCGAGAACTGGCTCGAGCCCGAGTTCCGCGACGACAAGACGGCGCTGTTCACCGCGTTCGAAGGCGGCATCGCGCAGGGCGACATCACCGACGATCTGGCCGAGGACGTGTTCTTCACCTATCTCGATCAGCTCGAGCAGGTGGCGCGGCTCGAGCTCGTCTCCCTTTATCGCGACGAGCCCAGCACCGATCCGGCGGCCACGGTCCTGCACGTCATCGGCCGCACGTTCTCGGTGCCGCATAAATATTTTTATCGACAGTGGGCGCATGGAAGCTGGACGCCCTGGGCGCCGGTGAGCGTGCAGGTGCAGGGCGACCACGTCGCGTTCGCCGTCTGGCGCGGCCGCTCGTTCCTGTTCTGGGTCACGTTCATGGACACCACCAACACCGACAGCGGCGGGAGCGGCTCCGCCTCGCTGAGCAGCGACGGGACGCAGGCCACGGTCGCCAAGGTGACGCCGCACCAGATGTCCGCGCAGCTGAGCTGGAGCGAATATTCGCAGGGCAAATGGTCGGCGCCGGTGAGCAGCGACTATACGGCGCCGATTCCCATCGGTACGCAGCCGCTCGCTCCCAATACCATCTTCATTCACATTTCAAAGGAGCCCGACGAGGCCGCGCTCAAGATCAACTTGAGCGGCACGAGCAGCGCCCGATCGTTCGCCTTCCGCGTCGTGAGCCGGCACAGCAAGCCGACCGTGGACGATTGTGAGACGCCGCTCGTGCCTCCCTATCCGCCGTTCTCGCTGCTCGATCCGACGCGCTATCTGTCGGGCAGCGAGGCCGAGTCGCTGGGCGTCTATTTCGAAGAGACGCTCACGCGCACCGAGATTCTCGCGCAGGCCACCGACTATTCGCTGCTGCTCAACGGCACGCGGTCGCCCTGGCGCGGCGACGAGCTGGAGATGCTCGAGAGCGAGCTCTTCTTTGCCGACGAGGAGAACACGTTCTTCGTCCAGCCGACGGTGAGTGAGGCCTCGCTCGTCGAATACACCGGTTGGGCGGTGGAGCTCGGGCGGGCGAGCGCGCAGGTCACGGCGCCCAATCCTGCCGGCAATGTTTTGGTGCCGGTGGTGCCGCATCCACCCGTCGGCGATCCCTTTCCCATTGAAAGCATCGATCCGGCGGCGCGGTTCCAGCTCGCCGGCGCGCAGGACTGGATCGCCGGCGGATCCTCGACGGTGCTCTATGGCGGGCAGCGAATCGGCCAGAGCGGAACGGTCGGCAGTGAATTACCGGCGGTCGGCGGCGAAGTGGTCGCTGGTTGAGCGCGAGGAGCCCATCATGAGCGCAACTCCCTTTCACGGTTATTACGATTACACCCTGACGCCCGGCTCGATCCTCGAGCTCATCAATCGGCGGCGGCAGGTCGATTATCGTTTCAGTCTGCATTACCACCCCTATGCGCCGGCGCTGGTGGAGAAGCTGCAGACGTCGGTGCGCGCGCTGCTCGACGCCGATACCGCGCAGCCGCCGCTCGAGGAAGATCAGTTTGCCGCGACCTATGCGCCAACCGCCGCGGTCGATCGGCCCTATCCGGTCAAGGAGCTCGACTTCTCGTCGAGCGGCGCCTACTCGGTCTACAACTGGGAGCTGTTCTTTCACGCGCCGCTGACGATCGCCATTCACCTGAGCCGCAATCAGCGTTTCGAAGAGGCGCAGAAATGGTTTCATTACGTCTTCGATCCCACCGACGACTCCGACGGTCCCACGCCCGACCGCTTCTGGAAGGTCAAGCCGCTGCAAGAGAGTGACGTCGTCAGCATCGAAGCCATCCTCGTCAATCTCTCGACCGGCGCCGACGACGCGCTCAAGCAACAGACCATCGATTGCATTCGCGCCTGGCGCGCGCAGCCGTTTCGGCCTCATCTGATCGCGCGCTACCGGCCGTCGGCGTACATGTTCAAGACCGTGATGGCCTATCTCGACAACCTCATCGCGTGGGGCGATTCGCTGTTTGCCGAGGACACGGGCGAGAGCATCAACGAGGCGACGCAGCTCTATGTGCTGGCGGCCAACCTGCTCGGGCCGCGGCCGCAAGCGGTGCCGACGAAGAATCGAACGCCGCCCCGATCGTACGCGGCGCTGGCCGCGCAGCTCGACGCGTTCGGCGATACGCTGGTGGCGCTCGAGACCGATGTCGGCATGGATCTGGCGCCGCCGCCCGGCCCGCCCGTCGGAGACGACGCGCACCACGCCGGCGCCGCCACGCTCGGCAGCCTGGGCAGGGCGCTCTATTTCTGCGTGCCGCAAAACGACAAGCTGCTCGCGTATTGGGACACGGTGGCCGATCGCCTGTTCAAGATCCGCAACAGCTTGAACCTCGAGGGCGTGTTCCGTCAGCTCCCGCTGTTCGAGCCGCCGATCGATCCGGGGCTCCTCGCCGCGGCCGCCGCCGTCGGGCTCGACGTGGGAGCGGTGGTGAGCGGCGCCAATCAGCCGCTGCCGCTGGTGCGCTTCGTGTTTCTGATTCAAAAGGCGAACGAGCTCTGCCAGGAGGTGACGATGCTCGGCGCGCAGCTCCTCGCGTCGATGGAGAAGGAGGACGCCGAGGCGCTCGGCATCTTGCGCGCGCAGCACGAGCGGCAGCTCCTCGCGCTCGCCGAGTCGGTCAAGTATTCGCAGCTGCAAGAGGCGAAGAAGGCGCGCGAAGGTTTGGAGCGGTCGCTCGACAACGCGTGGCAGCGCTACTCCTGGTACGAGCGGCAGCTCGGCGTCGCCGCCGGCTCGCTCACGCCGCCGCGCATCGACGCGCTCGACGGCGACGGGCTTGCGCAGATGAGCTTTCAGCAGGGCGAGCCGACGGTGCCGCAGCGCCCGCTTCAGATCGACGTGGTGCAGGACGTCTCGGGCATCGCCACCGGCATGATGCTCAGCAATCGAGAGGAGCTGGAGCTCACCAAGCTGGTCGCCGCGCACGACCAGCACGAGACCGCCAGCGCCATCGATCAGATCGGCATATTCCTCTCGATCATTCCCAGCTTCAGCATCAACACCATGCCGTTTGGCTTGGGCGGCAGCATCTCCTTCGGCGGGAGCAACCTCGCGGCCGTCGCCAGCGCGATGTCGAGCTACCACAAACAAGACGCGGAGCGCCTCACCTACGACGCCACCAACGCGGCCAAGTCCGGCGGCTATTCGCGGCGGCAGCAGGATTGGGCGTGGCAGAGCAACCTCGCCGCCGGCGAGATGATGCAAGTGTACAAGCAGCTCCGCGCGGCGCAGATCCGCGAGGCGATCGCCGAGCGCGAATGGCGCAATCACCAGCAGCAGATCAGAAACGCCGAGGCCATCGAGCAGTTCCTCACCGACGAGCACAACGGCAAAGAGACCAATCAGGCGTTTTATGCCTGGATGAAGCGCGAAGTGAAGGCGCTCTATGCGCAGTGTTTTCAATTCGCGTTCGACGTGGCGCGCAAAGCGGAGCGCGCGCTACAGCACGAGCTCGGCAGCGACGCCGCCTTCCTGCAGTTCGGCTACCTGGCCGGCAAAGAGGGGCTGCTCGCGGGCGAGAAGCTGCAGTTCGACCTCAGACGAATGGACGTGGCCTTCCACGATCTCAATCAGCGCGAGCTCGAGCTGACGCGGCACATCAGCCTGCAGCAGCTCGACGCGCTCGCCTTGATGCAGCTCCGCGCCACCGGGAGCTGCAACATCTCGCTGCCCGAGGACCTGTTCGATCTCGATTGCCCCGGTCACTATTTCCGGCGCATTCGCACCGTCGCGATCAGCCTGCCGTGCGTCGCCGGTCCCTACGCCAGCGTCAACTGCACGCTCACGCTGCTGCGCAGCTCGATCCGCAAGCGCTCGGCGGTGGACGCCGGCTACGCGCGCAGCGGCGCCGCCGATCCGCGCTTCGACGATCACTTCGGCAGCTTGCAGGCCATCGTCACCAGCGGCGGCCAGAGCGACGGCGGGATGTTCGAGACCAACCTGCGCGACGAGCGCTACCTGCCGTTCGAAGGCTCGGGCGCGATCAGCGAATGGCGCCTGGACCTGCCGAGCGACGTGCGGCAGTTCGACTACGACACCATGACCGACGTGATCCTGCACCTGCGCTACACCGCGCGTGACGGCGGCGCGCTGCTGCGCGACGGCGCGACCGGCAACGTGAAGCAGCGGCTGCGAGACGCGCAGGCCTACGGCTCGGTGCGGCTGTTCTCGGTCCGTCACGAGTTCCCGTCGGCGTGGGCGCAGTTCAAGAATGTTTCATTGACGGCGGGCGCCACCGCGCCGCTGACGCTCCAGCTCGAGGAACAGCACTATCCATTCTGGAGCCACTGGCGCGTCGGCGACACCGCGGTCGTGCTCAGGGCCGTCAATCTGTTCGCCCGCGCGGGCGCGTCACGCATCACGGTGAGCGACGCGACCGGGCGCACCGATCAGCTCGATACCACCGCAGGTGGTCGCTTTGGCGATCTCTGCTGGGGCCCGCTCACCAACATTCTCGCCGCCGTTCCGCCCCCGCTGCCGATTGGAAGCTTCCCGCTGCTCTTCAATGACAACTCGATGGAGGATCTCTGGCTCGCGGTGGCGTGGGGCAAGCAGGCTCCTTAGAACCCGCTCTTCTCCAAGAACAGTTGCAGATAGCCCTTGAACGCCGCGCCGCGGTCCGCGCTGTCGGCGTCTTCGTCATTGGAGGCGATGCCGCCGACGACCGGCCACTGGTGGCGAATGTTGTGCGCGTTCTTGATCGGATCTTTCAAGGTGGCGATCCACGCTGCAAAGTCGCCTTTTTGAATCGTGGATTTGTTTTTGACCCACGACGCGAGCAAAAAGAACGTCGCCTCCTCGGCGCTGCAATCGGCGAAGGTGGTCGCCTTGCCGCCGTTTTCGTCGACCAGCACCAGGTCGACGGCCGCCGCGTCGCTGAAGACGTAGATGCCGGTCGCGTCGGTCAGCTCGCTCTTCGCCGCGCCGCTGCGCGAGATCGGCTGCACCGCCAGCCGGCCGGTTCGCGTCTTCACGTGAACGCGGATCGCGCCGCGATATAGATTCGACGTTTGCCAATAATTCGCCCGCGACGGATAGGCCGTCACGGCGTCCGAGGGCTGTTGCGCTTTGAGCTGCAACATCGCCGCGTGGTTCTCTCCCTCGCCCACCATGCGCAGCTTTCGGCCGGCCTTGGCTTTGAGCCAATCGCCAATCAACTTCGTCTTCGATCGAAAGAGATTGGGATCGAACAAATACAGTTCATCGATGTCGCTTTGATTGCGCACGAGCGATCCGAACGCCGCTCCGCCGGCGCTGCTGTAGGGCGCGAGCGCCAATCGACTGAGCTTCACGCCGCTCTTCTCGCTCTTGCCCACCGAATCCGCCGCCCATAACCCATTCACCAATGATCGCAAAAGCGGCAGGAGCTGTTTATTGGCCGCGTCGCCCCAATTCGCCGATTTATCGGGGAGCGGAAATACCAGGACCGCTTTCTTGCCGGCTTCGGCCAATTGCCGCGTGAAGCCGCACAGCGGATAGGGCTCCCACGCCTTCGGCGGCGAGGCGTCTTTGTCGAAGAGCTGTCCAAAGAACGGATAGTCCGGCGGCGGACTGAAGAAATAACGAAAGATGCGATCGGTGAATTCGAGCGTCTCGGTCGCGACGTAATCTTCCGTCGCCGGGCGCATGAACAGCACCACGCCCACGTCCTTCGCCGATTGCGCCTGCGTCGGGATCAGCACCGCCCAGGTGAGCGGCCGCGCATTCGCGGCGGTGTATTCGAACACGCGCAGCTCTACATTGTTGTTCTTTGCTTTGTCGTATTGGTAATAACCGCCGTCGGTCAAATAATCGGTCAAATCGAGGAAGCGGGTATCGACGGTGATCTCGGCGAGCGCGCCTTTGCCCTTCTTTGCGCGCGTGGCCTTCAGCTTCAAGCGCGGATCGAGCGCGCGGCCCCAACGCGCGCCGCTGCCTTCCATGAAGGGATCGGCGTCGGCTTTGATGACCAGAGATTGTTTCAAATCGAGCGCCGCTTTGCCGGGCGTTGGAACCCGCACGCGCAGCTCGGCGGAGCTCGTGCCGTCGGGGAGCTCGAAGACGTGCTCGCCCGGCTTCTTCGCGCCCGGCGTGGCGCCGCTCAGCTCGACGGTGGCCGACTTGAGGAAGCGGTGATCGGCGTTGGCGTAGCGGATGACGAGCTTGATCTTCATGAGGGCGGGCTCACGAGCTCGGCGAGATCGACGTCGCCGGCGGTGTCGAGGCGCGGCGACTGCGAGCGATCGTCGTCGTCGTCCGGCGAGTCGGGGAGCGCGTCCTCGCCCGGCGGCTCCCACGCGCCGACCAGGCCCTGACTCTCGTCGAGCCGCGCGCCGTCGAGCGCGTCGCGCAGCGCGACCGGATCGCACGGGCCCGCGAGGCGCGCCTCGCCCGACGGCGCGCGCCACCACAGCTCGACGGGATTCGGCAGCTCGGCGGGCGCGAGCTCGAACACGCACGCGACGTCGTCTTTCTTCGCGTCGGCGGCGGGGAGCTTCTTCTGCTCGCCGCCGGAGCCGTCTTTGATGATCAGCTCGCAATCGGCGGGATCGTCGCCGGCGAGCCCGACGGTGAGCAGCAGCGGCTCCTTGCGCAGGGTGAGGTCGAGCTGCTCGCCGGTCTTGGTCTCGACGCCGGCGGCGGCGTCGTCGGGCGTGACGGTGCGCGCGTCGCTCATGACGTCACGTCGGGGAACGCGACCCGGCACGATCCCGCGGCCAGCCCGCCGACGATCGCGGCGCCGTCGGCGTCGAGCGTGCCCTCCTTGACCTGCCCGTCGGAGGCGGTGACGCGGTAGCGCCGTCCCGCGAGCGGGCGGCCGCGCTCGTCGCGCAGCGAGAACGCCACCTGCGCCTTCGGCCGATCGCGCGCGCCCGCCGCGGCGTGGCCGGCGTCGGTCGGCGAGCCGCCGACGATCACGTCGCCGGAGCCTTCGATGAGCTGGCCCTTGCCGCCGCAGTGGCGGGTCTCGTCGCCGATGCGGTGCGCGGGGCGGCCGTTGATGAACACGCTGTCGCTGCCGCGCGCGGCCGACCACTGGTTGAGGCCGCAGCAAGCGGCGTGCAGGCCGACGTCGTCGAGGCGCAGCGCGGGGCGGCCGTTGATGAAGACGTCGGCCGAGCCGGCGATGGCGGGGCCGAGGCCCGGGTGCGGGCAGCCGGGACAGCCGTGCGCGTCCTCGGTGACGTTGGCTTTGTCTCCCAATCGGCCCTGGCCCGGCATGCGCCTTCCCCTGCAGCAAACGACGGACCGCGCGCAATCGCGCGCAATCGCGCGCACCAACGCGCGTCGCGCGCACGACTGCGACGGCGCGCGGGCAGTCGCGCCGCTCACTGCGACGCTCGCGTCCCCCGAGACCAATTACGCCGTTCGACGATCGCGGTTACGTCACGAGGGAGGCTCCGGGCCGAGCACCACAGGTCGGGCCATCCTTCCTCGACGAGCGGTGACGAATTTATTACAAACCCGGCGCCGCGAATGTGCGATGAGAAGAGGGCCACTCGCCGACGGGAGCCCTCTTGTCGATCATCTTGACGTTCTTCTTTGCGCACTGGGTGCTGTCGGTGTTTTTGCAAAGCTTCTTTCAACACCGCTATGGCGCGCACCGCATGTTCACCATGAGCAAAGGGTGGGAGCGCTTCTTCTATCTATCCGCGTTCGGCATTCAAGGCACTTCGTTCCTGGTGCCGCGCGCGTACGCGATCCTGCACCGCCAGCATCACGCCTTCAGTGACACCGAGCGCGATCCCCACTCGCCGCACGCGATTCCGAGCTTCTGGAAGATGATGAATCGCACGCGCGTGCTCTATCACGCGCAGGCCTATCGACTGGTGGAGCCGGAGGCGCGCTTCGAGGGCGGCTATCCGGAGTGGCCGTTCATCGATCGTCTCAGTCAGCGGTGGAGCGTGCGGTTCGCGTTCGGCCTGGCGTATACGATCTTCTATTGGGTGTTCGCGCCGCACTGGGGTTTTTATCTATTGTTGCCAATCCACTTCTTGATGGGTCCGATTCACGGCGCGATCGTCAATTGGTGCGGACACAAATACGGCTATCGCAACTTCGCCGGGACTGACGGAGACCAATCGCGCAATACGCTCGTGCTCGACTTCTTGACGCTCGGCGAGCTGTTTCAAAACAACCATCACCGCTATCCGATGTCGCCCAGCTTCGCGGTCCGCTGGTTCGAGATCGATCCGGCGTGGGTGGTCATTCGGCTGTTCGCGGCGATGCAGATCATCGAGCTGGCGCCGCGCCGGCAGCACATGAGATGGTCGCGCGCGGCTTGAGCGTAGAGACCTTCAATCCGAAGTACACCGATCTCGGATCGATGCTCGCCGCCACCGCCGCGCGCTGGGCCGAGGAGCCGTTCCTCGGCGAGAAGCGGGACGGCGCGTGGCGCTGGGTGACGTTCGGCGAATTTCATTCGCGCGTGAAGCGGGCGCGCGCGGCGCTCGCCGGCCTCGGCGTCGCGAAGGGCGATCGCGTCGCGGTCATCTCGAACAACCGGATCGAGTGGGCCGAGTGCGCGTACGCGGCGTGGACCCTCGGCGCGACCTACGTGCCGATGTACGAAGTGCAGCTCGAGGCCGACTGGCGACACATCCTCGCCGACTGCGGCGCCAGGGTGTGCCTGGTCTCGACCGACGCGATCCTGGCGAAGGTGAGCGCGATGCGCGATTCGTTGCCCGCGCTCGAACGCATCGTCGGGTTCGATCGCCCGGACGGCGACGACTCGTACCGCGCGCTCTGCGCCGCCGCCGGCGGCGGCGGGCGCGACGCGGTGACGCTGAGCGGCGGCGACGACGCGGTCTTCATCTACACGTCCGGCACGACGGGCAAGCCGAAGGGCGTGCGCCTCTCGCACCAGAGCCTCACCGCCAACATCTGCGCGACCGAAGGAATGGTCTCGATCGGCCCCGGCGATCGCGGGCTGTGCATCCTTCCCTGGGCGCACGTGGGCGGGCTCGCCGAGCTCAACACGCTGGTGCTCTATGGAGTCTCGGCGGGTCTGTGCCAGGGCTTCGACAAGCTGGCCGAGAACCTCGTCGAGGTGAAGCCCACGTGGCTGATCGCGGTGCCGCGCATCTGGCACAAGTTCCACGACGCCGTGCAAAAGAGCGTGGCGCAGCAGAAGCCGATCATTCAGCGCATCTTTCGGCGCGCGATGAGCGCGGGCCGGCTGCGCCGCGAGCGGGGCCGGCTGACGCTCAAAGATCGCGTCGCGCTCGCCGTCGCCGAGCGCGTGCTGTATCCGAAGATCCGCGCGCGCCTCGGTGGACGCCTCCGGCTCACGACGGTCGGCGCCGCGGCGCTCTCGATCGACGTGGCCCATTTCATCGAGAACCTCGGCATCCCGGTGCTCGAGGTTTATGGACAGACCGAGTGCTCGCCGCTCGTGACCGGAATGCGCCCCGGCGACGGCCGGCTCGGCAGCGTCGGGCGCCCGCTGCCCGGCGTCACGGTGAAGCTCGACCACGACGCGCCCGGCGGCGACGCCGAGAACGGCGAGATCATCGTCTACGGCCACTGCGTCATGCTCGGCTACCACCGCTTGCCCGAGGAGAGCGCCCGCGTGTTCACCAGCGACGGCGGGCTGCGCACCGGCGACCTCGGCCGCCTCGACGGCGACGGCTTTCTCTACATCACCGGCCGCGTCAAAGAGGTCTACAAGCTGGACAACGGCAAGTTCGTCGCGCCGGTTCCCATCGAAGAGAAGATCGCGCTGAGCCCGTACGTCGCGCAGGCGATGGTCGTCGGTCTCAACCGCCCGCACAACGTCGCGCTGATCGTCGTCGATCGCGCGGCGCTGCTCGGCTGGTGCGCGCAGCAGGGCCTCGCGTGCGGCGACGACGCTTCGCTCCTGCGAGACGCGCGCGTGCGCCGGCTCTTCGCCGACGAGCTCGCCCGACTGACCGAGAGCATGAAGGGCTACGAGCGAGTCGGCGGCTTCGTGCTCACGACCGAGGAGATGACGACCGCCAACGACCTGCTCACGCCGACGCTGAAGGTGAAGCGGCGCAACGTGCTCGCGAAGTACGGCGATCAGCTCGAGGCGCTCTACCGCTGAAGGGACGGCGCCGGCGAAGCGGAGCAGCGGCCAATCGGTGATGCAGTATCATCCGTAAATGACGATCGACCGACGGAAGTTCATGAAGGCCGTGGGGGCTTGCGTCGCGGTGGGCGCGCTCGCGCCGGCGCGAGCCGAGGGCGCGGGCAGCCCGATGGTCCTGGGGAACGATCTGGTGCTCGCGGCGCTGATTGGAAAGCGCAGCGCGGGCGTCGAGAAGATCATCGGCATGGCCGAGCGCGGCGAGGTCCAACTGGTGGTGTTCGATCTGTCGCTCTTCTGCGCGTTCTCGTCGGTGCGGCCGAGCGATCGCGTCGACTACCCGCGCTTTGCAAAGTTGCTTCGCGTGGCCGAGATTCGCCCGTCTCTGAGCCGCGGCCCGCACGGGCTCGAGCCACCGTCGGCGGCGGAGATCACCCATTGGCGCAACGTGGTCTTCGGCATTGACGATTGATTGAATGAGCGGTCGATGGTGACGAGCCTGCTCGGCTCTCGTATGATCGCAAGATGCACTTCGCGCTCATCACCGTCGGCACGCGCGGCGATGCGCAGCCGTTCGTCGCCGTCGGCGCGCAGCTGAAGCGGCGCGGGCATCGCGTCACCGTCGCCACGCACGAAGATCATCGCGCGCTCGTCGAGGGCGCGGGGCTGACGCTGCGGCCGATCTGCGGCGACATCCGCGCGCTGCTCGAGACGCCGGCGGGACGGAGCTGGCTCGGCTCGGGCGAAAACATCTTCGCCTACGCGAAGGCGTTTCGTGAGCTGTTTCAGCCGCTCGCCGAGCGCTGGATGCGCGACGAAGCCGCCGCCACCGACGGAGCCGACGTGATCGTGGGCCACCTGATGGCGACCGGCGCGTGGTTCGGCGCGGAGAAGCGCGGCCTGCCGTACCTGCTCCTCTGTCCCTATCCGAGCCTGGCGAGCGGACGGATCGCGCTCGCGCCCGCCGGTGAGCTGCCGCTCGTCGGTCCGCTCATCAATCGGCTGGGCTGGCGCTACTTCGAAAAGATCTGCTCGGCGCCGTTCGCCGACGCGGCTCATCGCGTGCGCACCGACCTGGGACTGCCGCCGTCGGAGCCGAACGTGTGGAACGTGCTGCGCGCGCGCAAGACGCCCTATCTGCATTGCTACAGCGAAGCGGTCTTGCCCAAGCCTCCCGACTGGCCGGACTATGCCGAGGTCACCGGCTGGTGCGCGCTGGAGGCGCCGACGAGCTGGCGGCCGCCGGCCGAGCTGCTGCGCTTTCTCGACGGAGGCGACGCGCTCTACGTCGGATTCGGCAGCATGACCGGAATGGATCAAGAGGTGTTGGCCCGGATCACCGTCGCTGCGCTCCGGCGCACCAAGCGGCGCGCGGTGCTGTGCAGCGGCTGGGGCGGGCTGGCGATCGCGCGCTCGGGCGACGATCTGTTTTGCATCGACGACGTGCCGCACGATTGGCTGTTCGCGCGCGTCGCCGCGGTGGTGCATCACGGCGGCGCCGGCACGTTCGCCGCCAGCCTCCGCGCCGGCAAGCCGACGTTGGTGGTGCCGTTCTTCGGCGATCAGCCGATGTGGGGGCGCTTCGCCGGGCGGCTGGGCGTCGGCCCCAAGCCGCTGCCCAAGAAGAAGCTGACCGAGGAGCGCCTCGCCGCGCGCATCGTCGAGCTCGCCGATCCGAAGTACGCCGCGCGCGCCGCCGAGCTCGGCCGCGCGTTCTCCGTCGAGGATGGCGCCGCCAGAACCGCCGAGCGCATCCTCGCGCTCAGCCCGCCGGCGAGCTGGCTATGATACTCGGCTGCGGCAGTTTGCCGCAGGCTCATTGACGGGTCATCAGGCACATGCGGCGATCGCGCACGCGGGCCAACTCCGCGATCGCCCGCAGCTCGTCGTGCTCGTCGAGCACGAGCTTGAAGGCCTGGTACGCGCTGGCGCGCTTCAGCTCGGCGGCGGGGAACTCGATCGGCCACGACAGCAGCGCCTCGACGGGCACGGCGACGCGCCAGTCCTTGTGCTCGAGGACGATCTCCTCGGCGACGGTGATCGTCAGCGCCAGGCGGTCCGTGTGGCCGCTCGCGGAGGCGAGCTCGCACGTGTACTGGCCGGCGAGGCGCCCGGGCTTGCGGCGGTGCACCATGCGGTCGAGCAGCTTGCGATCGGCGGGCGTGACCACGCGCAGCCTGGCGACCTCGCCCATGGTGGCGTTCCAATCGATGCCGGGCGCCATCAACGGCGGCACTTTGCCGCTGCCTTCGTGCGGCAGGCCGAGCGCGTGGCCGAGCTCGTGCAGCGCCACCAGCTCGAAGTCGATGCTCGAACGCTCGCCGTCGAAATGGAAACCGGCGCTGCGATAGAACGCCTCCGAGTCGTTGAAGGTGATGAAGGTGACGAGCTCCTGGGCGCGCGTCACCGCCGTCTCGGTATAGGCGTACTCGTCCACGCCGGCGCCTTTGAAGTGGCTCGCGTCGGCGTCGAAGCGGCACACGATGACGACTTCGCGCCGTTTGAGCGGCGCCGTCCACGGCTTCATCACCAGCTGCAGCTCGTCGCGCGGGAGCTCTTTGTTCCACGTCGCCACCGCGTGCGCGATCACGGCGGCGACGCGCGCGTTGTCGAGCCTGGTCGAGGGCGCGCTCGCGTCGATGCGCACCTCGGCCACGCGCTGGTGCGGCAAAATGCCGCTGGCCTTGAGCACCCGCTCCACGTCCCACGCGCCGGCGCGGCTCGACAGCAGCGACAGCAATCCGCAAACGAACAGGGCACGGACCATCACGCTCCCCCTCGGGTCAACGAACGATGACGCCGGAGACGCGGCCGGCGTTGGGCGAGAGCGGCGGCACCGTGCTCTTGAGCCAGCAGTGCGGGCGCGCGGCCCACATGCCGGCGGGCGCCATGGCGAAGGCGCGGCACTGCGGCTCGGACGCGCACGCGGCGCGGCATTCGGCGGGATCGTTCGTCGAGAGATCGAAGTCGCGGAAGTCGCCGCCCCAGCGATCGAAGCCGCGCTCGAGGCCGCCGGCGCGCTCGGGCTCGCGCGGGATGACGCCGGAGACGCGGCCGGCGTTGGGCGAGAGCGGCGGCACCGTGCTCTTGAGCCAGCAGTGCGGGCGCTCGGACCACATGCCGGCGGGCGCCATGGCGAAGGCGCGGCACTGCGGCTCGGACGCGCACGCGGCGCGGCACTCGGCGGGATCGTTCCTCGAGAGATCGAAGTCGCGGTAGTCGCCGCCCCAGCGATCGAAGCCGCGCTCGAGCCCGCCGGGCCGTTCGGGATTCGCGTTGGGCGGCGGCGCGGCGGCGGCGGCCGGCGCCTTCTCCTGGCGATGATAGAGGTAGACGATGTTGAAGCCGCCCGCCGGTCGATCGCCGATGCCGATGGTCGCGATGTTGTGCACGTTGCGCACGACGTCGCCGCAGCTGTAGTCGACGAAGCCCGCCAGCTCGTCGCGATTCGTCGGCATGACGATGTCGCCGTACTGATCGCGCAGCGGCGACGACGGGCCGCAGTCGGCGAAGCTGCCGAAGTGCAGCGACGCCTCGTGACGGTACGGCTTGCCCTGATAGTGGCCGACGAACACGCGCTGCCAGCGGAACTCGACGCGGAAGTGATCGCCGCCGCGCACCACCGCCGGCACGCCCCGGTATTGGAGCGTCCAGGCGTTGCTCGCCTGCGAGCGCACCGGCTCCTGCTCGGAGCCGAGCAGCGTCGAGTAGCGCAGCATCCGCCACTCGCCGTCCATGCGATCGACTTCAATCCGGATCGTCTGCGGGTAGCCGTTCTCGATTCGGTTCTCCGTCGGCGATTGGATGGACGACAGGATGTACGCGGGCTGCGCCGCCGCCGCTCCGGCGCCGAGAACGCAAGCGACTCCGACCGCCCAGGTCACCGACGACACGCGACGCCGCATGGCTCCTCCCGAGTTGCCCCGCCCCCGCGGGCGATCATGCGGGTGATCGGACGCCGGCGTCAAACCCGCGAGAGCGGCCTGCGGCATTTTGCCGCATCCACGTCCGGAGATCCGCTTCGTCCGACGCTGACGGCGCGATCGCGGTTGATAAAGCGCCGCGCCGGCCTGACGATGATGGGGTACGCCCCATGATCGACTACGACGCCACGCCGCGATTTCGGATCCTGCGACAGATCGGCGCGGGCGGCATGGGCGTCGTCTATGAAGCGCTCGATCGCGAGCGCCAGACGCGCGTCGCGCTCAAGACGCTCTCGCGGCTCGATCCCGACGCGCTCCTGCTGTTCAAGCGCGAGTTCCGCGCCGCGCAGGACATCCAGCACCCGAACCTGATCTCGCTCGGCGAGCTGTTCGAGCGCTCGGGCCAGTGGTTCTTCACCATGGAGCTGATCGACGGCGTCGACTTCAAGCACTACGTGCGCGAGCCGGAGGAGGGCGGCGAGCCGGTGCCGGTCGAAGATCCGGGCGATTGGGGGACGGAGAAGACCTCGCCGAGCGACCCGTCGGCGCTCGAGGGCGTCGGGTACGACGAGGCGCGCCTGCGCCACGCGCTCGGGCAGTTGGCCGAGGGCATCGCGGCGCTCCACCGCAGCGGCCGCGTTCACCGCGACATCAAGCCGTCGAACGTGCTCATCGCGCGCGACGACCGCGTGGTGCTGATCGACTTCGGGCTGATCTCCGGCGTCACCGATGCGCGCAAGCGCGGGCTCAACATCACCGGGACGCCGGCGTACATGGCGCCGGAGCAGGCCGCGGGCCAGCAGGCCGAGGCGCAGGCCGATTGGTACAGCTTCGGCGCGCTGCTCTACGAGGCGCTCACCGGATCGCCGCCGTTCGTCGGGGCGCCGCTCGAGGTGCTGGTGCAGAAGCAGTCGGCCGATCCGCCGCCGCCGCGCGCGCTCGTGCCGGGCGTGCCGGCGGATCTCGACGCGCTCTGCGTCGAGCTGCTCGAGCGCGATCCGGCGAAGCGTCCGCGCGCGGCGGAGATCCTCGAACGCCTCTCCGGCAAGCCGAGCGCCGCGCGGCGGCCGGCGACCGGCCCCAGGTGGACGTTCGTCGGCCGCGTCGATGAGCTGGACGCGCTCGATCGCTCGCTCGGAAGATGCCGCCGCGGACACGCCGAGGCGGTGTTCATCCACGGCGAGTCGGGGATCGGCAAGAGCGCGCTCGTGCGCAACTTCGTCGCCTCGATCGTGCGCGGCCAGATCGACGATCCGGTGGTGCTGGCGGGGCGCTGCTACGAGCGCGAGTCGGTCCCCTACAAGGCGTTCGACGAGCTCATCGATCAGCTGAGCGACCATCTCTCGCGGCTGCCGCCGTCGGAGGCGAGCGAGCTGCTGCCGGCGCGCATTCAGCTCCTGGCGCACGTGTTCCCCGTGCTGCGCCGCTGCCGCGCCGTGGTGGAGGCCTCGCGCGGGGCGTCTCCGTCGGGCGACGGACGCGAGCTGCGCGAGCGCGTGTTCGCGGCGCTGCGAGAGCTGCTCGAGCGGCTCTGCCGCCGGCGCCCGGTGGTGCTGGCCATCGACGACTTGCAATGGGCCGACGCGGACAGCCTGGCGCTGCTCGCCGATCTGGTGCGGCCGCCGAGCCCGCGGCTGCTGGTGATCGCCACGGTGCGCTCGGTGCCGGGGCACGATCCGGCGGCGAACGAGATGCTGGCGCGGCTGCCGTTCGACCTCGAGAACGTGCGCCACCTGGCGATCGATCCGCTGCCGCACGACGAGGCGTCGGCGCTGGCGCGGCACCTCGTCGGCGCCGAGCGCGCCGGCGCCGAGCGGATCGCCGACGAAGCCGGCGGCCACCCGCTGTTCATCGAGCAGCTCGCGCGCGACGTGGTCGAGCACCACACCGCGCCGGATCAGCGCGACTCGCTCGAGGCGGTCTTGTGGTCGCGCATCCTCAAGCTCGCGCGGGCGGAGCGCGAGATCCTCACCGTGGTCGCCGCCGCGGGCACGCCGCTCGAGATCGCGGCGCTGGCGCGCGCGGCCGAGCTCGAGCGCGGCGACGCAAGCGAGCTCGAGCGCCACGTCGCGTCGCTGCGCGCGGCGCGTCTTGTCCGGGTGAGCGGCGCGCCCGGCGCCGAGATCGTCGAGCCCTATCACGACCGCGCGCGCCAGGCGCTGCTGTCGCAGCTCACCAGCGACGAGCGCCGCCGCGTTCACGCGCGCCTGGCGGCGGTGTTCGAGAGCGCCGAGGCTGCGCCCGAAGAGATCGCCGCGCACTGGGTGCTGGCCGAGGCTCCCGAGCGGGCGGCGCGCTACTTCGCGCTCGCGGGCGCGCGCGCGGACGAGGCGCTCGCGTTCGAGCACGCGGTGCACGTCTATCAGCTCGCCGTCGATCTCGGGCCGAGCGATCATCCCGCGAAGAGCGGCTGGCTGGTG
Source organism: Polyangia bacterium (assembly GCA_035652295.1). Lineage (GTDB taxonomy): Bacteria > Myxococcota_A > Polyangia > Palsa-1104 > Palsa-1104 > DASREC01. The sequence continues at coordinate 26,341 of DASREC010000315.1, forward strand.
AGCCTGGCGCACGCGCTGCGCAACACCGGACGGAGCGCGGACGCGGCGCGCGCGTACCTGGCCGCCGCGCTCGCCAACTCGGAGCCGTCGCTGGTGAACGAGCTCGAGCGCCAGGCCGCCGACCAGCTCTTGCGCATCGGGCTCGTCGAGGAGGGGCTGCGGGCCATCGCGCCGGCGCTGGCGAGAAACGGCCTGGCGCTGCCGACGGAGGGCGCGCGCGCGTGGGCGTCGCTGCTCGCCAGCCGCGCCGCGGTCCGCCTGCGCGGCATCCGCTTTCGCCCGCGCGCCGAGAGCCAGCTCCGCCCGGCCGAGCTGCAGCGCATCGACACCTGCTGGTCGATCGCCGCCGGGCTCTCGGTGGTCGACACCATTCGCGGGGCGTACTTCCAGGCGCGCTGCCTGCGGCTCGCGCTCGACGCCGGCGAGCCGGTCCGCGTCGCCCGCTCACTCGCGCTCGAGGCCGGCTACTCCGCCCTGCAGGGCAGCCGCTCGCACGCGCGGACGGCGAAGCTCATCCAGGCGGCGTACGACATCGCCGCGCGCGTCGACCAGCCGCTGCTCCTCGGACTCGTGACGCTCGCGCAGGGAATGGTGGCGACGCTCGAGGGGCGGTGGCGCACCGGGTTCGAGCGCTGCCGTCGCGCCGAGGCGCGGCTCCGCCGCTGCGCCGGCGCGACGCGCGAGGTGGCCAACGCGCAGCTGTTCGCCGCCGGGCCGCTGTTCTACCTCGGGCGTCTCGAGGAGCTCGCGCGCCTGGTGAGCCGCAGCCTGCAGCACGCGCAGGAGCGCGGCGACCTGTACGCCGAGACGAGCCTGACCGCGCGCTTGCGGCACCTCGATCTGCTGCGCGGCGGCGGAGACGTCGGGGCGGCGATCCAGGAGCTCGAGCGCGCGATGGCGCAGTGGTCGCGGGAGCGGTTCATGCTGCCGCACTACTACGAGCTGTTCGCGCGGGCGCACATCGCGCTGTTCGACGGCCGGCCCGACGACGCGCTCGCCGGCCTGGACGCGAATTGGCGCACGTTCGAACGATCGCAGCTCTTGCGCGCGCAGTTCATTCGCATCGAGAGCTTCCACTTGCGCGCGCGCTGCGCGATCGCCGCCGCCGGCGCGTCGCCGGCGCGGACGGCGCTGCTCGGGCGGGCGGCGCGCGACGCGCGGAGGATCGGGCGCGAGGGGGCGCCGTGGGGACGCGCGCTGGCGCTGCTGCTGCAAGCCGGCGTCGCGCGCGCGCGCGGCGACGAGCGCTCCGCCGCCGAGCTGCTCGTGCGCGGCATCGCCACCGCCGACGAGGCCGACATGGTGCTCCACGCGGCCGCGGCGCGCCGCTGCCTAGGCGAGCTGCGCGGCGGCGACGAGGGCGCCGAGCTGGTGCGCCGCGCCGACGAGCTCCTCGGCGAGGCGGGCATCCAGTCCTCGCCGCGCGCCGCCGCCTTCCTGATCCCCGGCTTCTCCCGCTGACTGCGGCAAAATGCCGCTGGTTACTTGACGACGACCTTGAACGAGAACGCCCAGCCCGGATCATTGCGGCTCTGAAAATCGCCGGCGCACTTGACGGTGATCTTGTCGCCCGGCTTCGCGTCGGCGGCGACCTTGAGCGTGTACTGATGCTTCGACATCGAGCCGAGGACGTGGTCCTTGTAGTTCTCGAGCTCCTTGTTGTCCATCGTGGCCAGGTGGGGCGGCTCGACCGTGATCTCCCCGAGGCCCCAGATCTGGTTTTCTCCGTCGGAGAAGCGCAGTGAGTCGCCGGGCGCGAGCTCTTGCGTCGAGCCCGCCAGCTTGGTGCCGGGTTTCTCGAGCATGCCGAGATCGGTCACGTGGCCGCCGCCGCTGTCCTTGCGCTCGCGCTGCCGCCGCTGCATCGCCGCGCGCTTGAGATCGCCGCCGTCTTGCGCCTCGGGCGCCTGCTCCTTCGCGTCCTGCTCCCCACCCGACTGGCGCTCGCGCTCTCCCCCCATGGGTCACCTCGATCGCGATTGTAGACAAGGTGATGGTGGCGGCTTTGGAAGTTGGAATGCGCTTGACTCCAAAGCGGCGGATGAGGCTAGCTGCGGGAGCCCGAGTCCGTAGTTCGCGCGCCATTGGGGGGAGACGTGGACAGCGAGAGCGACGCGTGAGCAACGAGCCGGTCCCGGCGCTCCGGGCGCGGACGCGTCTCGGCGATCTGGCGCTGGCGGCGCTGGCCGAGCACGCCGAGGGGCTCGACGACGGCGACGCCGAGGACGAACGGAGCTGGCTGCGCGAGCGCGCGAGCCGGCTGGGCGGCGATTGGCGCTCGGCGCTCGAGCGGTTCGCGCGCGCTCACGCGCCCGAGGACGCCGACGTCGCGTCGCTGATCGCGGCGCTCGGGCTCGGCCCCGTCGAGTCGCTCGCCCTCGGGCTGCTGCTCGCCGTCGAGGACGAGCCGTTCGTCGGGCGCGTGTTGGTCGCGCTGCAGGCGCCGCTCGGCGGCTCGAAGCCGACGCTGGCGCTGGTGGCGGCGGCGTTCGGGCCGGCGGTGCTCGGCGTGCGCGGCGAGGCGATGGAGTCGGCGGCGGCCGAGACGGTGGCGCAGCTGGCGTCGGGCGCGGCGGTGGAGAGCGGACTATTTCGTCTCGCCGGCGACGGGCCGCTCGTCGAGCAGGCGCTGTCGCTGCCGACGCCGATCTACCTCGCGGCGCGCGCGCGGCCGGTGGCGTGGCCGGGCGTGAGCGTCGACATGGGACGGCTGCCGCCGGTGGCGCTGCCCGCGTCGTTTCAGCGCGAGGTCGAGCGGCGCGCCGCCGCGCTCGGGCAGTCGATGCGCTGGCTGGTGATCCGCAGCGGCGCGGCCGCCGAGGCGCGCGCGGTCGCCTGCGCCATCGCCGCCGCGCTCGGGCGGCGCGCCGCCTTCATCGAGCGCGAGCCGGCGCCGGGGCTCTCGCCGTGGCTGCACCTCAACCGCTGCCTGCCGGTGTTCGTGTGCGATCTCGGCCCGAGCGAGCGGCGCGTGTTGCCGTCGCTGCCGCGCTGGGACGGGCCGTCGCTGGCGATCGCGGGCCCCGACGGCGTGATCGAGTCGCCCGAGGGAACGGCGGTGGCGTGGCCGCTGCCGGTGCCGCCGGCGGCCGAGCGGCGCGCGCTGTGGGAGGCGGGGCTCGGCGACGCGGAGCTGGCGGCGCACCTGGCGCGCGAGCATCGTCACGGCGCGGGGCGCATCGCCGAGCTGTCGCGTCTGGCGTGGCAGAGCGCGCGCGCCGACGGCGCGGCCAAGCCGGCGATGGCGCACGTGCGCGCCGCCGCGTGGGCCGCCGAAGGCACCGCGCTCGGCGGCCTGGCGCATCCGCTGCGCGCGCAGGTCTCCGACGAGGCGCTGGTCACCGCGCCGTCGCTGCGCGGCGAATTGGAGTCGCTGGTGTTGCGCTGCCGCGTGCGCGACGGCCTCGACGACGGCCTCGGCGCGTCGATGACCGCGCGCTATCGGCCCGGCGTGCGCGCGCTGTTCGTCGGCCCGTCGGGCACCGGCAAGACGCTGGCCGCGGGCTGGCTGGCGACGCGCCTCGGCGTGCCGCTCTACCGCGTCGACCTGGCGTCGGTGACCAGCAAGTACATCGGCGAGACGGAGAAGAACCTGTCGCAGCTGCTGGCGCGCGCCGAGCAGGCGGAGATCGTGCTGCTGTTCGACGAAGCGGACGCGATGTTCGGCAAGCGCACCGAGATCTCCGAGTCGAACGATCGCTTCGCCAACGCGCAGACCAACTATCTGCTCGAGCGCATCGAGTCGTTCGAGGGGATCGTGCTGCTCACGTCGAACAGCCGCGCGCGCTTCGACGCGGCGTTCGCGCGCCGGCTCGACGCCATCATCGAGTTCCCGCCGCCGGCGCCCGAGGAGCGGCGCGCGCTGTGGTGGTCGCACCTCGGCGCCGGCCACTCGATCGATCCCGTCGACCTCAACAAGCTCGCGGCGCTGGTCGATCTGCCGGGCGGGCACATCCGCAACGTCGTGCTCAGCGCCGCCACGCACGCGCGCGCCGAGCGTCGCGCCATCACGTTCGAGGACCTGGTCGCGGCGCTCGGCGGCGAGTACCGCAAGATCGGGCGCAGCGTGCCCAACGAGATCCGCGCGCCGCGCCGGCCGCCGGCCTGACCTTGGGCTACGCGCCTCGCGGCTAAAACGCGCAGCAAAGTCTTTTCAAAGCCATTACAACGCGCTCCAAAAATTCGCTTGACGCAAAGCTCGCATTGATGCTTTTTTGCACGCTCTAAATTATTTCGCTGCGTAGGCCTGACAGGGGGGAGTTATGGCCAACGTCTTTGCAATCCATTCAGTCGGCCAATCAATCGCCGACTATTTGTCGAAGACGTATCCGAAAGAGCTCAGCGACCCGCACCCCTGCGCGTTCCGCGTCGTCGCCAGTCACGACCTGGTCAAGGCCGAGGAGTTCGCCAACACCACCATCTCGATCTACCTCTATCGCATCACGGTCAACGAGTACCTGCGCAACGCCGCGCGCGCCATCAGCCCCACCGACGTCAACGTCCCGCTCACGCTCGATCTGCACTACCTGATCACGGCCTGGGCGAACGACTTCCTCACCGAGCACCTGATCATGGCGTGGGCGATGCGCGCGCTGTATCAGCGCCAGACGCTCACCGCCGCGGAGCTGTCGCCCGAGGCGAACTGGGGACCCTCCGACATCGTGACGCTGGTGCCGTCGGAGCTCTCGACGCAGGACGTGATGCGCATCTGGGACGTGTTCGAGCCCAAGTATCGCTTGAGCGTCACCTACGTCGCGCGCGCGGTGCGCATCGACGCCGATCTCGATCGCGCCAGCTACAAGCCGGTGGTGGCGCGCCGCGAGGAGTACGACAAGCAGGAGGGTCCGTGATCGTCCTCGAGCGCGTCGAGCGGCGCATCCTCGGCGCGGTGCGTTTCGTCGACGCGGCGACGCAGCTCTGGATCACCGACTCGCTCGAGGTGAGCGCGCCCGGCGTCAAGCTGATCCGCAACGGGCACGGCGCCTACGTGATTGCGGCGGCGCCCGGCCTCGACGCGCACACGCAGGCGTTCACCGCGCCGCCGGCCGCACCGGCGATCGGCTCGGTGAGCGTCACGCTGACCGCGAGCGATCCGAGCGGGCGCTACCTGCCGCGCGCGGTGACGCTGGCGCTGCCGCGCGATCCCGATCCGACCAAAGGCGATCAGCCGGGCTCGCTCTTCCAGGCGGTGCCGGCGCCGCTCTACCCGTCGCCGGCGGGGCCGATCGCGGCGGGCGCGGCGATCGTGCGCGCGTCGATCTCGGCGCAGGGCTCGGGCGCGCCGCTCGCGAACGCGCTGGTGATGGTCACGCGCAAGAGCGACAACGTGGTGCTGGCGCGCGGGCTCTCCGACGCGCGCGGCGAGGCGCTGGCGGTGGTGCCGGGCGTACCGGTGATGACGTGGGACAACGCCGGCGGCTCGGTGCTCGCGCCCGAGACCAACGTGACGGTGAGCGCGGTCTACGATCCGGCGCTCTCGGGCCCGCCCGATCCCGAGTCGCTCGAGGCGCGGCGCGCGACGCTCAAGACCGCCTCCGTCGACAGCAAGCTGGCTTCGCGGCGCGAGCAGCCGATCGCGCTGCAGATCGATTTGTCATGAAAACGCTTTCAAACATGAAACCCATCGAGGGAGGAACCCGTGGCTGAATATCTTGCGCCGGGCGTTTACGTCGAAGAGACCAGTTTCCGCGGCAAGTCGATCGAAGGCGTGAGCACCACGACCACCGGGTTCGTGGGCCCGACGCGGCGCGGGCCCACCAGCGGCACGCCCGAGCTGATCACCAGCTTCGGCGACTTCGCGCGCATCTACGGTGGGCTCAACGATCTCGACTTCGGCACCAACTACCTCGCGCACGCGGTGCAGGCGTTCTTCAACAACCAGGGCTCGCGGCTCTACGTCGCGCGCACGTTCATCGCCAACTCCAACACCGACACCGGCGTGGCCACGTCGGCGGCGCTGCCGTCGAGCGGGAACGCCACCGACCAGACGCACTTCGTGGCGCGCTTCCCCGGCTCGGGCGGAAACGGCTGGGTGACGGTGACCGCGCTGTTCACGCCGGTGACCAAGCTGGGCATGGATCGCGCCGCGGTCGGCTCGATGCTGCTCGTCGGCACCGGCAACACCGCCACCTTCTACGTCAAGCAGGCGAGCGGCGCGTACAACAACTCGGGCGGCACCGCGCTCGACGTGACCGCGCTGGCCACGCCGCAGTCGGCGCCCGCCGGCGGCGCGCAGCTGCTCACGCTCACCGTCACCGCCTTCGACGGCGACGGCGGCAGCAAGATCTTCGAGGCGCTCGGCCTCGACAAGGCGCACCCGCGCTACATCGGCAACGTGCTGGCGGCGACGCCCACGCGCCGCGCCGACTTCCTCGAGAACGTCTACGCGATCAACCTCGGCAGCGGCGTCGACGCGTTCAAGCTGCAGGCGGCGCTGATGGCGGCGGCCAACCTCGACACCAGCGATCCGTCGGTGGCCAACCGCTACCGCATCAACGTCACCGGCGGCAACGACGGCGGGCAGCCGACGGCCAACACCACCGGCGGCGTCGCCTACTCCGACGCGCTCCTCATGCTCGACTCGATCGAGGACATCTCGATCATCGCCGCGCCCGGCCACTCGGCGTACACCGACTACCAATCGATCCAGCAGGCGCTGATCGGCGACGTCGAGCGCAAGCGCGCCTACCGCATCGCCGTGCTCGACACCTCGCCCAACCAGACGCCGTCGTCGGTGATGGCGGAGCGCAGCCGCATCGACTCGACGCACGCCGCGCTCTACTACCCGTGGGTCATCGTCTCCAATCCGCTCGCGCGCCCCAACCGCGAGGACATCCCGAAGGAGGTGGCGCTGCCGCCGTCGGGCTTCGTGTGCGGCATCTACGCGCGCAGCGACAGCAACCGCAGCGTTGTCAAGGCGCCGGCCAACGAGATCGTGATCGGCGCGCTGCGCTTTCAGCAGGAGGTCAACTTCGCGCAGCAGGAGTCGCTCAACCCCGTCGGCGTGAACTGCCTGCGCACGCTCACCAACCGCGGCCTGCGCGTGTGGGGCGCGCGCAACGCGTCGTCCGATCCCGAGTGGAAATACGTCTCGGTGCGCCGCTACTTCAACTACGTCGAGCGCTCGATCGACATCGGCACGCAGTGGGCGGTGTTCGAGCCGAACGGCCCGCAGCTCTGGGACAACATCCGCGACACGGTGAGCGACTTCCTGTTCAACGAATGGCGCGGCGGCGCGCTGCTCGGCGACTCGCCCAAGCAGGCGTACTTCGTCCGCTGCGACCGCAGCACCATGGACCAGAACGATCTCGACAACGGGCGCCTCGTCTGCCTGATCGGCGTCGCGGTGGTGAAGCCCGCCGAGTTCGTCATCTTCCGCATCGGCCAGATCACCGCCGACGCGCGTAGCTAACCGAGGGAGCGACCATGGCCGATCCGAATCGCAGACTTCCGTATGGCGCCTTCAACTTCGTCGTCAAGATCGACGGCAACGAGCCGATGGGCGGTTTCTCCGACGTCTCCGGTTTGTCGACGGAGCTGGTGGCCGCCGAGTATCGCGGCGGCTCGTTCCCCGAGAACCACGTCTCGAAAGTTCACGGGCTGCACAAGGTCGGCGACGTCACGCTCAAGCGCGGCGTCGTCAACTCCGCCGATCTGTGGGCGTGGATCGACGCCGCGCGCGTGCAGGGCCCCAAGGCCAAGCGCACGGTGGTGATCCAGATGCTCGCCGAGGACCGCTCGCCGGTGCAGCAGTGGACGCTCACCGGCGTCATGCCGCTCAAGTACACCGCGCCGACGTTCGCCGCCAAGGGTTCGGGCGACGTGGCGATGGAGGAGCTGGTGCTGTCGTCGGAAGGCCTGTACTTCCCGGCGCCCGCGGCCTAGCACATGCGCGGTCTCAGCTTTGAGGCGGTGGGCGAGATCGCGCCCGCCGACCCGAACCGTGTCGACATCGCCTGCTTCGTCGGGCTGGTGGCGCGCAGGAAACCGGCGGCGCTCGACTGGGCGCGCGATCCGGTGCGCGCCTGGCTCGACGCGCACGGCTGGAGCGGCGCGGGTGGGCGACCGGCCGGCGAGCTCGTCGATCTGCTCGACGTGCCGGCGCCCCTCGAGAGCTGGGACGACTTCGATCGGCGGTACGCGTGGGACGCGCGGCCGCTCGACGCCGCCGGCGCGTTCACCGCCACCAGCTACCTCGGCGCGGCGGTGCGCTCGTTCTTCGCGCAGGGCGGGCGGCGCTGCTACGTGGTGCGCGTCGGCGATCCGCCGCCGCTGGTGGCGCCGAAGACGCAGCGGCGCGCGCTCCTCGACAAGCTGCTGCCGCGCGAGCCCGGCCAGCCGATGCCCGTCGACCGCAGCACGTGGCGCGGCCTCGGCCACCTGTTCGGGCTGCCGGACGTTGCGTTCGTGTCGCTGCCCGATCTGCCCGATCTGGTCGCGCTCGATCGCGACGCGCCGCCCGTCGAGCCGCCCGCGCCGCCGCCGTTCGTCGAGCAGTTCGTCGAGTGCTCGACGGGCGAGACGCCCGATCCGAAGGATCGCCTGGCGCGGCTTTTTGCCGCACCTCGCTGCGACCTGGAGGCGTACGGCGTCTGGGTGGAGGCGGCGCAGCGCGCGGCGCTGCTGGTGTCGCGGCAGGCGCGCGAGGTGATGCTGCTCGCCGGCATCCCGCTGCCGGCGCCGGGGCTGGTCACCACGTCGAGCGCGCACGCCGCCGCCGAGCGCGATCTGCTCGGCTTCATGCGCGAGCAGGGGTGGCTCAAGCCGCTCTCGTCGCCGACGCTGAAAGACCGCGGGCTGGCCACCGCGTTTTTGCAGCTCACGTTTCCCTGGCTCAAGACGCGCGCCTCCGACGGCCTGCCGGAGCAGCTCGAGAATCCCGAGGGCGCGCTGGCCGGGCTGCTGGCGCGCAACGCGCTCCTGCGCGGCACCTACTCGAGCGCGGCGGCGCTGTCCGTCCCCGGCGTCTACGACGTCGAGCCCAGGCTGCCGCAGCTCGGCGGCGACGACGTGCTCGAGGATCACGTGACGCTGTTCGGCCCGACGGTGCGCGGGCTGCGGCTGCTCGGCGACTCGACGACCAGCGACGATCCGTCGTACCGCTCGGCGGGCGTGAGCCGGCTGGTGGCGGCGATCGTGCGCGCCGCCCGCACGCTCGGCGAGCACGTGGCGTTCGAGCCGTCGAGCCCGCGGCTGTGGCGCCACATCGTCAAGATCCTGTCGAGCCTGCTCAACGGTTTGTGGAACGCCGGCGCCCTCGACGGCGCCACCGCCGGCGAGGCATACAGCGTGCGCTGCGACGCCAGCACCACCACGCAGCAGGACATCGACGCCGGCCGCGTCATCACCGAGGTCTCCTTCAACGCCGCCGCCACGATCGATCGCATCACCGTGGTGCTGGTCATGACCGAGGGCGGCCGCGTGTCGCTCGCCGAGGCCGCCGCATGAGCGATGAGACCAGCTTCGGCGACGAGGTGAAGCGGGCGCCGTTCCCGTCATTCAACTTCTCCGTCGACTTCTACGAGGACAAGCTGCCGCCCGCCAACGGCGCGGTGCCGACCAACAACGGCAAGCCGGTCCCGATCTGCACGGGCGTGTTCTCCGAGTGCACCGGCATCGACGCCACCATGGAGCCCAAGGTCATCAAAGAGGGCGGGCGCAACTACGGCGCCAACCAGCGCGTCGGCCAGGTGACGTTCTCGACGGTGATCCTCAAGCGCGGCATGACCAGCACGGCGCACCTGTGGAAGTGGTGGTCGCTGGTCGCGGGCGGCAAGTACGCTTTTCGTCTCAGCGCCGACATCACCATCTTCGAGCAGGACGGCACTCCGGCGGTCGGCTTCACGCTCGAGCGCGTGCTGCCGGTCAAGTTCAAGGCGCCCGATCTCAACGCGATGACCGGCAACGCCGTCGCCATCGAGGAGCTGCACCTGGCGCACGAAGGCTTGCGGAGGTGGCTCTGATGCCGTCGCCCGACGCCACCAAGGTCGAGAAGGCGAAGTTCATCCCGCTCGACAAGCAGGGCCAGAGCCAGCTCACCGAGTCGGCGGTGCAGGTCGACTTCAACCCGGTGTCGCTGCAGTACACGGTCACCAACACGCGCGAGCAGGGCTCGGCGTCGAAGAAGAGCCAGCACGTGAGCCAGTCGAGCTCGACGCTGGTGATGGACCTGGTGTTCGACTCCACCGACGACGGGCAGGACGTGCGGCTGCGCACCGAGCAGGTGCGCAACTTCATGAAGCCCGACGACAGCACCAAGGCGCCGCCGATCGTCGACTTCGTCTGGGGGAGCTTCAAGTTCCGCGGCACGTTCACCGCCTTCAAGGAGACCATCGACTTCTTCTCGACCGAGGGCGTGCCGCTGCGCTCGGCGGTCAACGTCTCGCTGGAGAACCTCGAGGAGAAGTTCACCGCCGACGACATCGACACCAGCAAATCGGCGGCGGTGACCGGCGGCGATCTCGACATCGTCGAGGTGCCGTCGACGGACGGGACGCCGCCGCCGGCGGGCGACGGCTCGAACGGGACGACGGACACGCAGAAGTCGGTGGCGCAGAACAACGGGCTCGAGAGCATGCGCAACGCCGGGCCGGGGACGCTCGCGCTCGGCGGCGCTCCGAAGCTTTCGCCTCCGGTGGCGTTCGCGACCGGCGGCGCCGGATTCGGCGGCGGCATTGGCGGCGGAATCGGCGGCGGAATCGGCGGTGGAATCGGCGGTGGAATCGGCGGCGGAATCGGCGGCGGAATCGGCGGCGGAATCGGCGGC
>DASREC010000316.1:0-4589 GCA_035652295.1 Polyangia bacterium
GCACCTCCTTGTGCGCGCGCTGCATCTCGTCGAGCGCGGCAAATTGCCGCGCCGTTCGCGTGACGCGCACGAGGCGCGCGCGCGCATCGACGGCGATCACGAAGAACGGCCCGGCGAACACCTGGAGCATCGCGCGCCGATCATAGCGCAACGCGCGCGGCGGTGAACGCGCGCCCGCGCTTCAGCCGACCTTGACCGCGATCTCGTCGTTCTCGAGCTCGAGCCGCACGTCGCAGCCCGGGTGCTCGGCGAAGGTATCGAACGCCGCGTCCTCGAGGTAGCGCGTCAGGATCGCCGCCAGGCCGCGCGCGCCGGTCTCGCGCTTGAGGCTCTCCGCGACGATGTAGTCGAGCGCCGGCTCGGTGACCACCAGCTTGAAGCCCTCGTCCTCGAACTCGCGCGTCAGCCGATCGATCACGTTGCCGCGCAAGATGTCTTTCAGCGTCCCGGCGTCGAGCGCGCGGAACGGCACGATGCGCGTGAAGCGTGCCATCAGCTCGGGCAGAAATCCGTACGCCTGGAAGTTGGCGATGTTCTCCACTTCCTCCGACGTGAACGTGACCGCGATGGTGTCCTGCCCGCCGCCTTGATCCGGCGTCTTGCCGTTCTTGAAGCCCTTGGCGCGCCCGAAGCCGATGCGATCGATCGCGCCGCGCCGACGCGCCACCTGCTGAAATCCGGAGAACGCGCCCGCGGCGATGAACGCGATGTCGCCCGTCGACATCACGATGTGATCGCCGTAGGTCGAATGCGTCAGCTCGAGCGGCACCACGACCTCGCCGGCCTCGAGCATCTTGAGCAGCTCGCGCTGCACGCCCATGCCGGTGACGTCCTTGGTCGTGCCCGCGCCGGCGAAGATGGCGTTGTTCTGCCCGCTGGCGATCTTGTCGAACTCGTCGAGGCAGATGATCCCGATCGACGCCAGGAGCGGATTGTCGTCGGCCGCGTGCAAGAGCCGCGTGATGATCGTGTTCGGATCCTGCCCGACGTACCCGGTCTCCGAGTAGGTGGTGATGTCCACGATCACCGTCGGTAGCCGTAAAATCTGCTGAAACAGCAGCTCCACCAGGTGCGTCTTGCCGCAGCCGGTGGGGCCGATGAGCAGGAAGTTCGCCTTCGGCATCACCTGCTCGCGCTTGGCGCCGTCGAGGTAGATGCGCTTGATGCGCTTGACGTGGCGATACGCCATCAGCGAGACCGCGCGGCGCGCCTCGTCCTGCCCGCGGTAGCCGGCCTCCTCGAGCTTCGCGAAGATCTTCTTCGGCGGGATGATCGGCAATTCGCGGACGAACTTGATGAAGTGCTCGAGCCCCGACTTCCGATACTTCTTGAGGTTCTCCATCGGCTCGGTCTCGCGCGCCATACAGGTCACCTCACCAGTCCCACCAATACTAACATGCGCCCGTCGCCGGGCCACTTTGTTGACACGCGGGCCGGACGGGCGGAATCATGAAAAGGTTATAATGTCTCTGCCCGCCTCCGACGAGCGCCCGAGCGCAGACGATCGCGGACGATCGCGGCCGGCTGGCGCGCTGGCGCTCGCGCTGTTCGTGGTGGCCGTCGTCGGGATGATGATCGTCCCGCTGCCGACGCCGCTGCTCGACGTCCTTTTGACGCTCAACCTGGCGATCGCGGTAGCGCTCTTGCTGGTGGCGATCTACTCGGCGCGCACGCTCGACCTGTCGACGTTCCCGACGCTGCTGGTCTTGACCACGCTGTTCCGCCTGTCGCTGAACGTGTCGTCGGTGCGGCTGATTCTCCTGCAGGCGAACGCCGGGCGCGTGATCCACGCGTTCGGCGCGTTCGTGGTGCGCGGCGACTACGTCGTCGGGTTCGCGGTGTTTTTGATTTTGACGATCGTGCAGTACATCGTGATCTCGCGCGGCGCCGAGCGCGTGGCGGAGGTGGCGGCGCGCTTCACGCTCGACGCGATGCCGGGGCAGCAAATGGCGATCGACGGCGAGCTGCGCGCGGGGACGCTGACCGCCGACGAGGCGCGCACGCGGCGGGCGCAGCTCTCGCGCGAGGCGCAGCTCTACGGCGCGCTCGACGGCGCCATGCGCTTCGTCAAAGGCGACGCCATCGCCGGCATCTTGATCCTCGGCATCTCGCTCACGGGCGGGCTCATCATCGGCGTCGCGCGGCACAACATGCCGATCGGCCAGGCGGCCGCGCTCTACACGCTGCTCACCATCGGCGACGGCCTGGTCTCGCAGCTCCCCGCGCTGCTCATCTCGACGGCGGCGGGGCTGGTGGTCACGCGCGTGGCGTCGGATCAAGCGGACGATTCGCTCGGGCGCGAGCTGGCGCGGCAATTGGCGCGGCCGCGCGCTTTGGCGATTACGGCCATTCTACTCGGCGCGTTGGCGCTGGTGCCGGGGCTGCCGCTCTGGCCGTTCGCGCTGGTCGGGCTCGCCGCGGGCGGCCTTTCGTTCTACCTCCAGCGCGCGCGGCGAAGCGCACCGCGCGCGGCCATCGGGCTGTCGCTGCCGCGCGCGTCGCCGGCGCTCGAGGTCGCGGTCGATCACCAGCTCGCCGCGCAGCTGCGCGCGGCCACGCCCGGCGTCGAGGAGCGGCTGGCGCAGGTGGCGCGCGCGCTCTCGGACGATCTCGGCCTGCCGCTGCCGCCGGTGGCGCTCACCGTCGACGCGCGGCTGCCGCTGCGCGGCTACGAAGTCCGCCTGCGCGGCGTGCCGGTGGCGCAGGGCCGCGTGCCCGACGGGCGGCTGCTCGCCGACGCGGGACCCGCCGCGCTGCCGCCCGGCATCGACGCCGAGCCGGCCGAGCATCCGGCGACGGGCGCGCTGGCGTCGTGGGTGCCGTCGTCGGCGGGCGCCAGGCTGCGCGCCGCGGGCATCGGTCTGCTCGACGGCTCGGGCTGCGTGGCGGCGAGCCTCGAAGCGTCGCTGCGCGCGTCGGCCGCCGAGCTGCTCGGCCTCGACGAGACGCAGCGCCTGCTCGACGAGACCGCGCGCACGCACCCGGCGCTGGTGCGCGAGGTGGTCCCGCGCCGCATCGACGTCGCCGGCCTCGCCGACGTCCTGCGCCGCCTGGTGGCCGAGGCGCTCCCCGTCGGCGATCTGCGCGACGTGCTGGAGACGATCGCGCGGCAAAAAGATCCCGAGCGCGATCCCGCGCTGCTCACCGAGCGCGTGCGCGCGTCGATGAAGCGGCAGATCACGCACCGCCACGCGCGCGACCGCCGCCTCGAGGCGCTGGTGCTCGACGCCGAAGCCGAGGAGGCGGTGCGCGGCGCGCTGCGCCCGGGCGATCACGGACCGCAGCTCGCGCTCGAGCCGGATCTCGCCGAGGCGCTGCTGGTCGCCGTGCGCCGCGAGCTGGAGGCGCTCGGCGCCGACGGCCGCGACGGCGCGGTGCTGCTCACCTCCGCCGAGCTGCGCCGCCACGTGCGCCGCCTCGTCGAGCGCGAGCACCCGCGGCTGCCGGTGCTGGCGTATCACGAGCTGCTCGCCGAGGTGCAGGTCGAGCGCGTCGGCACCGTCGGACTCTTCTGATAGACTTTCGCCGAGGGAGGGACCATGTACCAGCCGGCGCAACAGTCGCACGCGTTCTCGGAGGAGCAGGTCGCCGCCGAGCAGGCCGCGTTCATCCGCAAGGTCTACCTGTTCATGGCCACCGGGCTCGGCGCCACCGCGATCACGGCGCTGCTCGTCGTCTCGAGCGAAGCGGCGATCAACTTCATCTTCCGCACGCCGTTCCTCTACCTCGGCCTGATCATCGCCGAGCTGGTGATGGTGTGGACGTTCTCGTCGCTGGCGCGGCGCATGAGCGCTGTAGGCGCGGGCGCGCTGTTCTACGCCTACGCGATCATGAACGGCCTCACGCTGTCGGTGATCTTCCTGGTCTACACCGCGTCGTCGATCTCGACGGTGTTCTTCATCACCGGCGCGACGTTCGCGGCGCTGAGCGTCTATGGCTACGTCACCAAGCGCGACCTCACCAGCGTCGGCCACTTCATGATGATGGGCTTGATCGGCCTCATCATCGCGTCGGTGGTGAACCTGTGGCTGCGCAGCCCGCAGATGTACTGGGTGACGTCGTGCGTGGGCGTGATCGTGTTCGTCGGGCTGACGGCGTACGACACGCAGAAGATCAAGCAGCTGAACGTGATCGGAAACGCCGGCACCGACGAGGATCACAAGGAAGCGATCCACGGCGCGCTGGTGCTCTATCTCGACTTCATCAACCTGTTCCTCTACCTGCTCCGCCTGCTCGGCCGCCGTCGCTAATCCAGATCGCCGCTCGGATTCGGGTGCCGCAGCTCCGCGAGCGGATGGATCTCGATGCCCTTCTTCACCGCGCTCAGCGTCCCGTCGGGCTCGAGCACCGCGCGCTTGCAGTACGAGATGCCGTCGATGCCCTGCTTGCGCAGCGCCGAGCGCAATTGCGCCAGCGTGATGCGCTGGCTGCGCAGCGTCTTCTCGTGCACCTTGCCGTCGGTGATGATGCGCACCGGCCGGCCTTCGACCAGCCGCTCGAACCACGACCAGCGATAGGCGGCGAATCCCACCGCCCAGTTGAGCACCAGCAGCGTCGCCGCCGAGATCAATCCGCCGGTGAGCGAGTTG
>DASREC010000317.1:0-33535 GCA_035652295.1 Polyangia bacterium
GGTCGGCGTCGTCGTCGGCCGCTGGTGGGACAAGGGCTCGTCGTCGGAGCCGCTCGCGCGCGTCAAGCCGGCGTGGGGCGCGGCGGCGGCGTGCGCGTGGGCGCTGGCGATCGCCGGCGGCGCGTGGGCGCAGTCGCGCACGCTCGACGCCGACTCGCGCCGCGCGTTCGAGCTGCACAAGGCCGGCGATCCGCACGCGCTCGACGAGCTGCGCGCCGCCATCGCGCGCCACCCCGCGTCCGACTACCTGGAGCTGCTCGCCGCGACAGAAGCCCTCAAAACCGCCGATCCGAGCGGTTTGAAGCATCTCAACCGCGCGCTGCTCCTGCACCCCAACAACTGGCAGGCGCACCGCCTGGCGGCGCGCGAGCTGGCGGCGCTCGGCCGTCCGGCGCAGGCGGCGATCGAGTACCGGCTGGCGATCGAGAGCGGCATGGGCGTCTACTACGACGAGCTGTGGAGCGTCCTGCACGCGCGCGTGCTCGACGCCGTGCCGCAACATTCGTCGGAGCTGATCCTGCTCGGCGGCTGGCTGGCGCAGCAGGGCAAGGTGCGCGAGGCCGATCTCGCCTGCCAGCGCGCCGTCGAGGTGGCGACGCGCCCGGAGTCGGCGGCGCGCGATCGGCTGCACGTGGCGGTGGTCGGCGGCGACAAGGCGACGGTGGCGCGCGCGGCGCAGGCGCTGCTGGCGTTGCGTCCGGAGCCGGCGGCGTGGTCGCAGGCGGCCGAGGCGCTCGCCGGCGCGGGCGACGCGGCGGCGGCGATGGCGGCGGCGCGCGCCGGCATGGCGGTGTATCCCGACGAGGCGCAGCTGGTGCTCACCGCCGCGCGCCTCGCCTACCAGGGCAACGATCTGCAGAGCGCGCGCGATCTCCTCAAGCGCGCCGACGACGGCTCGGCCACGCTCGCCGATCGCCAGCTCGCCGCCGAATTGCTCGCGCAGGTCGCCGACAAGGCCGGCGACGTCGACGCCGCGGTGCTGGCCCGCGCCCGCGCGCGCCTGCTCGCGCGCAAGCTGAAGGACTCGGGGCCGTCTCGGGTATATTAGCGGCTCATGTCGCTACTCGTCACCGGAGGCGCCGGCTTCATCGGCTCGAACTTCGTGCGCCTGCGCCGCGCCTCGCGCCCGTCGGAGAAGCTGGTCGTCCTCGACGCGCTCACCTACGCCGGCAACCGCCACAACCTCGACGGCCTCGAGCTCGAGTTCGTGCGCGGCGACATCTGCGACGTCGCGCTGGTCGAGGCCACGCTGCGCGACTTCGCCGTCGACGCGATCGTCCACTTCGCCGCCGAGACCCACGTCGATCGCTCGATCAGCGGCCCGGCGCCGTTCATCTCCACCAACGTGCTCGGCACCGCCACGCTGCTCGATCGCGCGCGCGCCGCCGGCGTGCGCCGCTTCGTCCACGTCTCCACCGACGAGGTCTACGGCGAGCTCGGCCCCGACGATCCGCCGTTCTCCGAGCGCACGCCGCTCGCCCCGCGCTCGCCCTACTCGGCGTCGAAAGCCGGCAGCGATCACCTCGTGCGCGCCTGGTTCGAGACCTACAAGTTCCCGACGCTGATCACGCGCTGCTCGAACAACTACGGCCCGTATCAATTTCCCGAGAAGCTGATCCCGCTGATGATCCTGAACGCGCTCGCCGGCGTTCCGCTGCCGGTCTACGGCGACGGCCTCAACGTGCGCGACTGGATCCACGTCGAGGATCACTGCGCCGCCGTCGAGCGCGTGCTCGAGGCCGGCCGCGACGGCGAGGTCTACAACATCGGCGGCCGCGCCGAGCGCGCCAACCTCGAGATCGTGCGCGCCATCCTGCGCGAGCTCGACCGGCCCGAGTCGCTGATCCAGTTCGTCACCGATCGCCTCGGCCACGATCGCCGCTACGCCATCGACTGCGCCAAGATCGAGCGCGAGCTCGGCTGGTCTCCGACGAGAAAATTGGAGAGCGGGCTCCAGGAGACGATCCGCTGGTACCGCGAGCACGAGGCGTGGTGGAGGCGGATCCGCTCGGGCGAGTACCGCGCATGAAGCTCGCGGTGCTGGGCGCGGGCGGGCTGCTCGGCCGCCACCTCGTCGAGGAATTGCGCGGCGAAGAGCTGGTGGCGCTCGATCGCGCGGCGTGCGACGTGGGCTCGGCGGGCGAGGTGCTCGCGCGCACGCGCGGCGCGCAGGTGATCGTCAACTGCGCCGCGTTCACCGACGTCGACGGCGCCGAGTCGCGCGCGGACGAGTGCTGGCGCGCGAACGCGCTCGGCGCCGAGCACGCCGCCCTGGCCGCGCGCGCGCACGGCGCGGTGCTGGTGCACGTCTCCACCGACTTCGTCTTCGACGGCGAGCAGCAGGCGCCCTACGACGAGTTCGCGCGCCCCAACCCGCAGTCGGTCTACGCCCGCTCGAAGTTCGCCGGCGAGGAATTGATCGCGCGCGTCGGCGGCCCGCAATTCCTCGTGCGCGTGCAGGCGCTCTACGGGCGCGGCGGCCGCGGCTTCTCGTCGCGGCTGCGCGACCTCGTGCGCGAGCGCAAGCCGCTCAAATTGGATCGCGAGCGCCGCGTGCAGCCGACGTGGGCTCGCGCCGCAGCCAGGCAGATCGCCGTTCTGACGCGTTCCAGCGCCTTCGGCACCTATCACGTCTCCTGCCGCGGCGAGACCACCTGGGCGGCGTTCTCGCGCGCGCTCGCCTCGCGCCTCGGCGTCGAGCCGGCGTGGAGCGAGGTGGCGACCGCCGAGCTGCGCGCGCCCGCGGCGCGCCCGCGCAACTGCGTGTTCGAGCACCGCATGCTCGCGCTGCGCGGCCTCGACGTGATGCCCGACTGGCAAACCGCCCTCGACGACTACCTCGCGGAGATGAAATGAAAGGCATCGTGCTCGCCGGCGGCTCCGGCACGCGGCTGTACCCGCTCACGCGCGTGGTCTCCAAGCAGCTGCTCCCCGTCTACGACAAGCCGATGATCTACTACCCGATCACCACGCTGATGCTGGCCGGCCTGCGCGAGCTCTTGATCATCTCGACGCCGATCGATCTGCCGCGCTTCCGCGATCTGCTCGGCGACGGCTCGCAGTGGGGCGTGCGCTTCGAGTACGCCGAGCAGCCGAGCCCCGACGGGCTGGCGCAGGCGTTCCTCATCGGCCGGCGATTCCTCGACGGCGGCGGCGCGGCGCTGGTGCTCGGCGACAACATCTTCTACGGCACCGGCTTCACCGAGCAGGTGCAGCGGGCGGCGCAGCACCAGTCGGGCGCGACGGTGTTCGGCTACTACGTCAACGAGCCGGAGCGCTACGGCGTGGTCGAGCTCGACGCCGAGCGCCGCCCGGTGTCGATCGAAGAAAAACCCAAGCACCCGAAGTCCAACTACGCGGTCACCGGGCTCTACTTCTACGACGCGCAGGTGGTCGACGTGGCGGCGGCGCTGCGCCCGTCGCCGCGCGGCGAGCTCGAGATCACCGACGTGAACGCCGAGTACCTGCGTCGCGGCCAGCTGCGCGTCGAGCTGATGGGGCGCGGCTACGCGTGGCTCGACACCGGCACGCACGAGTCGCTCGCGCAGGCGTCGAGCTTCGTGCAGATCATCGAGCAGCGGCAGGGGCTGAAGATCGCGTGCCCCGAGGAGATCGCGTTTCGCATGGGCTACATCGACGCCGAGCACGTCAAGCGCCTCGCCGAGCCGATGCGCAAGAACGAGTACGGGCAGTACCTGCTGCGCCTGATCGAGCACCGCGGAGCGCTGGCGTGAAGGTGACGCCGACGTCGCTCGACGGCGTGCTGCTCGTCGAGCCGAAGGTGCTGGGCGACGCGCGCGGCGCGTTCGTCGAGCTGTATCACGCCGAGCGGTTTCGCCAGGCGGGGATCGCCGACGCGTTCGTGCAGGACAACTTCTCGCGCTCGTCGCGCGGCGTGCTGCGCGGGCTGCACTTCCAGGAGCCGAACGGGCAGGGCAAGCTGCTCCAGGTGCTGCGCGGCGCGATCTTCGACGTGGCGGTGGACGTGCGGCGCGGCTCGCCGCAGTTCGGGCGCTGGTTCGGCGTCGAGCTGTCGGAGCGCGAGGTGCGGCAGATGTGGATCCCGGCGGGCTTCGCGCACGGCTTCTGCGTGACCTCGGACGTCGCCGAGGTGCTCTACAAGTGCACGGCGTTCTACACGCCCGAGTCGGAGCGCTGCATCGCGTGGAACGATCCGGCGATCGGGATCCAGTGGCCGATCGCCGCGCCGACGCTCTCCGCCCGCGACGCCGCCGCGCCCAAGCTCGCCGACGCGCCGCGACTTCCCAGCTTCAAATGATCTAGCACTTGCTCGCGACGATCTGCTCGCAGGTGCCGGCGGTGCCGGCGCCGGAGAGGACGCAGCGCGAGGGCGCGAGGCAGGGCGGGCCGAGCGCGGTGTCGCAAGCGGCGCCGTCGGCCGCGGGCGCCTTGCAGGTGCCCATGGTCGAGCCGGTGGCGATGATGCACTGACCGCCGCCCGCGCAGCCGGCCGCCGCGCCGCTCGCGAGCACGCCGCACGGCTGTCCGTCGCCGACGTAGCTGATGGCGCTGCACGTCTTCGTCATGGTGTTGCACGAGAGGCCGAGGTTGGCGTCGCAGCCGGGCGCGGTGCGCTGCAGCGGATCGCACGTCGCGCCGGCGGTGGTGGCGGCCGCCTGGCAGGTGCCCATCATCGCCATGGTCGCCCCGACGCACAGGAAGCCCGGGTTGCACGGCGCCGTGCGGTTGCACGCCGAGCCGGCGGTGCCGCCGGTGACGCACGTGGTGGTGTTCGCGTCGCAGAACTGCCCGCGCGCGCAGAAGTCGTTGCTGCACGACGCGCCCTGCGCCGGCTCGTCGCCGCAGGTGCCGCACTGCGCGTTCTTGTCGCCGACGCAGTAGCTCGACATGCACTGCCCGTTGAACGAGCAGCTGGCGCCGTTGGCGAGCAGGCCGGTGTTGACGCACACCGCGGGCGGATTGCCGATGAAGAAGTCGGCGCAGTCCTGCGCCGGGTACGCGGCGGCGCACGTCTCTTCGCGATCGGGCGAATTTCCCGTCGAGGGCGCGGCCAGCGCGTTGACGCAGCCGAGCTTCTCGCGCGTGAGGCACGTGGCCATGTCGCCGTAGTCGCGCGTGATGCGCGCGCCGTTCGAACAGCTCTGCCGCTTGTTGCAGCGCGCCGTCGCCAGATCGGTGCACGCCTTGTCGACGCTGGTGCCGCCGGTGCCGCAGCCCGCAATCACGATCGCGATGAAAGCCGAGCGTAGGTTTCGCATGACCCCTCCCAGCCTTGGGACGAGGTGGCGCGCTATCGGGTTCCCCGCGTATGATCGGCGCACATGCGAGTGACGGTGATCGGCGCGACGGGCGGCGTGGAGGGCGCGGCCGATTCGGAGGTGGTGATCGTGGCCGCGGACGCCGACGCGCGGGCGGCGGCGGCGGCGCTCGCGGGCGTGGTGCGCGCGGGGACGCTGGTGGTGTTCGAGGCGGCGCTGCCCGTCGGCGAGACGCGGCGGCTGGCGGCGGCGCTCGGGCGCGCGGCGGTCGACGTGGCGTGCGCGCCCGCGCGCGAAGGCGGCGCGCCGCGGGCGGTGGGCGGCGATTCGCCGGCGGCGTCGGCGCGCGCGGCGGCGTTTTATGGCGAGCGGGCGGCGGCGATCGACGTCGGGACGCTCGAGGCGGCGGAGCTGGCGGCGCTGGCCGACGCCGCGGAGCGCGAGGTGGCGCGCGCGCTCGCGGCCGAGCTCGAGCGCTACGCCCGATCGATCGGCGTCGCCGCGCCGCGCCCCGTCGAGGAGGCGCGCGCCGGCGACGAGGCGGCCGCCGCCCGGCTGATCGACGACGCGCAGCGCGCCGGCGCGCCGCTCACCATCGCCGAGCGCGCGCGCTGGACCCTGCGGCAAAATGCCGCAAGCAAAAACGCGCCGGCGTCCGCGCCGAGCGGCGCGCCGCCGAGCGAGTCACCCGCCGACAAGCCGCTGCCGATCGCCCGCCCGCTGCTCGCCGCCGACGAGGCGGAGGCCGCCGCCGACGTGATCCGCTCCGGCTGGGTGCTGCAGGGCCCCGAGGTGGCGGCGTTCGAGCGCGAGCTCGGCGAATTCTTCGGTGCGCCGCACGCGTGCGTGGTCTCGTCGGGCACCGCGGCGCTGCACCTCGCGCTGCTGGCCGCGGGCGTCGGGCCGGGCGACGAGGTGGTGACCGTGAGCCACTCGTACATCGCCACCGCCAACAGCGTGCAGTATTGCGGAGCGCGACCGGTGTTCGTCGACGTGTGTCTGGATACGTTCAACATCGATCCGGCGCGCATCGAGGCCGCGCTCACGCCGCGCACCAAGGCGATCCTGGCGGTGCACCAGATGGGCATGCCGTGCGACCTCGAGGCGATCGTGGCGATCGCGCGCGCCCGCTCGCTCACCGTCGTCGAGGACGCGGCGTGCGCCGCCGGCAGCGAGCTGCGCTGGAGCGGGCGCTGGGAGCGCGTCGGGCGGCCGCGCGGCGACCTGGCGTGCTTCTCGTGGCATCCGCGCAAGGTGGTGACCACCGGCGACGGCGGCGTGGTCACCACCGCCGACGCCGAGCGCGATCGCCGCGTGCGCATGCTGCGCCAGCACGGCACGCTCGACGGGCGCACGTTTCCGGTCGTCGGCTGGAACTACCGCATGACCGACATCCAGGCGGCGGTCGGGCGCGCGCAGCTACGCCGGTTGCCGTCGCTGGTGGCGGAGCGGCGCGCGCTGGCCGAGCGCTACCGCGCGGCGCTGTCGTCGATCGCGGGGCTGGTCCTGCCGCGCGAGCCGGAGTTCGCGCGCTCCAACTGGCAGAGCTTCTGCGTGCGCCTGCCGCCGCCCGCCGACCCGGCGCGCGTGATGCGCGAGCTCGACGCCGCCGGCATCGCCACCCGCGGCGGCATCATGAACGCCCACGAGCAGCCGCCCTACCGCGCCGGCGCCCCGTCGCTGCCGAGCTCCGAGCGCGCCCTCCGCGAATCCCTGACGCTCCCGCTCTTCCCCGGCATGACCGATGCCGACGTGCAACGCGTCGCCCGCGCGCTCGCCGCAGCCTGCGGAAGCAGAGATTGAAACGCCAAGACGCCAAGACGCCAGTAGAGATAAATAAAAATATTTAAATATATCTGTCTGGCGTCTTGGCGTCTTGGCGTTTAATCCCTCTGTCGAGCTATTCGAGGGCGATGCGCATGCGGCGGCAATTCAGGCCGGCGGTGGCGCAGAGGCGGGCGACCTGCTCGGTGCGGTCGGCGGCGAGGCGGCTGGTGGAGATGACCAGCTCGTCGACGCGCTCGGAGCCGGCCAGCTCGCCCAGCCGCTCGAGCGAACCGAGCACGCGCACGCCGTGGATCACGCGCCCGACCTTCTGCGGATCGTCGTCGACGAAGCCGACCGGGAACAGCCCCAGCTCGAGGTTGTTCTGCAGCTCGCGCAAGAGCAGCTCGCCGCCGTCGCCGGCGCCGTAGATCAGCACGCGCTTGGCGTTCGCCGGCGGGCGCAGCCGCACCAGCCACGTGCGCAACAGGCGGAACGAGATGCGCGTGCCCGCGACGCCGAACATCAGCAGCACCGCGTCCATCACGAACACGCCGCGCGAGTAGCCTTCGAGGCGGAAGATGAACACCACCGCCACCGTCGACGCGATCCAGCCGCCCGCCACCGCCTTGATCTGCGTCGACAGGTCGGTCATCGACGTGTACTTCCACAACCCGCGATAGAGCCCGAGCGCGAGGAACGCGCCGATCTGCGCGAGGATCACCACCGGCAGCGACACGAGGAACTGCTGGTAGTACGGCTGCACCAGGTTGCCGTCGAAGCGCAGGAGGAACGCCGCGTAGTAGGCGAGCACGATCATCAGCAGATCGTTCAGCACCTCGAACACGCGCCGCTTGTAGGAAAAATCGGCCAGCGTCGGCAGCAGCGCGCGGCCGCGGCCCTCGGCCTCGCTCTCGACCGCCTGGTACACCGGCACGCGCCCGACGAAGATCAGGAAGAAGAGCAGCACCAGCGAGAACACCGGCACGATCAGCGCGGCGACGGGCCACGCCATGTTGCGCACCAGCACCGCCACGCCGCCCGACGCCGCGGCGAGCAGCCACAGCGTCAGCGCCGCCGCGCGCTCCGACAGCCCGAGCGCCACCAGCCGGTGCGACGTGTGATCGCGCCCGCCCTGCGACACGCGCCGCCCGTTGAGCTTGCGGCTGAACGTCACCAGCGTGGTGTCGATGATCGGGATCATCAGCAGCAGCACCGGGATCGTCAGAATCGTGATCACGTTGCGCCGCATGCCCGGCTGCTGATTGACCAGCGCCATCCCACCGAGCACGAAGCCGAGAAACAGCGATCCGCAGTCGCCCATGAAGATCGACGCGGGATTGAAGTTGAAGAACAGGAAGCCGACCACCGCGCCCGAGAACGCCGCCGACAGCGCCGCCGCCGACGGCTGCCCCGCGACGTGACAGAAGTAGACCAGGTACGCCGAGGCGATCGCCGCCACGCCGCCCGCCAGCCCGTCGAGGTTGTCGAGCAGGTTCACCGCATTGGAAACTCCCACCAACCAGAAGATCGTAAGCGCCTGATCGAGCACCGGAGACATGATCCAGTGGAGCCTGAGACCATACATCGTGAAGATGGTGGAGAAGACGATCTGGCCGACCAGCTTCGAGTACGGCTTGAGCTGCACGAAGTCGTCGAGGAGGCCGACCAGGAACATGCCGGTGGCGCACGCCATGAGCAGCGCGTCGCCCTGCATCTCGACGGGGCGGCGCAGGAAGTAGACCAGCGCGAACGACAGGTACATGCCGACGCCGCCGAACAGCGCGGTGGGTTTTTTGTGCCAGCGATCGGCGCGCGGCTTGGCGACCAGCTTGAGCTTGCGCGCGACGGCGCGCACGAGGAACGTGAGCAGGATGGAAGCGGCGAGGGCTACCCCGAAGCTGAAGGAGTATTGCCGCACGCGCGCCGGTCCGTTACTGGGCCCGCTTGTAGAAGTCGATCACGTCGCCGAGGATCTGCGGCAGCGCGATGGACGGTTTCCAGCCGATGGCCGCGTTGATCTTGCCGGTGTCGGGCACGCGGCGCGGCATGTCCTCGAACCCCTGCTCGTACGCTTTCTCGTAGGGGATGAGCGTGATCTCGGACTTCGAGTTGCACATCTCGCGCACCTGGCGCGCGAGATCGCCGATCGAGATCTCGTTGTTGTTGCCGATGTTGAAGACCTGCCCGTAGGCCGGCTCGTGCTCCATGAGGCCGATGAGCGCGCGCACCACGTCGGCGACGTGGGTGAAGCAGCGCGACTGCTTGCCGTCGCCGTAGACGGTGATCGGCTTGCCCGAGAGCGCCTGCTTGACGAAGTTGGGCACCACCATGCCGTACTGCCCGGTCTGGCGCGGCCCGACGGTGTTGAAGAGGCGCGCCACCACCGTCGGCAGCTTGCGCTCCTTCCAGTAGGCGATGGCGAGGAACTCGTCGATCGCCTTCGAGCACGCGTACGACCAGCGGCCCTTGGTGGTCGCGCCCATGACCAGGTCGCCGTCCTCGCGGAACGGCAGCTCGGTCGACTTGCCGTAGACCTCGCTGGTCGAGGCGACGAACACCGGCCGCTTCTTCTTGTTGCAGAGGTTGAGGACGATCTCGGTGAGCTGGATGTTGGTCTCGATGGTGCGCACCGGCGACTCGACGATCAGCTTGACGCCGACGGCGGCGGCCAGGTGATAGACGATGTCGGCCGCGTCCACCAGCTCGGCCATGAGCTGCACGTTCGAGCACGAGTCGACCACGTAGTGGAAGCGATCGTGCGTCTTCAGGTGGCGGATGTTGTTGATCGAGCCGGTCGACAGATCGTCGACCGCGAACACCTCGTGGCCGCGCCGGAGCAGCTCCTCCGCGAGGTGTGAGCCGATGAAGCCGGCACCGCCAGTAATGAGATAACGCATCGACCTTCCTTGGCGTTGAGTTGGTTGCTTTCTATCACGAGTTGGTTCAAACCGCGAGCGGGCGCCGGATGCGGTCGCGCAGCTTGCCGAGCGCGCTCTTGAGCCGCCGCCCGACGGCGACGTTGGTCTTGAGCCACAGCCAGCCGTGCCGCGTCTGGTAGAACCCGAGCCGCCGCTGGAGCGCGTCGGCGAACGGCAGCTTCTCGGCGCGCGCGAAGTCGACGATCTGCTGCGCCCAATCGTAGCCCTTATACAGCGAAGCCTGCATGACCCGGTCGAAGAACAGCGTCTCGAGGTCGCCGCGCTCGATGCCGCGCGTGATCAGATCGTAGTGCAGCTTGACCGACACCAGCTGGCGCTTCTTGATCTGCGTGGTGCTCAAGCTGGTGGCGTGCACGCGGAACTCGTAGAGCGGCTCGCGCAGGCGCGCCGGCGGGCCGTAGCGGTGCTCCATGCGGATGAAGAAGTCGACGTCCTCGACCAGCATGTACTCGGTGCGGTAGCGGCCGACGTCGAGCGCCGCCTGGCGCCGGCACAGAAAGCAGTTCATCTCGTCGGAGATTCCCAGCCGGCGCCGGTTCTCGTCGATGTTGTAGAGGTGCGGCGCCACCAGCGCGCAGTCGGGGTGCGCGTCGAGCCAGCCGGCCATCTGCGCGAGCGCGCCCGGCAGGTAGACGTTGTCGTCGGAGGTCCACGCCCAGTAGTCGCCGACGGCGGCGTCGAGGCCGGTGTTGATCGCCGCCGGCAGCCCCTCGTTGCGCGGCTTGTCGATCACCCGGATGCGCGCGTCCGAGTAGGTCTTCAAGATCTCGCGCGTCTCGTCGCTGGAGCCGTCGATGACCACGATCAGCTCGAAGTCGGCGAACGACTGCCCGAGGATGGCGTCGATCGCCTCGCGCAGATAGCGCGCGCCATTGTACGTCGGCATCGCCAGCGAGACCTTGGGCATGTTTCCCTCGCGAACGTTCTCTTCCTAGTCGCCATTGGCTGTCAAGCGCGCCTGGAACATTCACGCCGTCTGTGTTAAGTGAACAGCCGCCAGCGACGATGCAACTCACCAGCATGAAAGTCGTGATCCTGGCCGGCGGCTTCGGCACGCGGCTCTCCGAGGAGACCGAGATCAAGCCCAAGCCGATGGTCGAGATCGGCGGGCGGCCGATCCTGTGGCACATCATGAAGGGCTACGCCCGCCACGGGTTCAACGAGTTCGTGATCGCGCTCGGCTACAAGGGCGAGTCGATCAAAGAATATTTTTTGAACTACCCCGACCACAACTCGGACCTGACGGTGCAGACCGCCACAGGGCACGTGTCGCGGCGCAAGACGCCGCCCGAGGACTGGATCGTCCACCTGCAGGACACCGGGCTCGAGACCATCACCGGCGGGCGGGTCAAGCGGCTGGCGCCGTTCCTCACCGAGACGTTCATGCTCACCTACGGCGACGGCGTGGCCGACGTCGATCTGCCGAAGCTGCTGGCGTTCCACCGCGCGCACGGCAAGCTGGCGACGCTGACGGCGGTGCGGCCGCCGGCGCGCTTCGGCGCGCTCGAGCTCGACGGCGATCGGGTGACGCGCTTTCACGAGAAGCCGCAGGCGGGCGAGGGCTGGATCAACGGCGGCTTCTTCGTGATGGAGCCGGGCGTGCTCGAGTACATCGACGGCGACGCGATCCACCTCGAGCGCGAGCCGCTCGAACGGCTGGCGCAGGACGGCCAGCTCATGGTGCACCGCCACGCCGGCTTCTGGCAGCCGATGGACACGCTGCGCGACGTGCGCCAGCTCAACGCCATGTGGTCGGCGGGCAAGGCGCCCTGGAAGACGTGGGAGTCGTGACGGCGTTCGGCGGCCGCTGGGCCGGACGCCGCGTGCTGGTGACCGGCGCGACCGGGTTCAAGGGCGCGTGGCTGTCGTGGTGGCTGTCGAGGTTGGGCGCGCGCGTCACCGCGATCGCGCTGCCGCCGCCGACGACGCCGAGCCTGTTCGAGAAGCTCGGGCTGGCGAGCGCCGTCGAGTATCGCGAGGTCGACGTGTGCCGCGCCCCCGCCGTCGCCGAGTCGGTGGCGCGCGCGCAGCCGGACGCGATCTTCCACCTGGCCGCGCAGTCGCTGGTGCGCACGTCGTACGACGATCCGCTCGGCACGCTGGCCACCAACGTGCTCGGCACCGCCCACGTGCTCGACGCCGTGCGCGCCGCGCGCCGCCCGTGCGCGGTGGTGATCGTCACCAGCGACAAGTGCTACGAGAACCACGAGTGGGATTGGGGCTACCGCGAGAACGATCCGATGGGCGGCCACGACGTCTACTCGGCGTCGAAGGGCTGCGCAGAGTTGGTGACCGCCAGCTATCGCCGCGCGTTCTTCCCGGCGGAGAAGCGCGCCGAGCACGGCGTAGCGATCGCCTCGGCGCGCGCCGGCAACGTCATCGGCTTCGGCGACTGGGCGCGCGACCGCATCGTCCCCGACTGCGCCGCCGCGCTCGCCGCCGGGCGGCCCATCGACGTGCGCAACCCGTCGTCGGTGCGGCCGTGGCAGCACGTGCTCGAGCCGCTGTCGGGTTATTTATGGCTCGGCGATCGGCTGCTCTCGGCGGAGGCGGCGACGGCCGGCGAGGCGTGGAACTTCGGCCCGCACCCCGAGTCGGAGCGCACCGTCGAGTCGCTGGTGAACGCGCTGATCGCGGCGTGGGGCGCCGGCTCGTGGCAGCGGCTCGACGGCGGCGCGCGCCACGAAGCGCGCACGCTGCGCCTGGCGATCGACAAGGCGGTGGCGCGCCTCGGCTGGACGCCGGCGTGGAGCTTCGCCGAGACCGCGCACCGCACCGCGATCGGTTACCGCGACTGGACGCGCCTCGAGGGCGCCGAGCTGCGCGCGCGCCTCGACGGCGAGATCGACGACTACGTGCGCGCGGCGCGCGACGCCGGCGCCCGCTGGCCCGACGGGCGCGCCGACGGCGACGGCGACGGGAGCGGCGCGTGATCGCCCGCCGCATCGACGCCTGCCGCGCGTGCGGCGGCGCGCAGCTCGACGCCATCGTCGATCTCGGCGCCACGCCGCTCGCCAACCGCCTGCTCGCGCGCGAGGAGCTGGCCGAGCCCGAGCCGCGCGTGCCGCTGGTGCTGGTCTTCTGCCCCGCGTGCTCGCTGGTGCAGATCACCGAGACGGTCGCGCCCGAGATCCTGTTCCGCGAATATTTTTATTTCTCGTCGTTCTCGAACGAGCTGCTCGAGCACTCGCGCGCGCACGCCGAGGAGCTGCGCGCGCGCCGCCGCCTCGGCCCGTCGAGCCTGGTGGTGGAGGTGGCGTCGAACGACGGCTATCTCCTGCGCTGGTTCGTCGAGGCGGGCGTGCCGGTGCTGGGCGTCGAGCCGGCGCGCAACATCGCCGAGGTGGCCAACCAGCGCGGCGTGCGCACGGTGGCCGAGTTCTTCGGCCTCGAGCAGGCGCGCGCGCTCAAGCTAGAGGGTTACGCCGCCGACGTGCTGCTCGGCAACAACGTGCTGGCCCACGTCGCCGATCTCGGCGGCTTCGTCGCCGGCGCGGCCGAGCTGATCACCGACGACGGCATCGTCGAGTTCGAGTTCCCCTACGTCGGCGATCTGATCGATCGCGTCGAGTTCGACACCATCTATCACGAGCACCTCTGCTACTTCTCGGCGCACGCCATCGAGCGGCTGTTCGCGCGCCACGGCTTGGTCCTCACGGACGTGCGCCGTTTGCCGATCCACGGCGGTTCGCTGCGGGTCACCGGCGCGCGACGCGCCGAGCCCGAGGGCCGCGCGCGCGCCGAGGCGCTGCTCGACGAGGAGCGCCGCCGCGGCCTCGATCGCTTCGCCTACTACGCCTCGCTCGCCGGCCGCGTCGACGGCCTCAAGCGCGAGCTCACCGCGCTGCTCGAGCAATTGCGCAACGACGGCCGCCGCGTCGCCGCCTACGGCGCGTCGGCGAAAGGCTCGACGCTGCTCAACTGCTTCGGGATCGGCGCGCCGCTCGTCGAGTACGTGGTCGATCGCTCGACGGTGAAGCAGGGCCGCTTCACGCCCGGCACGCACCTGCCGATCTTCGCGCCCGAGCGCCTCGTCGAGGATCGCCCCGACTACGCGCTGCTCTTGACCTGGAACTTCGCCGACGAGATCTTGCGCCAGCAGGCGGAGTATCGTCGCCTCGGCGGGCGCTTCATCGTGCCGGTGCCCGAGGTGCGCGTGGTGGAGCCGCTGTGAAGCTGATCGAAGGCGTCAAGGTCGTCCCGCTCAAGCGCATCCCCGACGAGCGCGGCACGGTCATGCACATGCTCAAGGCGACCGATCCGCACTTCGAGAAGTTCGGCGAGATCTACTTCACGACCATCTACGCGGGCGCGATCAAGGGCTGGCACTGGCACGAGGAGATGGGCCTCAACTACGCCTGCCCGCACGGCCGCATCAAGCTGGTGCTGTTCGACGAGCGCGCCGATTCGCCGACGCGCGGCGACTTCATGGAGCTGTTCCTCGGGCCCGACGACTACTCGCTGGTGTCGATCCCGCCGCGCGTGTGGAACGGCATGAAGGGCATGAGCGAGCACGGCCTGTCGATCGTCGCCAACTGCGCCACCGTGCCGCACCTCGCCGGCCAGCCGAAGTCGCGCCGCCTCGATCCCTACCAGAACCACATCCCCTACGACTGGACGCGAAAGGATCACTGACGCGTGGCGACCGCCGACGCCAACCTGGTGGTGCACGAGAGCGCGTCGGTGAGCCCGGACGCGCGCATCTACCCGTCGACGCGCGGCACGCGCATCGTGATCGGCGCGCACTCGTCGATCGAGCCGTTCGCCATGATCCGCTGCGTCGGCGGGCGCGGCGACGTGATCATCGGCGAGCACTGCTACGTCAATCCCGGCTGTGTCATCTACTCGGGCAACGGCGTCACCATGGGCAACCACGTCTTGCTCGCGCCGGGCGTGATGGTGATGCCGACCAACCACCAGTGGGAGCGGCGCGACGTGCCGATCCGCGAGCAAGGGTTTCGCCCGTCGAAGGGCGGTGTGGTGATCGGCGACGACGTCTGGGTGGGCGCGAACGCGGTGCTGCTCGACGGGGCGCGCATCGGGCGCGGGGCGATCATCGGTGCCGGCGCGGTGGTGGCGGGCGAGATCCCCGAGTACGAGATCTGGGGCGGCTCGCCGTGCGCGTTGCTCAAGAGGCGGCCGTGAATCCGGCGGCGGCGCCGCTCGCGGCGATCGCGCGCGAGCAGGCGCGGGACTTCGCCGGCGCGCGCGTGGCGGTGTTCGGCGGCACGGGATTGATCGGCGCCAATCTGCTGGCGGCGCTGGCGGCGGCGGGCGCGCAGGCGACCTGCGTCGCGCGGCGGGCGCCGCGGCGGCGCGCCGAAAACGTGCGCTACGTCGAAGCGTCGGTGCTCGACGGCGCGGCGCCGCCCGCGTTCGACTACGCGGTCTACGTCGCGGGCGCGACCAGCAACTACCTCGACGATCCGATCGGCACCGTGCGCCTGGCGAGCGAAGGGCTCGAGCGCGTGCTCGATCGCGCGCGCGGCGCGCGCGGCGTGGTCTACGTCAGCTCGGGCCGCGTCTACGGCCGCCGCGCCGAGCCGAAGCCGCTCGCCGAATCCGACTGCATGCTCCTGCCGTCGCCGTCGGCGGGCAACGTCTACGACGCCGCCAAGCTGATCGGCGAGGCGCTGTGCCGCCGCGCCGCCGCCGCCGGAACCCGCGCGGTCGTGGTGCGCCCGGGAAACATCTACGGCCCATGGGGCGAGCGCGCGCCGGTCACCTCGCTCACGCAGTGGATCGCGCAGGCGCGCGCCGAGCGGCGCATCGTGCTCACCGGCCCCGCGCAGGCGGTGCGCAACCACGTGTTCGTCGCCGACGTGGTCGACGGCCTCCTGCGCGCGCTCGCGCACGGCCGTGCCGGCGAGGCGTACAACCTCGGCTCGGCCGATCACCTGTCGAACGGCGACCTGGCCGCGCGCGTCGCCGCCGCGCTCGAGCCGCCCGTCGCCGTCGAGCACGCGTCGTCCGAGCCGCCCGACTACATGGTCCTGTCGAGCGAACGCGCGCGCGCCGAGCTCGGCTTCAGCGCGCGCTGCGCCGCCGCCGAGCACCTGCCGGCCACCGTGCGCTGGATCCTCGAAAGCGAGAACGCATGAACGAAATCCTCCCCGCCCGCCATCAACTGGTGCGCCGCGCGCTCAAGCACGTGAGCGCGCTCCCCGACGACGCCACGCCGTCGCTCGAGGACGTGGCCCGCGCGCTCGACGTCTCGCCCAAGCTGCTGGCGTCGCTGCCCGAGCTGCGCTTCCTGTTTCAGCCGCCGGGCATCGAGCGCAGCCTCGACCTCACGCTGCGCGACTGGCTCACGTACCACTATCACTTCGTGCACCAGGGCTTTCGCTACGGCCACCCCGAGCTGCAGCAGACGTGGCGCGGCTACCAACTGCTCAAGAACCCGCTCGACTGCTGGGTGTATCAAGAGATCATCGCGCGCACCAAGCCCGACGTGGTGCTGGAGCTGGGCGTGGCGTTCGGCGGCTCGGCGGTGTTCTTCGCCGACGTGCTGTCGCTCATCGGCCACGGCGAGGTGATCGGCGTCGACGTGTCGCTCGAGCGCGCGCGCGGCGTCGAGCACCCGCGCGTGACGTTCCTCGAGGGCTCGTCGGTGGACGCGGCGATGGTGGCCGACGTGCACCGCCGCTGCGCCGGCAAGCGCGTGATGGTGTTCCTCGACTCCGACCACCAGGCGACGCACGTGCTGCGCGAGCTCGAGTCGTACTGCGACCTGGTTGCGTCCGGCATGTACATGATCGTCGAGGACGGCCTGGCCGACGTGATGCGCTGGATGCCGGTGCCGCTCGACGGGCCGCTGGTGGCGTGCCGCCAGTTCGTCGCCGCGCACCCCGAGTTCTCGATCGATCTCGCCGTCGGCGAAAAGTACCTGCTGACGCAGAGCCCCTACGGCTTCCTGGTGAAGCGATGAAGATCGCGGTCGTCGGCGGCGAGTCGACCGGGCGCACCAGCGTCGCCGAGGCGGTGGCCAAGAAGCTCGGCCTGCCGCTCGTCGGCAATCCGCGCGAGCGGGTGCTGGCGGCGAGCGGCTACCACACGCTGTGGGAGTGGCAGGCGGCGACCGGCGGGATGGTCGGGCTCGTCGAGGCGCAGGCGGCGCGCGAGCGCGAGGCGGCGCGCGCGGTGGTGGACGCGGGCGTGCTCGACCAGTGGTGCTTCGTCGAGCGCTGGGTGTGGAACCGGCTGTCGCCGGAGGCGGCGGAGGCGTTGCACTACACGGTAGTGCAAGCGGCCGGCGAGTACGCGCGCGTGCTGGTGACCGCGCCGCGGCTGGTGGGCGGCTCGGCGCCCGGGCGCTTCCGCAACCGGCTGCACGTGGCGCAGTCGCAGCGGCTGCTCGACGGGATCTTGCGCGAGGCGGTGCCGGCCGACCGAGTGTGCTTCCTGCCCGACGGCGATTTGCCGCAGGTCGTGGCCGCCGCGCTGGCCGCGCTTCCGCCGGGGTCGCCGTGAGCTACGCCGGGCGCGCCTACCGCGCCGTCGAGCGCGGCGTCAACACGCTCTTGCGCCCGCTCGGCGTCTCGCTCAAGCGCAACTCGACGCACTCGATCGAGACCTTCTATCCGCCGTCGTACCGCCCCGAGCCGCGCTGGGAGGATCAGCCCGACGGCCACCAGCCGCAGCTCAAGAAGCTGCTCGAGTCGGGCGAGGCGCGCTACCTCGAGTGGTTCGATCGCATCCTCGCGCGCGCCGGCGAATTGGCCGCGGTGGCGCGCGACGCCGACCCGAACGACCCGCGCGCGCCCAACTGGGTCAACGGCTGGTTCCCCGCGCTCGACGCCGCCGCGCTGCACACCGTGCTCGCCGAGACGCGCCCGCCGCGCTACCTCGAGGTCGGCTCCGGCAACTCGACCAAGTTCGCGCGCCGCGCCATCGCCCTGCACGGCCTCGCCACCACCATCACGTCGATCGATCCCGCCCCGCGCGCCGAGATCGACGCGCTCTGCGATCAGGTCATCCGCCAGCCGATGGAGGCGGTGCCGCTGTCGACGTTCGAGTCGCTCGCGCCCGGCGACGTCTTGTTCGTCGACGGCAGCCACCGCAGCTTCATGAACAGCGACGTCACCATCTTGTTCCTCGACGTGCTGCCGCGGCTCAAGCGCGGCGTGCTCGTGCAGGTGCACGACATCTACCTGCCCGCCGATTACATCCGGCGCATCGGCACCAACCACCTCTACAACGAGCAATATCTCCTGGCGGCGTATCTCCTCGGCGGCGCGCGCAACGTCGAGGTGCTGCTGCCCAACTACTGGCTCACCACCATCCCGCGCCACGCCGAGCGGCGCGCCGAGCTGTGGAAGCGGCTCGGCTTCGCCGCCGACTTCCCCGCCGATCACCTCGGCGGCGGATCGTTCTGGATGCGCGTGACCCGCGACCCGGAATGACCCGCGTCAGCATCGGCATGCCGGTCTACAACTCGCGGCCGGCGTACTTCGCGCTGCAGCTCGAGGCGCTGCTCGGGCAGGAGTGGGGCGACTTCGAGCTCATCGTCTCGGACAACGGCTCGAACGCCGAGTCGCGCGCGCTGTACGAGGCGGCGGCGCGGCGCGATCGGCGCATCCGCTACCTGCGCCACGACGAGAACCGCGGCGCGGTGTTCAACTTCAACTTCGCGCTGGCCGAGGCGCGCGGCGAATATTTCATGTGGGCCGCCGACGACGATCTGTACGATCGGCGGTTCCTCGCGCGCACCGTGCCGCTGCTCGACGCGCACCCGCACGCGGTGATCGCCAGCGCCAACATGCGCTTCATCGACGGCGCGGGCGCCGAGCTGCGCAAGGCCGAGTTCTCGCCGCTCACGCGCCGCCGCTTCGCGCCGCTGCGCCTGCAGGCGATGCTGGCGCGCCACGCGTACATGGACATCTACGCGCTGCACCGGCGCGCGGCGCTCGAGCGCACGCGCAAGCACCGCCCGATGTTCGGCGGCGACTACGCGCTGGTGTTCGAGATGTTGCTGCAAGGCACGATCGAGCGCGCCGACGAGGAGCTGTTCGCCTCGCGCGTGCACCACACCGCCACCGCCGAGTACGTCTCGTGGCAGCTGGTCGGCGACGGCGGCGCGCAGGTGTCGAGCCAGGGCCTCCTCCGCCAACTCGCCCGCGAGTTCGGCACCGCCATCCTCCGCAGCGACCGCTCGCTCCCGATGAAGGCCCTCTCCGCCGCCGGCGCCGCCGCGATTCTCCTGCAACGCGGAAAAAAGTGGTGACCGATTCGGAGTGATTAAACGCCAAGACGCCGAGACGCCAGTTCAGAAATTGATAATTTTTCTGACTGGCGTCTTGGCGTCTTGGCGTTTCAATCCTCTGTGCTTCAGCCTTTGGCTTTGCGCCGCTGATCGTCGACGAGCGGCTCGGTGGTCCACGGGAGCATCGGGCGCACGACACCGGGCAGGTGCCCGCCGAAGTTGCCGCGCGCCGTGTCGCCGTCGTTCGAGTCGCTGACGTGGAACGAGAGCAGCCCGCGCTCCCACACGTGCACGATGATCGGATCGAACGTCGAGATCGCCACGTCCACCGACAGCCACCCTTCGGCGAAGAAGTTGCCGGGCACCTCGACCACCGCGCGGTAGCGGCCGGGCGCGCGCGGGCGCTGCGACTCGCGCACGTAGCCGTCGCTGGTCACGAACACGCACTGCCCCTCGTCGTTGTAGACGTGCAGGTTCGGGTGCAGCGCCCAGCGCTCGCGCAGCACCTCGTACTCGATCTCGACGCGCACCGGCCGCCGGATGTCGAGCACCGAGCCCTGCATCCCGTCGGAGACCACGCGCGCCGCCAGCAGCCGCGCGTCCTCGCTGCCGGGCACGCGCCCGCGCGCCTCGAAGTCGACCGCGGTCGGCACCTCGCCCGTCTGCCCGCCGGTGTACGCGCTCACCACGCGCTGCACCGGCCCGTCGGCGGCGACGCGCCCGCCTTGCAAGAGCAGCGCGCGCGTGCACAGCCGCGTCACCGCCGCCATGTTGTGGCTCACGAACAGCACCGTGCGCCCGCCCGACGCCACGCTCTGCATCTTGCCGAGGCACTTCTTCTGGAACGAGGCGTCGCCGACGGCGAGCACCTCGTCGACGACGAGAATCTCCGGCTGCAGGTGCGCGGCGACGGCGAACGCCAGGCGCACGTACATGCCCGACGAGTAGCGCTTGACCGGCGTGTCGAGGAACTTCTCCACCTCGCTGAACGCCACGATCTCGTCGAAGCGCTCGCGGATCTCGGCGCGCTTCATCCCCATGATCGCGCCGTTCAGAAAAATGTTTTCGCGCCCGGTCAGCTCGGGGTGAAAGCCGGTGCCGACCTCGAGCAGCGACGCCACGCGGCCACGCAGGCGCGCGGTCCCCGTCGAGGGCGCGGTGATGCGCGACAGGATCTTGAGCAGCGTCGACTTGCCGGCGCCGTTGCGCCCGATGATGCCGATCGCCTCGCCGCGCTGCACGTCGAACTCGAGCTCGCGCAGCGCCCAGAACTCCTCGTCGGGCGCGCGGCGGCGGAGCAGCCGCACCGGCGCGGTGGCCAGCCGCATCAGCGACTCGCGCAGCGACTGGTAGCGCGCCGTCGGTCCGCCGAGGCGGTAGCGCTTGCCGAGGCCGCGCACCTCGATGATCGGCCGGCTCATCAGACGCGATCCGCGAACGTGCGCTCCATCGAGCGGAAGAACGCGTAGCCGAGCACGCCGACGACGGTGGTGATCCCGAGCGACAGGCCGAGGCGCGCGAGCGGCAGCGGCTGGCCGAACATCGACGCGCGGAACGCCTCGACGATCGGCGCCATCGGGTTGATGGCGGTGATGAAGCGCCAGCGCTCGGGGATCAGCGACACCGGGTAGAACACCGGCGTCAGGTAGACGAGGAGCTGCATGACGAACGGCAGCGCGTAGCGCACGTCGCGGAACTGGAGGTTGATCGCGGAGGTCCACAAGCCGAACGCCACCGCGGTGAGCGCCGCCATCGCCGCCAGCGGGATCGTCAGCACCATGGTGGCGTGCAGCGGCACGCGGAACGCGAGCGTCACCGCCAGCAGCAGCACGAACCCGATGGCGAAGTCCACCGTCGCCGCCAGGATGCTCGCCACCGGGATGATCACGCGCGGGAAAAAAACTTTCGTGATCAAGTTGGAGTTGCCGATCAGCGAGTCGCTCGCCGCGTTGAGCCCCGCCGAGAACAGCAGCCACACGACCAGCCCCGAGAGGCAGAACACCGGGTAGGGCACGTCGGCGTCGGTGCCGATGTGCGCCAGGCGGTGGAACAGCACGGTGAAGATCACCATCTGCGACGCCGGCTGGATCAACGCCCACAAGACGCCGAGCAGCGCCTGCTTGTAGCGCACGCTCACGTCGCGCAGCGCCAGGATCCAGAACAGCTCGCGGTAGGCCCACACGTCGCCGAGCTCGCGCATCGACCACGGCGAGGTCGGCTGAAGGACGATCTCCAGCTCGTCCGCGCGCTCGGTGCCGGCTTCCATTGGACCCGTCAGTCTTATCTGTATATCGGGCGCAGTCAACCGTTCACGCCGTCGGTGGCGCGGCTAACGGACGCCGCGCAGGCGGGCGGCGAGGTAGCGCCACACCGTCGGGTGGTAGCGCAGGCGCGACTCGGTGGTGAGCGGGCGGCGGGAGGCGAGCGCGCCGGCGAGCGCGGCTTCGACGGCGCGTTCGAGCGCCGGGACGCCGGCGGCGAGGTGCAGGTACGGATACGTCGCGAACGTGTCGTCGCGCCCGACGGCGAAGGTCACCTGCTCGACGACGTCGCCGGTGTCGATGCCGGCGTCGACCACGTGCACCGTCGAGCCGCACAGCTCGGCGCGCCGCTCGGCCAGCGCCCACCAGCCGCCGTGCACCCCGCGGTAGCGCGGCGTGATGCCGGCGTGCAGGTTGATGAACGGCGCGCTCACCGACGAGAGCGTGGCCTTGCCGATGATGCGCGTGCCGCTCACCACCACCGCGCGCGGCGAAAGTTCGCGCAGGCGCGCGCGCGCCTCGTCGCCGTTCACCGTCGCGACGCGGTGCACGCGCGCGTCGGGGATCGGCGCGTCGTCGAGCGCGTGCTCGCGCAGGATCTCGCGCACCCGCGCGCGCGCCGCGCGGCCGAGCACCGGCTGCACCAGCGCGATGAACGCCAGCTGCCCGGCGGTCTCCCAAAGCCCGAGCTTGCGGTAGCGCCCGCGCACGAGCTGCCAGCGCGACACCCGCTCCTCCAGCAACACCTCGACGGAGAAGCGCCGCGCCAGCCGGTGAAACAAGATGTTGGTCGACGCGCCGGGCGACGCCAGCAGCACCACGTCAACCACTCGCGGCCTCGGCGGCTTCGGCCATCGTCAGCGAGCGCAGCCCGTGGCGATCGCGGCACGCGCGCTGCTCGCGCAGGACCGCCTCGAGCCCGGCCAGGTTGGCGTCGGTGTCGACGCCGAAGTTGTGCGGGTGCCACCACAGGTGATAGAGCGCGCGCCGCTCCGCCGCGCGGCGCACGCCGGCGATCACGCGCGCAAGGCGCCGCTCGTCGAGCAGCCGCGGCCGCAGCGCCGGGCGCAGGAAGCGGCTGGCGGCGACGTTGCACAGCCCGCTCGGCTCGCGCACGCGCTCCCACGCGATCACGTTGGCGCCCGAGAGCGGCACGAACGCGTCGGCCAGCCGCGCCAGCCGCTTGTGCGGCCGCTCCGTCGAGAACGCGCCCGGCCGATACATCCAGCCGCGCGCGTTTCCGCGGTAGCAGGTGAAGCCGGCGTCGAGGATCGCGCCCGCGTAGTCGGGGTTGAGCTGGTTGCGCGGCAGCACCAGCGAGCGCAGCTTCACGCCGCGCAGCGCCGCCGCGCGCACCGCCGCGTCGAGGTCGGCGCGAAACTGCGCGCGCGTCTGGCCCGGCTCGAGGCAGTAGTAGTGCGAGAACGTGTGCGACGCCAGCTCCTGGCGCGGCGTCTCGCGGATGCGCTCGACCAGCGACGCGGCGTAGTGCAGCGGATCGGCCCGCTCGTCGGCGCCGATCGGCTCGCCGTACGGCGACAGCCGCGCGTCGGCGTAGCCCGGCTTCTCGTCGGGGTAGAGCGCGCGCAGCTCGTCGCGGTCGCGCGCGAACAGCATGCCGACGGTGGCCCAGGTCGCCGCCACGTCCCAGCGCGCGAACAGCTCGAGCAGCCGCGGGATCGCCGCGCGCGCGCCCAGCAGGTTCGCGCGGTAGCCGCCGCCCGCGGGCTCGAGGTCGCGCACGCCCCAGTGCAGCTCGAAGTCGAGCGAGATGACCAGTCCGCCGGTGTCCAACGCCCTCACAAACAAGCGCCCTTTTTCGCCGCCGTCAAGGTGACCCGTGAACGCGCTCATGCTACCAACACACCAACCCTTGGGCCTCCACGCCGCATGACCACCCGCAACGCGCTCGCGCTCTGGCTCACTCTCTGCGTCCTGCTCGGCGCGTCGTCGCTCGTGCTCGACGGCCTCGGCCTCGCGCTCATGGCCGGCATCGCCGTCGCCGCGCCGTCGCTGTGGCTGTGCTCGCGCCTGGATCGCCCGGGCCTGTCGCTGATGGCCATCTTCCTGGTGGCGCTGGCGCTGCGCTGGGGCGTGTGCGCGGGCATCAACTATCTCGTATACGAGACAAGGCCCGGGCTGTTCGCCCCCGACGAGATCCGCTACGACTACTCGGGCTGGATGTACTGCCTGTACCTCGAGGGCAAGATCCCGCACCCGTGGGACGGCGGCGCGGTCACCGGCGTCATCCGCCTCACCGGCGTCTCGTACTACCTGCTCGGGCACAACGTGATGGTGCCGAAGATGATCATCGGCGTGCTCGGCGCGTGGTCGGCGGCGCTGACGGCGCTGATGGCGGCGCGGCTGTTTCCCGCGGCGGTGGCGCGGCGCGCCGGCTGGCTGGCGGCGGTCTTCCCGTCGCTGGTGCTGTGGTCGTCGGTGCTGATGAAGGACACCACGTCGCTGGTCGGGGCGCAGCTGGCGCTGCTCGGCTTCCTGATGATCAGCGAGCGCTTCTCGCTGCCGGCGCTGGTGCTGCTGTTCCTCGGCGTGGGCGTGATCTCCTACGAGCGGCCCTACGAGATCATCTTCGTCGCGCTGGCGGTGTCGGCGGGCCTGCTGGTGCAGGGCGACCGGCGCCTCCTGCGCAACTCGGCGCTCTTGGTGGCGCTGTCGATGGCGCTGTTCCTGGTCATCAAGCGCTCGGGCGGCGACACCGCGGCGCTCGGCGAGGGCGGCGGCTCGATCGTCGATCGCGTGGCGATCCTGCGCGCCGGCTACGCGTCGGCCAACGTCGGCTCGGCGGTCAACACGCAGATCGTCGACACGTCGTCGGCGGGCGGCCTGCTCTTGTGGATCCCGATCGGCCTGGTCTACTTCTTCCTGGCGCCGTTTCCGTTCACCGGCGGATCGATCATCTCGCTCGCCACGTCGCCCGAGATGCTCCTCCTCTACTGGATGGTGCCGAGCGCGTGGCGCGGGCTGCGCGCGGCGCTCAAGCGGCGCACGCGCGGCTTCATGGCGCTGTTCTTCTACCTGCTGATCTCGTCGGTGGGGTGGTCGATCGCGATCACCAACGTCGGGACCATCTATCGCTACCGCGCGCAGATCCTGTTCGTGCCGCTGATGCTGATCGCCGCCGACCAGGTGCGCCGCCGCGAGTCGGGCGCCGCGCTCAGCGCGTCCAGAATCGGAACTTGAAGAAGCCGAGCAGCCCGAGGCCGGCGGCGTCGACGGGCACGTAGCGGAAGCCGCGGCGGATCAGGAACCACGCCGCGCGCGCCGCTCCCGCGCCGGCGCCGCTCGGCGCGACCACGTGGCGGTAGTAGAGACGCTCGTCGCCGTACCAGCGGCGGCCGGAGGCGGCGAACTCGCGATCGCCGCCGATCGCCCAGACCTCGACGGGAAATCGCCGCCCGGCGGTGGCGAGGCGGAAGCGCTCGATCAGCTCGTCGCGCCACGCCGACGCGCCGCCGGCGATCACCAGCACGTCGAGGTCGCGCAGCTCGCCGTCGGCGAACGGCGTCACCACCGCGCCCGCGCGCGCCAGCAGCCGCGCGAGCTCGGCGCCGAACGCGCCCGCCCCGACGCCCGCGTCGCCGGCCAGCGCCACGCGCCGCCCGCGCACGTGACAACCATAACCAAACATACGGTCGAAGCCGGCGTTGATCGACGAGTAGTACTCGCTCGGCCACACGTGGTGCAGCGAGTGGTACCAGGTGTCGACGAACAGCGTCGGCCGCGTGGCGCGCACCACCGGGTGCGCGACGTGGTTGGCGTCGTTGCCGCCGGCGCGGAAGAAGCGCGCGAGCGTCACCACCTCGAGCAGCAGCGTGCGCGCGACCGGGATCGGCCCGAGCAGCGGCCACGCCGCGAGGCTGACGATCACGTGCGTGGCGAACTCGGGCAGCACGTGGTGCGTGTTGTTGGCGCCGCGCAGCTCGTCGTGGATGCGCAGCTCCTCGTCGAGAAATCGGTGATGCATGGTGTGCATCGCGCCGATCGCGCGCAAGAGGCGCGAGCGCGACTCCGCCATCCGGTGCAGGACGAAGTGCACCACGTCGAAGAGGAACGTCGCCACCTGCACCAGCAGGAACGACTCGACGGCGTAGAGCGGCAGGAGCCAGTAGTTGCCGCGAAAGACGTAGACGATCCCGGCGAGCACCACCCACGCGTACTCGGGCTGCGACAAGAGGCGCAGCGCCATCCAGACGGTGAACTGCAGCGCGAACGCGGCGGCCGCGAGCGGATACGTGAGCGGCGCGAGCAGCAGCCGCGCGGGATTCGCGCCCGCGCGCGCCGGCTCGGGCGTCTCCGGAAGCGTGGCGGCGGCCGTGTTCACGTCGGTGAGCGTCCTTGACAGTCAGCGAGCATAGTACAAGTATGACCCGCCGTGCGCGGCGAGGACTACTCGATCTACGTCTGCCCCACCTGTCGCGCCGCGCTCGCGCTCGACGGTGACGAGCTGCGCTGCGCCGCCGGCCACGCGTTTCCCATCCGCGGCGGCGTGCCGCGCTTCGTCACCGACGAGGGCTACGCCGCGTCGTTCGGCTACCAGTGGAAGCAGTTCAGCCGCGCGCAGCTCGACAGCGAGACCGGCACCGACGCCTCGCGCCGCCGCCTCCTGCTCGGCACCGGCTGGCCCGAGCGGCTCGACGGCGAGACGGTGCTCGAGGCCGGCTGCGGCATGGGGCGCTTCACCGAGGTGCTGCTCTCGACGGGCGCGACCGTGGTGTCGTTCGACTACAGCGCGGCGGCGGAGGTCACGCACGAGCAGTTCTCCTCGCGCGGGGCGCGCGTGTGCCAGGCGTCGATCTATGAGTTGCCGTATCGGCCGGCGTCGTTCGACCGCGTGTTCTGCTACGGCGTGCTGCAGCACTGCCCCGACGTGGAGCGCGCGTTCCACTCGCTCGTGCAGGCGGTGAAGCCGGGCGGGCACCTCGCCGTCGACGTGTACGATCGGCTGCGCATGTTCTTCAACGCGCGCTACCGCGTCCGCTGGCTCACGCGGCGCGTGCCGAAGGAGACGCTCTTGCGCTGGTGCCAGCGGCTGGTGCCGGCGTACATGCGGGTGGTGCCGCCGCTGCACCCGTTCAACCAGCTGGTGGTGCCGATCAAGGACTATCGCGGGCGGCTGGGGATGGCGCGCGAGCACGAGATCGAGTGGAGCGTGCTCGACACCATGGACGCGCTGTCGCCGGCGTACGACCAGCCGCAGTGGCTGTCGACGATGAAGCGGTGGTGCCGCGACGCGGGGCTGATCGACGTCTGGGCGAAGCGCGGCGGCAACGGCATCGAAGTTCGCGCGCGCCGCCCCGCTTAGCGGAGCACGCCGGGCTTGCGGGCGTAGAGGCGGAACTCGTTGCCGAGGTTGGCGGCGCGGAGCAGGTACTGC
The DNA here is from genome assembly GCA_035652295.1 of Polyangia bacterium. GTDB lineage: Bacteria > Myxococcota_A > Polyangia > Palsa-1104 > Palsa-1104 > DASREC01. The sequence goes on from DASREC010000317.1 coordinate 26,805, forward strand.
GCCGGAGTCAGCAGGCGGCGCAGGCCGGTGAGGCCGCCGAGGAGGACGGGGCGCTCGACCTGGGTGAGGCCGGCCTCCTCGAGGGCGCGTTGCAGGCGGTCGCGTGTAAAAAACACCAGGTGGGTCAGGTTCTGGATGTTGAACCAGCGGTCGCGCTGCCAGCGGTGGGCGAGGGCGCCGAGGTTGGGGACCGCGATGCAGAGCAGGCCGCCGGGGGCGAGCGCGCGCGTGAGCAGCGCCAGGGTCTCGCGCGGGCGGCGCATGTGCTCGATGACCTGCCACGCGGTGATCACGTGATAGTGATCGGCGGGGAGGTTGCGCAGGGCGTTTTCCGCGTCGGTGAGCACCTCGAGGTCGAAGCGCTGGCGGGCGTACTGCGAGGCCACGTCGGACCAGTCGATGCCGGTCGGCTCGAGCCCGGCCTCGCGGCACGCCACCAGGAAGAAGCCGACGCCGCAGCCGAAGTCGAGCACGCGCCGCGGCCGCCCGGGCGACGGGCGCAGCTCGGGATGGCGGCGCAGCAGGTCGTGCACTACCGTGTAGTACAAGTCGCGTGTATTCTGAAAGTCGCGCTCGCGGAAGTCGGTCTCGAGGTTCTTGTGCGCGTCGTAGTACTCGCGCGTGTAGAGCGGGCCCAGCTCCTCGTCGGTGTACTGCGGGTTGGCGTAGAGCGAGCGGCACCGCGGGCAGCGCACCAGCGCGTCGTCGCGGCGGCGGTAGACCACGCGCGCCGAGCCGTTCGCGGCGGGAGCGCCGCAGGCGACGCACGCGGCCAGCTGCTCCATCAGCGCGCCAGCTCCTGGTAGAGCGCGTGGTAGCGTGCGGCAATCTGCCGCAGCTCGTAGCGCTCCTCGACGCGCCGGCGCGCCTCGGCCCCGAGCGCCGCCCGCCCGCCGGCGCCGAGCGCCAGCAGCTCCTCGACCGCGCCGGCGAACGCCGCCGGATCGCGGATCGCCACCACCCGCCCGGTCGCGCCCACCATCAGCGCCGAGTCGCCGCAGTCGGTGACCACGCACGGCACGCCCGCGGCCATCGCCTCGCCGATCACCAGCGGGAACGCCTCGCCGAACGACGACGACGAGCACGCCACGTCGAGCGCCGCCGACAGCCGCGGGATGTCCTGCCGCTCGCCGAGCACGTGAAAGCGCGCGCGCGCCCCGCCCACCCACTCGACGAGCTGCGGGTTCTCCCAGGTCACGTCGCGCCCGCACAGCAGGAAATTCACCGACGGGAATCTGGCCAGCACGCGGTGCGCGGCGGCGAAGAAGTTCTGATGATCTTTTTGTTTGTGGAAGCGGCCGACCTGCCCGACGAGGAGCGCGTCGGGCGCGAGGCCGAGCTCGGCGCGCACGCTGGCGCGCGCGGCGGCGTCGGGCTTGAGCGCGTCGAGATCGAAGCCGTTCGGGATCACCAGCATCTTGTGGCGCGCGTAGCCGAGGCGGCTCTGCTCGACGACCGTGGTCTCGGAGCAGCAGACGATGCGGTCGGGCACCACGCGCGACAGGCGCGCGTTGACGTGCGCGACGGCGAGCGCGGTCCAGCCGTGCGTGCGCGGCTCGAGCTTGCCGACGTGCAGCCCCCACGCGACCGGCAGCCGCGCCGCCTTGGCCGCCAGGCCGCCGATCAGATCGGCGTGCGTCATCCACGTCTGCACCACGTCGAAGCGGCCGCCGCGCAGCCAGCGCACCAGCTTCGCCACGTCGCCGGGCGACGGCAGGCGCTTCATGCCGAGCGCGCGCACCGGCACGCCCAGCGCCGCGATCCGATCGCCGACGGGGCGCGTCTGCTTGAGCGAGATCACCTCGGCCTCGAAGCGCGCGCCGTCCATCGCCTGCAGCAGGCGCAGGAGCATCATCTCGGCGCCGCCGGTGGTGAGATCGGTGATCACGTGCGCGACGCGCAGCTTGCGCGCCGGCGCGCCGCCCGACGAGGCGTGCGCTTGCGCCTGCGCGATCACGCCGCCCGCCTCAGCCGCGCGCGCGCCAGCTCCTCGTAGACGCGGTTGACCCGCTCGACCATCACCTCGACGGGAAAGTTGGCTGCGGCAAATTGCCGCCCGGCTTCGCCCATGGCGCGCCGCCGCGGCTCGTCGCCGAGGATCTCCAGCACCCGCTCGGCCACGTCGCGCGCGTCGTACGGCTTGGCCAGAAAACCCGACACGCCGTGCTGGATCGCCTCGGGCGTGCCGTCGAGCGCGAAGCCCACCACCGGCTTGCCCACCGCCGACGCCTGCGGGATCACGCGCGCCAGCCCCTCGCGCACCGAGGTGTGCACCGCCACGTCCATCGCCTGCACCAGCTCGGGCACCGCGTCGGGCGACACCAGCCCGGCGAACACGATCTTGCCGCCCAGCCCGAGGTCGCGCGCGCGCTGCTCCAGCTCGCCGCGCAGCACCCCGTCGCCGACGAGCAGGAAGCGGGCGCGCGGCTCGCGCTCGGCGATCACCCGCGCGGCGTCGAGGAAGTGATCGTGCCCCTTCTGCGGAAACAGCCGCGCCACTTTCCCGACGACCAGGTGCTCGGGCTCGAGGCCGATGCGGCGTTTTGCCGCAGCCACGTCCAGCGTCTCGCGCACGCGCAGGAACGGCTCGATGTGAAATCCGGAGTAGATGGTGCAGTGCTGCTCCGGCCGCCCGATGCCGGCGGCGAGGGCGCCGTTCCTGGTCGCGTCCGAGACGGAGATGAAGCGGTGCGTGAGCGGCGCGCAGATCTTCTTGAGCTGGATGTAGATCTTGTTCTGCAGCGGCGTGGCGTGCTCGCCGAACACCAGCGAGTGCAGCGTGTGCACCACGATCGGCGTCGAGGCCGCGCGCGCGGCGATGCGCCCGAGGATGCCCGCCTTGGACGAGTGCGTGTGCACCACGTCGTAGCGCCCGCGGCGCATGAACGCCACCAGCTTCGCCAGCGCCAGCGCGTCGGTGGCCGGCGCGATCGGGCGCACCAGCTCGTCCATCAATTGCAGATCGACGCCGGCGTCGCGCGCGCGATCGTGCAGGTTGCCCTCGGGCCCGTTGTCGATGCCGGCCAGCAGCGTCACGCGATACCCGGGCGTGCGGTGCTGGCCGATCGCCGTGAGCAGCGTGTTCTCTTGCGCGCCGCCGACGATCAGGCGCGTGATGACGTGCAGGATGCGCAGCTCCATCAGCGGCGCGCCCGCGCTCCCGCGGCGTCGTAGATGGCCACGTAGTCGCGCCCGAGATCGACCAGCGACAGGAACGCCAGGTTTCCCGTCGAGCGGAACAGGTCGAGGATCTCACGCCGCGAATAGAAGCGCACGAACCCGCGCTGCAATTTGAAGCGCGCGATGCGCAGCCCGGTGCGCAGCGTCCACCGCTTGGGGAAGCTCATGAACACGCGGCCGTTCGACAGCTCGATCATCTTGCGCAGGTGCGGCGTCGGATCTTCCAGGTAATCGTAGTAGCCCATGGCCACCACGGCATCGAATTTCTCGTCGGTGACGAACGACAGGAAGTCGGAGACCGTCCAGGCGCAGCGATCGGCCACGCCGGCCTTCTCCGCCTCGGCGCGCGCGATGTCGATCATGTTCGCCGCCACGTCCACGCCGACGCAGCGCTTGGCTCCGCGCCGCGCCAGCTCCACGCCGTAGCGCCCCGGCCCGCAGCCGACGTCGAGCATGGTCGACCCCGGCGCGCCGATGGCGTTCATCACCAGCGAGAAGCGCTCGTGGATCACGCGGCGGAACAGCGCGTCGCCGATCTGCTGATGGACCGGCTTGTCCTTCTCGTAGATCGCGTCGAAACGCTCGGCTTCGCGGTTGAAGTAGCTATTGACCAAGTCCAGGGAACGCATCGTCGAGTACCTCTCCAAGAGTGGTGAAACGAAAGTCGGCGAGCAGCCGCGTGAGCTTCGGCGCGGTCGATCGCAGGTTCACGTAGTGCGTGAGCATCGCCTTCTTGCGAAAGCTCACGAACGGGTGCTTGGGATCCAATTCCCATGGATGCAGATAAAACACCACCGGCATGCCCTCGCGCTCGGAGGCGCGCATGTTGAAGCGCGTCACCGCGTACGGGTAGATGCGGAAGTATGCACCACCGGTGGTCGGGATGTTGCGGCCGAGCAGGCGGCGCGTCGACAGCGGAAATTCCAGCAGCGGGCCGTTCGAAGTCTCGACCACCGTCGGGCGGCGCGAGTAGTCGGGGATGCCGTAGCGCCAGTTCTTGACCGGGAAGATCGACGAGTCGAAGCGGATGCCCTCGCCGGCCAGCACGTCGAGCGCCCACATCGAGCGGCGCGTGATCGAGAAATAGGCGGCGCGGTAGGAGCGCACCGGCTTGCCGATGCAGTCTTCGAGGTCGCGCACCGACGAGCGGGTCTCCTCGCGGAAGCGCTCGGGCGACATCTCGTAGATCAGGTCGTGCGACAGGCCGTGCGAGCCGACGTCGTGCCCGGCTGCGGCAATTTGCCGCAACAGCGACGGGTGCTCCTTGGCGATCAGGCTGAGCGCGAAGAAGGTCGCTTTCGCGCCCGCGCGCGCCAGCAGCTCGAGGAGCTGCTCGGTGCCGACGTGCAGCCGCCGCTCCGCCGACGCCTTGCGCTCGGCGGCGATCGGGATGCCGTGGTACCAGTCCTCGAGATCAATGGTAAACGCGTGCTTCACGGTCTTGGGCCTTCGGCAGTGACTGGCTGGCCAGGGCGCGCAGCCAGATCTCCAACGTGAGGAGCGTCCAGATCTGAGCACTTCGGTCGGCGCGTGTCGAGAGGTGTTCCTCGACGAGCGCGGCGGTGGCGCGGGCGTCGACGAGCTCGTGCACGCGCGCGCTCGGACCCAGCGTGTCGCGCAGGTAGTCGCGCAGGTCGGAGCGGAACCAGGCGGCGAGCGGCACGGCGAAGCCCATCTTGCCGCGGCGGGCGATGCGCGGCGGCAGCAGATCGGCGAACGCCTCGCGCAGGATGTGCTTGGTGCGCGGGCCGCGGCGCTTGTAGCCGTCGGGCAGGCGGCCGGCGTACTCGACGAGCGCAGTGTCGAGGAACGGCGCGCGCACCTCGAAGGCGCTGCCGGCCGAGCAGCGATCGACCTTGGTCTGCAAATCGTACGCGAGGTACGTGCGGAAGTTGTGCTCGAGGATCTTTTGCAGCGGCGTAACGTCCCTCCTGTGGCCGTGGCCGTGGCCGTAGCCGTAGCCGTAGCCGTAGCCGTCTCCGTCGAAGAATCGCCGCTGCCACGCGGCCGGCTCGTCGAGATCGAGGCCGCGCGCGATCTCGGGACGCAACAGGTTCGGCAGCTCGAAGGCGAAGCTGGAGTTCCACCGCGCCAAACGATCGGCCAGCGGCTGATCGGCGGCGACGAGGAAGCGGCGCGCGCGGGCGCCGAGCGAGTGGTGCGGCAGACCGCCGGGGATGGCGCGGCCGACGCGCACCAGCGCCGCGCGCAGCGATCGCGGAATGCGCTCGGCCGCCTCCGCCGCGAGGAAGCGCAGGTAGCCGGCGAACAGCTCGTCGCCGCCGTCGCCCGAGAGCGCGACCGTCACGTGCGGCTTCATCTGGCGCGCGATCGCCTCGGTCGGGATCGCCGACGAATCGGCGAACGGCCCGTCGTGCAGCCACACCAGCCGCTCGATCGACTCGACCGACGTCGGGTCCAGCTTGAGCTCGGTGTGATCGGAGCCGAGCGCGGCCGCCGCCTCGCGCGCGTACGCGGTCTCGTCGAAGCGCGGGTCGCCGTGAAAGCCGATCGAGAACGAGCGCACGCGCCGGCCGAGCAGCTTCGCCATCACGCCGACGACGATGGTCGAGTCGATGCCGCCCGAGAGGAACGCGCCGAGCGGCACGTCCGACTCGAGGCGCCGCTCGACCGCCGCCACCACCAGCTCGCGCACGCGCGCCTTCGCCTGTGCGAACGAGTCGCGCACCGGCGGCTCGAGGAACGTCGGGCGCCAGTACTCCTCGACGGTGAGCTTCTGCGTGGCCGGCGTGAACAGCAGCTTGCAGGCGGGCGGAAGCTGGAGCACGCCGGCGTGCAGCGTGTACGGCGCGGGCACGTAGCCCCACGACAGGAACATCGGGAGCTGCGCGCGATCGAGCGCGTCGGCGTGGCCGGCGGCCACCAGCGCCTTGATCTCGGAGGCGAAGCGCAGCGCCGATCCGCTCGGTGAAACCGCGTAGAACAGCGGTTTCTTGCCGGTGCGGTCGCGGGCGCACAGGAGGCTGCGGGCGCGGCCGTCCCACAGGCCGAAGGCGAACATGCCGTCGAGGCGCTCGACCACCGCCGGGCCCCACTCCTCGTAGCCGTGCACGATCGCCTCGCCGTCGCCGTTCGAGCGGAAGCGGTGGCCGAGCGACTCCAGCTCGCGGCGCAGCGCGCGGTGGTTGTAGATCTCGCCGTTGAACGTCACCTGGATCTGCTCGTCGCAGCCGCGCATCGGCTGCGAGGCGGCGGGCGAGAGATCGATGATGCGCAGGCGCGTGTGCGCCAGGCCGATCGCGCCGTCGCGCCACGCGCCGTCGGAGTCGGGGCCGCGGTGGCGGAGCGCGGCGCGCGCGGCGTCGAGCGCTTGGTCCGTGGCGTCGCCGATCGCGCCGAAGATGCCGCACATGGCTATCCGCCCGCCTTCCTCAATAGTGGCTCGGCGGCGGCCGGGCGTTCATGCGCGAGGCCGAGGCGCAGCGCCGTGCGCCACAGGTGCTCGTCGAAGGCGCGCACTTGCGGCTCGAGCGCCCAGCGCTCGCGGGCGCGCGCGCGGCCGGCCTGGCCCATGGCGCGGGCGCGGGCCG
>DASREC010000318.1:0-3202 GCA_035652295.1 Polyangia bacterium
AGGTTCGGCGACGTGCACGTATTCGGATCCTCGCAGTCGCCCTGCTCCGACGACACGATGTAGCGCGGGTACCACAAGCAGTCGGCGTCCGAGGCGCAGCGCGCGATGAAGCGGCTGTGCGGATAGTCGATGGTCGAGACCAGGCGCGCCAGCACCTCGGTGCCGAGCAGCCCCTCGACGGTGGCGGCGCCCGGGCGCACGTCGGCGTTCACGCTCTGGAGCAGCGGCGCGGCGTCGTCGACGACGTAGATCGGCACCGTCTGCGTCAGCTCGAGGATCGACGCCACGTGCGCCTGCGCGGTGGTGTCGTCGCACGCCGCCGGCTGGTTCGGGATGTTGCCGCACGGCAGCGGCGACGACGGCGTGAGCGGTGAGTTGGGCGTCTCGAGGCACGCCGACTCGAACGAGCGCCCCTGCGGGCTGCGGCGCATGCGGCGCGAGCGCGCCAGCTCGGCGCACGGTCCGAGGTACAGCTCGCGCGAGACCACCGCCAGCGCCGACACGCCGGGCCCGCCGAGTTGGCCGACGCCGACGGCCAGCCCCTCGGCGTTCGGCCCGTCGTCGTCGACGTCGGGCAGGTGCAGCCGCACCGGCGACGCCAGCGCCTGCGCCGCGGCGCCCTGGCCGCGCAGCCGATCGTAGGCACCCGCGCCGAGCGCGAAGCCGGGAAAGCCGGTGGCGACGATCAGCTTCACGTCGACGCCGTGCGGCTGGTAGCGCTCGTTGGTCGGCGGCAGCGTGAGCGCGTTGGTGGCGCACGGCAGCCCCGCGCTCACCGGATCGGGCTCGGGCTCGAGACACGCGTCGAGCACCACGCGCGTCGCCGGGTACGTGTAGAGGTTGGTGCCGAGCGCGATCTGCTCCTGCCCGCCGAGCAGCTGAAACGGAAACACCGCCTGGCAGTCGTTGGCCAGCTGGCACGAGCACGCGAGGATGCTCTCGACCAGCGTCATCGCCGGCGCGCCGCCGCGGTAGTCGAGCCCGATGGCGAAGCGCTCGAGGTTGTCGCCGCCGAGCACGCCGCCGACGGGAAACGCGCTCCGCCCGACCGAGCGCAGCTCCGTCTGGTAGAGCTGGATGTTCTGGATCTCGAGCCGCGGCGGCGCGCCCGCGCCGGCGGCGTAGAGGCGGAACAGGCCGATGTGGCCGTAGCTCACGTCGGCGTCGGCGCCGCCGACTTTGTGATACGCCGTGATCGGCGAGCCCGTGTCGATCACCACCGGGAACGGGACCGGGATCTCGTCGACGCTGGCGCTGGCGACGAGCGCGCCGCCCCGCTCCGACAGCGCCAGCGGGATCGGCTGCGGCAGCACCGTCACCACCGGCTCGCCGCACGCGGCCAGCGACGCGGCGACGGCACAGGCCGCCAGCGCTCTCAGGCGCCCTCCAGCTTTTCGATGTTGGCCTTGATCTTCTTGATCAGCTCGTCGTAGCCCTTCTCGTCGAGGATCTTGATGAACTGCGACTTGTAGTTCGACACCATGCTGATGTCGTCGGTGATGATGTCCCAGACCAGCCACGCCGCGCCGACCTTGTGCACCTTGTAGACGATCTCCGCGTCGGTCGACTTGCCCTTGGTCTTGACCTTCACGATCGTCGACACGGTGGCCTCGTCGCCGGCGACCTCTTCGCCTTTGTACTGCATGGCGTAGTCGAGGTTCGAGCGGATCTGCTTGACGTACTTGTGCTCGAGCAGGTCGCGGAAGTTGGCGACGAACTGCTCGCGCTGCGCGGCGGTGAGCGTGGTCCACTTGTCGGCCATCGAGCGGCGCGACAGCTCGGCGTAGTCGAGCATCGTGGCGGCGAGCGCCTTGATGTCGTTCTTCTGCTTCTGCTCGGCGGGCGTGCCGGCGGGCGGTTTGCCGCGCAGCAATTTATCGAACTCGCCGTTCTTCTGCTTGAGCGTGGCCATCGGTCCGAGCACCGGCGCGGCGGCGAGCGGCGCGGCGAGCGAGACGACGGCGACGAATGGGATCAGCGATCGCATGAGGGTACGACGGGCCTCCGAAAATGGGATTCAGTTTACTCCAGTCGCGCGGTGCAGGGCAGCCAGCGCGACATTGACGTCCATGATCGACTGCAGGTGGCGGATGCGCAGCTCGAAATAATTTCGCGCGGCCTCCGAGAGATCGCGCGTGTCCTGCGGCGTGCCCGAGATCTGCGAGTTCATGACGTTGTACCAGCCGCGCGCCACCTTCTCGGCGTGGCGCGTGAGCTCGAAGCGCCGGCGCGCCTCCTCGAGGTTGGCGTACGCGCCTTCGATCTCCCACGCGATGCCGCCGAGCGCCTGCTTGCGGCGCCACTCCATCGCCCGCTCGTCGGCGCGCGCCTGGTCGAGCCGCGCCAGCCGCATGGCGAAGTCGAGCGGCTGGTGCATGACCAGGAACAGCCCGGCGCCGAGAAAGTTCGCGTGCGACATGAACGCGTTCGACGGGCTCTCGACCGACTGCGCGTAGCCGTAGCTGAAGTTGATCGCCAGGCCGAAGTCGGGCAGCAGCTCGGCCACCTTGAGCCGCTTCCAATTCTTGGCGCCCGACGAGGCGGCGTCGAGCAGGCGCGCCTCCGGGCGGTGCAGCCGCGCCTCGTCTTCGTAGTAGGAGAGCGGCTGATCCTTGATCTCGACGAGATCGATCTCCTCCTCGTCGATGTCGGCGTCGCCTTCGCTCACGAGCGTGCGCACGCCGGCGAGCGCGATGCGCTGGTTGCGCTGCATGTCGGTGATCACGAGCTGCGCGTTGTCGAACGCGATCTTGAGGCGCGCCAGATCGGACTGCGTATAGGTCGGCTTGTTGCCGGCGAGGTCGTTCTCGACTTTTTCGATCCACGCCTTGAGCGCATCGCGCCCGTCCTCGAGCGTGCCGATGATCGCGCGCGCGACCTTGAGCCCCCAGTACGCGCGCACCGCGTTCATGGTCGCGTCGGCCTTCGCCACGTCGACGTTGGTGTGGGCGGCGTCGCGGCCGGCGCGGGCGGCGCCGCGCGCGGCTTCGATCTTTCCCGACGTGTAGAGCGGCTGCAGCAAGTTGAGGCTGAGGTTGAACGCGACCCCGTGCGTCGGCAAGAACTGATCGCTGCTACGGATGTCATAGCCGCCCGTCGAGTCGCAATGGTTGAGGCGCGCGGCGGTGGGGGCATTCATGACGGTATCGCCGGTCGCCGGGTCGGTCACCTGGCACTTCACGGCCGGCGAGCCGGTGATGCC